>NZ_KB822965.1:0-160254 GCF_000364985.1 Thioalkalivibrio sp. HL-Eb18
TCCCTAGCAGGTCATCCGGCGGCAGGATGGCGGTGCCATGACGACCGCCAGCCCGAATCAAGGCACCCCCTATGTGGGGCGCTTTGCCCCCACCCCCTCCGGCCCGCTGCATGCGGGTTCCCTGTTCGCCGCCGTCATCTCGTGGCTGGATGCCCGCAGCCACCATGGCCGCTGGCATCTGCGTATCGACGACGTCGACAGCCCGCGCGTACAGCCGGGGGCGGAATCCGCGATCCTTTCAGCACTCGAGACCTTCGCCCTGTACTGGGACGGCCCGGTCACCCGCCAGAGCAATCGCACCGCGACATACCAGGCCGCGCTCGAGCATTTGCTGGAGCGGGACCTTGCCTTTGGCTGTTCCTGCACCCGGCGCGACCTTGCCCATAACGGCAAACCGGGCTGGGAAGGCCCAATCTACCCCGGCACCTGCCGCCATGGCCCGCCCGCCGGGCGCCCACCACGCGCCATTCGCGCCCGTGCCTTGCAGCCGCACTGGCTCGTGGAGGATCGTTTCCTGGGCTCCGTCGCCTTCGACCTGGAGGCCCTGGGCAGCGACTTCGTGATCCGCCGCGCCGATGGCCTGTTTGCCTACCAGCTGGCCACGGTCGTGGATGATATCGAACTGGGCGTAACCGACGTCGTGCGCGGGGTCGACCTCCTCGGGTCGACCCCGCGTCAGATGCAGCTCTACCGCTCTCTGGACGCCCACCTGCCGCGCTACGCGCATCACCCCGTGGTGGTCGCCGGACGCGGCCACAAACTTTCGAAGGCAACGGGCGCCAAGGAACTGCACGAGGACAAAGCCCGTGCCCAGGTCGCCTCCGTTCTGGACTGCATCGGACTGCCGCCCAGCGATCGCGACCGTCCCGACCACCCGGCCACACAACTGGCCGAGGCCCTGGATCAACTGGCCGGACACCCTCTGGCCACGCGCCTGCCACTTGCCACGGAAGTGCCCACCCGCGATCACGCAGGGTAGACTGCCGCCATGCTGCCCGCCCCCATTACAGCAACCGCGCCACCCCATGTGACCAGCGGCGCGCGGCTTCACACCCCCCGGAGGCGCTGACAGTGGGTGCCTCACGCGCGATCCTGATCGCCCTGCTTGGGGCACTGCTGTTCCTCAGCCCGCTGGTGATCTGGGTCGCGCACCTGACGCCGGCCTGGTGGTGGCCGTTCGCCGGCTGGGCCGCATTCATCGTCCTGGTCGCCGTCGCCTTTGCCGGAGGCCGCCGTGACCCTTAGCCTGGGCCTGATCTATGCAGTCGGCGTTGCCTACCTGGCCCTGCTTTTCGGGATCGCCTTCCTGGCCGACCGGGTCCCGCGCATCGGGCGTATCGCAGCTAATAGCTGGGTGTTCAGCCTGTCGCTCGGCGTCTATGCGACATCCTGGACCTTCTACGGCAACCTCGGCTTTCTCGCGGACCATGGCTACCTGTACCTGACGATCTACCTGGGTGTGACGCTCGCCTTCGCCGCTACCCCGTGGCTGCTGCGCCCGATCCTGCGCCTGACGCGCGAGCAGCAGCTCACCTCGCTGGCGGACCTGTTTGCGTTTCGCTATCGCAGCCGCTGGACCGGCCCGATCGTCGCGCTGTTCATGCTGGCCGGGGTACTCCCGTACATCGCACTGCAGATCAAGGCGGTCGCCGAATCCGCGGGCGTGCTGACGGCCGAGACGCCGCCGCACCTGCTGGCCCTGACCTTCAGCGCCACCATCGCGTTGTTCGCGATCCTGTTCGGTGCCCGCCATATCGCGCCGCGCGAGAAACACGCCGGACTGGTACTGGCCATCGCGTTCGAGTCCATCGTGAAGCTGCTGGCGATCCTCGGCATCACCGCAGTCGCTCTTTACGCAGTCTTCGGCGGGTTCTCCGGCCTGGACACCTGGCTGACCGAGAATCCAGAGGCCGTGGATGCGCTGTATGCGCCGGTGCGCGAGGGCGGCTGGTTCGCGATGATGGTCCTGGCGTTTGCCGCCGCCTTCCTGCTGCCGCGCCAGTTCCACATGCTCTTTACCGAGAACATCAACCCGGCGGCGCTCAACCGGGCTGCCTGGGCCTTTCCCGCCTTCCTGCTCTTGCTGAACCTGCCGATGCCGGTGCTCTACTGGGCCGGCGAGGCGGCGGGCCTCGGCATCGACACCAACTACTACGCGATCGGTATCGCCGGTATGCTCGACTCGCCGTCGCTGGCCCTGCTGGTGTTCATTGGCGGGCTCTCCGCCGCCAGCGCGATGATGATCGTGACCACGCTGGCCCTGGCCCACATGGGGACCAACTACCTCTCGCCACTGACGCGCCTGCACGACGAGGACAGCGCCGCCGCCAACCTCTATTCCCGGCTCCTGTGGGGGCGCCGCCTGTGGATCGTGTTCATCATCGGTCTGGGTTATGCGTTCTACGGCTTGCTGCAGGTGGTCGAGGGCCTGGCCCAGCTGGGCCTGATTTCGTTCGCGGCCGTGGCCCAGCTGCTGCCGGGGCTGATCGGGCTGATGCTGTGGAAACAGGCCAACCGCGTCGGCTTCCTGCTGGGGCTGGGCGCGGGCATCACCGGCTGGCTGTTGACGCTGGTGCTGCCGCTGATGGCCAAGGCAGGGATCATTGCTGGCTACCCGGACCCACAGGCAATGCTTCGGGCCGAGGCCCTGGACCCATGGACCTTTGCCCTGATGTGCAGCCTTGGCATCAATGCCGTGCTGTTTGTGCTCGGATCACTGCTGACCCGCCCCAACCGCGAGGAGACCGAGGCCGGGCGCGCCTGCTGCCCCAACGAATCGGCCGGGACCGGCGGCGGCCTGCCGCTGGCCGGCGATGTCACCGAGATGGAGACCGCACTGGCCGCCACGCTCGGTGCCAGCGCCGCCCGTCACGAGGTCCAGCGTGCACTAGACGACCTCGGCCTGCCGCGCCACACCCGCTCGCGCGGCGACCTGCGCACACTGCGCGAGCGCATCGAGCGCAACCTGTCAGGCCTGCTGGGCCCGGTGCTCGCCCGCATGATTGTGGACCAGCACCTGCGTCTCGACGCCGCCGGGCGCCACACCCTGAGCGAAAGCCTGCGCCGGGTGGAGGAGCAGCTCGAGACCCGAGCCCTGCCCCTGTCGGGTCTGGCGGCCGAGCTGGACGCCCTGCGCCGCTTCCACCGGCAAATCCTGCACGAACTGCCGCTGGGGGTCGCAAGCCTTGGCACCACCGGCGAGATCACCGGCTGGAACCAGGCCCTGGCCAAACTCACCGCGATCAGCACCGAACAGGCCGTCGGATGCAATCTGCAGCAGCTCGAAAGCCCCTGGGCGGGGCTGCTGACCGCCTTTATCGAAAGCCCGGATCGCCAGTGGTACAAACTCAATGTCGACCTGCCCGATGGCAACCGTCGGCTGAATCTCCACAAATCCGCACTCCAGGACGAACATGGCCGGCTGGAGGGCCGCATCGTCCTGATCGAGGACATCACCGAACGCGCCCAGCTGGAATCCGAGATCGCCCACGGCGACCGCCTCGCCTCGATCGGACGCTTCGCGGCCGGGGTCGCACACGAGATCGGCAACCCCCTGACGGGCATCGCCTCGCTGGCGCAAAACCTCCCACTGGAGCAAGACCCCGAGGAGGTTCGGGGCACCGCCGAGGACATCCTCGCGCAGACACGCCGGATCAACGCCATCGTGCAGTCACTGGTCACCTTCGCCCATGCCGACGAAGGTCCCTCCGCCGGGCATTTCGAGACCATCGCGCTGGATGCCATCGTCCAAGAGGCGATCCGCCTCACCCGCCTCGCCGGACGCAAGGACCTGCGCTTTGATCTGGACGGCCTCGAAGGCCACTACCTGCGCGGCTCGCACGCGACCCTGCTGCAGGTATTCATCAACCTGCTGACCAACGCCGAACAGGCCTCGCCCGAGAATGCGACGGTATCGATCAGCGCGAGCGCTCGCGGTCGCAATATCCACCTGATCATCGACGACCGCGGGCCAGGGATCGAGGAATCCAGCCTGGAGCGGCTGTTCGAGCCGTTCTTTACCACCAAGCCCGCGGGCCACGGCACCGGACTCGGTCTGCCAGTGGCCTACAGCATTGTGCGCGACCACGGTGGTACCCTGATGGCCGCGAACCGCCCGGAGGGCGGGGCGCGCTTTATCCTGATCCTGCCGCGACACAAACCCGATGGCGACCACGCATGACGCGCATCCTTCTGGTTGACGACGAAGCCCCGATCCGCCGTGCCGTGCGCCGGTTCCTGGAGCATCACGGTTTCCAGGTACGTCTGGCCGAAGACCTCGCCAGCGCCCGTGCCGCCCTGCGGGAGGAATTGCCGGATCTGATGCTGGTGGATCTGCGCCTGCCCGACGGCGAGGGCATCGAACTACTGGCCGAGGCCGGTCATACGCCCACCGTGATCATGACCAGTTACGCCTCGGTCCCATCGGCCGTCACCGCGATGAAGGAAGGCGCGGCTGACTATATCGCCAAGCCATTCGATCACGATGCCCTGTTGCTCACTCTTCGCGCCGCACTGCGGGCCGGGACCCCCGCCGCAACAACGGCGGGGAACGACCGCGATCCCGACGCTGATGGCCTGGGCCTGATAGGCGACAGCGTGGCCATGCAGCGCCTGCGCGATCAGATCCACCGGGTCGCGACCACCCAGTCCACCGTACTGCTGCGTGGCGAGTCGGGCACCGGCAAGGAGCTGGCGGCACGGGCCCTGCATCGGCTCAGCTCGCGCGCAACCGGGCCGTTTATTGCGGTCAACTGCGCAACCATCCCCGAAGGTCTGGTCGAGGCCGAGCTGTTCGGCCATGCCCAAGGCGCCTATACCGGCGCCGTCAAGGCGCGCACCGGCCTGATCCAGGCCGCTCACGGCGGCACGCTGTTCCTGGACGAGATCGGCGAACTGGCCCCGGCCGCGCAGGCGCGGCTGCTGCGCGTGCTGCAGGACGGCGAGATCCGCCCGGTGGGCGCCAACGAAAACCTGAAGGTCGATGTCCGCCTGCTGGCGGCCACGCATCGCGACCTGGAGGCGATGATCGGCGAGCAGGCCTTTCGTGCCGACCTGTACTACCGCTTGCGCGTACTGGAGCTGTCGATCCCGCCGCTGCGCGAGCGGCGCGAGGATATCCCGGCACTGGCCCGGCATTTCCTCGCCGATCTGGCAGGGAACGGCGGACCACCCGCCGAACTTACCCCAGCCGCGCAGAAATCCCTCGAGACCCACGACTGGCCAGGCAACGTGCGCGAACTGGCCAATGCCCTGGAACGCGGCTGGGTGCTGAGCCCGGACGGCCGGATCGAGCCCGACCACGGGCAACGGCGACGCGCCCCCTGAAGGATCGAGCCTCAATGACTACTTCCGCCGCTTCGTGCAGCAGAATCAGGATCAGATGACCGAGACCGAGCTTGCCCGCGCCCTGGGCATCAGCCGCAAAACGCTGTGGGAACGGCGGCAGCGCGAGAATCTGCCCCGCCCCTGAGCCGCCTGACCGGTTCGAGGAGAGACGCTTTGAGCAACCGGCGCCGCGTGTTCATTGCGCTTTGGCCTGACGAAGCCACGCGGGAAATGCTGGATGAAGAGGCGAAACGCCTGGGCGGCCCCGGCCGGCCCATACCCAAGGCCCATCTGCATCTGACCCTGGCCTTTGCCGGCACCATCCCCGCCACCCAGGTCGACTGCATCGCCCGGGAGATCGGCATGCTGGAGCAGGAGGCCTTCCCGCTCACGCTGGACCGGCTGGGCATTTCGAGCGGGCGCGCGTCAGCTGGATCGGGCCCTCCGAGACACCGGCCGCGCTCGACACGCTCGCGGCCCGGGCGCGCGACCTCGCCCGGGCCTGTGGCGTCACGCCGGAGGATCACCCGTTCCTGCCGCACGTCACCCTGCGCCGCTTCGCGCGTCCGCCCGAAAGCGACCGGCCCGAACACCCGATCCACTGGAACGCGGCGGAGGTCGCGCTGATCGAATCCGGCCAGGATGGCAACCCCGGCCTCTACCAGGTTCTCGCGCGGGTTCGGTTCAGTTCTTGAGCGTGACCGGAGAGGTGAACATCAACAGGCCATAGTCCGCCTCGTACTGCTCCTTGAACTGTCTGGCAATGCGGTCGCACAGGTCCGGGGAACCGACCACCTCCAGCTTGATGTTCCCGCCCTGGCGCCAGTTGCCCCGGCGCTTGCCATGCTTGCCCCAGCCACGGGTGTCGGACACGGTGTAGCCGGCCGCGCCCTGGCGGCGAACCTCGTCGATCAGGATGTCCTCGAGGATGGCCTCGGCCACCACCGTCAACAGCAACATCTCGTCCGATTGCATTGCCCTAGCCTCCCAACGAGTAGAGCCACTGGGTCATCCAGAAATACAGCGGGACGCCCAGGAAAATATTGAACGGGAAGGTAACCCCCAGCGAGGCCCCGATCGACAGCGCGGGGTTAGCCTTGGGGACCGCGATCCGCATGGCCGCGGGTGCGGCGATGTAGGACGCACTCGCGTACAGGGTGGCCAGCAGCAGCGTACCGCCCAGGCTCATGCCCAGGCCCCAGCCCAGCAGGATCCCGAGGATCGCCGAGACCACCGGCATCACGATCGCGAACACTACCAGGAACAGCCCGTACTGGCGCACCTCGGCGATCCGGCTCGAGGCGACCAGCCCCATCTCCAGCAGGAACAGGGCCAGCACGCCCTTGAACAGATCGAAGAACATCGGCTCCAGTGGGTCCATCAGTTCGGGACCGGCCACGAATCCGATCACCAGCCCACCGGCGAGCAGGAAGATGCTCTTGCCGAAAAAGACCTCGTGCATGGTCTTGCCCCATTGCACCGGTCCCTTCGTGCCCATGCGCGCCAGCAGGATGCCGATCACCAGCGCCGGCATCTCCAGCAGCACCAGGAAGACCACCATGTGGCCCTCGTAGTCGATCCCGCGGGCCGCGAGAAAGGCGACCGCCACCGAGAACGTCACCACACTGACCGACCCGTAGTGCGCGGCGATGGAGGCCGAATCCGCGCGCGGCATATGCCCCAGCCAGCGCAGCACCGGGAACGCCAGCAGCGGGATCAGGGCCCCGACCATCAGCACCGCAAGGCCGGGCAGAATCAGCGGCACCAGCTCGCTTTCCGCCAGCTTCACGCCACCATGCAAGCCGATGGCCAGCAGGAGGTAAATCGACAGTGCCTCGTAGATCGCCATCGGGATCTTGAGGTCCGACTTGGCCAGCCCGGCAATCGCCCCGAGCAGGAAGAACAGAACTACCGGATCAAAAGCCATTTCAACCCGTCTCCGTCACTGCACTGCAGCACCCGAAATATCGTAGGGCAAACTCGAATCGATGTGCACCGATCCGCCGCTGCTACTGCCAGAAAAACCAGACGGCTGCAGTGATGGGCTACGCTCGTATTCAAGTGCTTTGTTCCCGAGCAGTCGGAGGCTGGCCGATGACACGCATCCTGATCCTGCAGGGCCACCCGGACCCGGCCGAAGGCCACTTCGACCATGCGCTGGCCGACGCCTACCGCGAGGGCGCCGAGCGTGCAGGTCTCGCAGTGGACACGTTCCCGATTGCCCAGCGGGACTTCCCATTGCTGCGCAGCCAGGCCGAGTTCCTGGACGAGACCGTACCCCCGGCGATCCTCGAAGCACAGGAGCTGATCGAGGTCGCCAACCACCTGGTGCTGATCTACCCCCTGTGGATGGGCGACATGCCCGCGCTGGTCAAGGGCTTTCTGGAGCAGGTCTTTCGGCCATCCTTTGTGGGCGACGGCGACATGAATCAGTTGCGCCATACCCGCCTCAAGGGCCGCTCGGTACGTATCGTCGTCACCATGGGCATGCCGGCCCCGATCTACCGCTGGTTCTATCGCGCGCACAGTCTGAAGAGCCTGGAACGCAACGTCTTCCGCTTCTGCGGTTTGGGCCCCGTGCGCCACACGCTGATCGGGCAGTCCGGGGGCAATGCCGCTAGCCGCGAACGCTGGCTGGAAACAATGAGGGAGCTGGGAGGTCAGGCGAAGTAGCGCGACCATCGGTACACTCCCCCGGATCCCCAGCCGACGGACGCGTGTGAACCACAACGACCACCCCCTGAGCGAAGTACCGGACCACGCCCGCAAGGGGTTCTGGTCCATGACCGTGGTCCTGTTCGGATTCACCTTTTTCACCTCGACCCTCTGGGCCGGCGGCTCGCTCGGCACCGCCTTCAGCTTCGGTGAGCTGATGCTGGTAATTGCGCTGGGCAATCTCCTGCTCGGAGCCTATGCCGCCACCCTCGCCTACATCGGCTGCCGAAGCGGGCTGCACACGGTGCTGATGGGACGCTTCTGCTTCGGCGAATGGGGCAGCAAGCTCTCCGACGTGATCCTCGCATTCACCCAGATCGGCTGGTACGCCTGGGGTACCGCGACCGTCGCGATCATCCTGGTGGAGACCACGGCCCTGCCGGACGCCATGGAAGTCGGGCTGATGGTGCTGTTCGGCTTTGCCTTCTGCATCACCGCGATGATCGGCTACCGCGGCCTCGACTGGCTCTCCCGCGTTGCCGTTCCGGTGATGCTGCTGTTTATCCTGTTCACGCTGTTCATTGGCGTCGGCGAGGTCGGCGGCCCCGGCGGTCTGCTGGGACAGGACCCGGCAACAGAGATGGGCTTTGGTGCCGCGCTCACCATCGTGATCGGGACGTTTGTGGGCGGTGCGACGCTGGCGACCAACTGGACCCGCTTCGCCCGCACACCGCGCATTGCGGTGATCGCCACCCTGGCGGCCTTCGTCTTGGGAAATGGGTTGATGGTACTGACCGGCGCGCTGGGTGCGCTGATCTATCACGAGGCGGACATCGTCCACGTGATGCTGGCGCAGGGGTTCGTGACCTTCACCCTGCTGATGCTGCTGCTCAACATCTGGAGCACCCAGGACAACACGATCTACAACTTCGGCGTGGCCGGCTGCAATCTGCTGCGCACCCAGCGCAGGCGTCTGGTGACGGTACTCGGGGCCGCTATCGGCACGACACTGGCGGTGGCCGGGATGTATGACTACCTGGTGCCGTTCCTGATCCTGCTCGGGACCTTCATCCCGCCGCTGGGCGGCGTAATCATGGCCGACTACTGGCTGCGCCACCGGGGGCAGTATCCACAACTGGCCGAGACCCGGCTCCCGAGCTTTCACTGGCCGGGGCTGCTGGCCTACGCCGCCGGCTCGGCGTCGGCATACTACTCGCCCGTCGTGCCGCCCCTGGTCGGCGTGGTGGCCGCCACCATGGCCTATGCGGTCTTGATGAACCCGGCCCTGCCCGCCGCGCTACGTGCACGGCGGGCAGGAAGCCGTTAGAGAGACCGATCAGAGATCGGGCGTGGGCGGGGTCGGTGGCTCCGGGAGATCGGACGGGTCCGGCAGCGGGCCATCCCCCGGCTCGGGCGGGCTCGGCGGGCCCGACGTCCGCGGCGGCTCCGGCAGGTCCGGGCTGCTGCCCCCGCGCTGCTGCCCCGGAGGCGTCCCACCATGGCCGGGCGGCGGGTTGCCTCCGGCCGGCGTATCGCCACTGGCCCCGGGCGCACCACCCGGCGGTCCACCGGGTCCTGGTTGTGCCTGAGCGGTCCCCACCGCAAACAACGCGCCCAGTGCCGCCGCCATTACCCAACGTTTCGTCGACATCATGTCACCTACTCCTTGCGTGGGTTCCTGCCCGTGAGTCCGTTTGCCAGGCCGGGGCGTTCCGGTCCACCCGAAAAACTGCCGACCACCTCACGTTTCGACCCGTGTAAAGAGCCCCGAGGATGCAATCCGGGATGATCGCTTACCAAGCGTGCAGGAACCGCTCGGTACGCTGACGACTTCGATATCCTGCAGGGCAGATCATTCGACAGGAGATGCTGACTGATGCAGCGCTTCGAATCCCGCAACGTCTTTGGTCGTCCACTGGAACCCTGTGGCACCGATCCCGTCACCGGTTTCTATCGCGATGGTGACTGCGCCACCGGCCATGACGACCAGGGCATTCACACCGTCTGCGCCGAACTGACCGAGGAATTCCTGGAGTTCTCGCGCGCGAAAGGGAACGACCTCAGCACACCCAACCCGGCATTCGGATTCCCGGGCCTGAAGGCCGGGGACCGCTGGTGCCTTTGTGCCGGGCGCTGGCTGGAGGCCTACAAGGCCGGCTGTGCGCCCGGGGTGTTCCTGCGCGCTACGCACGAAGAGACGCTGGCGATCATCCCACGCGATATCCTGGCCGAACACGCGCGCGACACCGCCGACTAGGCGGTCTGTTTTATCCGACCACCCGCCGCGCGCGGACCTCGCCGATGTAAGCGGCCTTCCAGCCCTCGTAGTCGGCCACCAGTTGTTCGACGTCCGCCGCATCAAACGGCCGCAGCCCGCTCAGCACCAGATGCTTGCTGCCTTCGGCCACCACGGCCTGGTCGATCACCAGCTCGTAGTCGAGGCGGATTTCCCCGCGCTTGCCATGGACGGTCATCACCGCATCCTTGAGCCGCGGCTCGGGAACACCCGCCGTCGCGGCCAGTGGCTCCGGCAAGCGGAACCCCATGCGCTCGTACATCACCAGCGGGCGTTTGGGGTTCACCATCACCCCGTGCTCCTCCATCAGCGGCACGAGCACATGCGGGAAGTTCTGCCCGGAGAAACTGACGTAGCTGCGGATCAGCGACTCGATCACATCCGGATCATTGATCACACGGCCGGAACGCTCGACCTCGATCACGCTCTTGCCGCCGTCCGCCGTAATGGCAAAGGCATCACCCGGGTTGTCCGGGAAGATCAACGGCACATGCCCGCCCACCATGCTGGTGAAACGGAAATGCATGTTCGCGCTCGCGCCGAACGTATCCAGCACCAGGGCAAACAGCAGATCACCCGGCACACAGAAGCGCCGATTGTCGGCGTCATGGATCGGGTTGAAATCGCCCGCCAGCGTCTTGGCGAAGTCGCTGCCCTGTTCGGGAGTGACCACCAACTGGCCATCCCGGAGTTCGTAGAAATCCTTCAGAAAAGGGGTATGGCTCACGCGGTCTCCCCGGCTGTTGTCGTCTTGTTATCGGGCCTTTCCCTGCTTGATGGGACAGACCCCGTCGCGTTTGCACCACTATAGCCCGAAATGCCCCTCGATGGCCCGAATAAAGGCATCCCCGTAGCGCTCGAGCTTGTGCTGCCCCACCCCGGTAATCCCGGACATCTCTTCCGGCGTACGCGGGGCACTGGCGACCATTTCCAGCAAAGTCGCGTCGGAGAAAATCACATAGGGTGGGACCCCCTGTTCACGCGCCAGATCGGTGCGCAGGGCTCGCAGGCGCTCCCAAAGACCCCGGTCCTCCGGGTCCATGGCCGACACACTGCGGGCGGTATCCCGCCGCGCCGGGCGGGCTGTGCGTGGTGGGCGCGCCTGTTCCTCGCGCAGATGGATGGATTCCTCCCCGCGCAATACGCCGCGGCAGGAGGGATCCAGTTTGAGCCCTCCATGGCCCTCGTCGTCCAGCCGTAGCAGGCCTCGGGCCAGCAACTGGCGCACCACCCCACGCCACTGCATCTTGTCCAGTTCCGCGCCGATGCCGTAGGTGCTGAGCCGATCGTGCCCCAGCCGCTGCAGGCGCTCGCTCGACGAACCTCGTAGCACATCGATCACATGCCCGGCCCCGAAACGCTCACCGGTGCGGTAGATGCAGGACAGAAGCTTCTGCACCGGCACACTGGCATCCCAGGTCGCGGGCGGATCCGTGCAGTTGTCGCAGGTCCCGCAGGGTTCCGGCATGTGTTCGTCGAAGTACGCCAGCAGGGCCTGACGGCGGCAGCTCGTGATCTCGCAGAACCCGAGCATCGCGTCCAGTTTCTGCTGCTCGATGCGCTGGCGCTCCGGGCCGGCCTGAGAGCCCTCCAGCATCTGACGAAGCTTCACCACGTCCTGCAGGCCGTAGACCATCCAGGCATTGGCCGGCAGCCCGTCGCGCCCCGCGCGCCCGGTCTCCTGGTAGTAACCCTCCAGGCTCTTGGGCAGGTTCATATGCGCGACAAACCGCACATTGGGCTTGTCGATCCCCATGCCGAACGCGATCGTCGCCACCATGACCACGCCTTCCTCACGCAGGAAGCGGGTCTGGTTCTCCGCGCGCGTGCGGGCGGAGAGGCCCGCGTGATAGGGCAGCGCGGGAACCCCCTGCTCGGCCAGCCACTCGGCTACCGCGTCGACCTTCTTGCGCGACAGGCAATAGACGATCCCCGCCTCGCCCGAATGCTCCTCGCGGATAAAGCGCAGCAGCCGGTCGCGCGGGGCACCCCCGCGCCCGCCATCGGCCTGGGCCACGCGATAGCGGATATTGGGACGGTCAAACGAACTGATGAACGCGCGGGCCTGTTCCAGCCGCAGCCGTTCGCGGATCTCCTGGCGGGTCGGCCCGTCGGCCGTGGCGGTCAGCGCCATGCGCGGGACATCCGGGAAGTGTTCGGCCAGCACCGCGAGCTGGCCGTACTCCGGCCGGAAGTCGTGGCCCCACTGGGAAACGCAGTGCGCCTCGTCGATCGCGAACAGGGCCAGCTCGATCCCCTGCAGACGCTCCAGCATGCCCGAGGCAAACAGCCGTTCCGGGGACAGGTACAGGAGATCCAGCTCGCCCGCATGGAGTGCGGCCAGCACGCCGCGCGCGGTCTCGGCGTTCTGACCAGAATCCAGGCTGGCCGCGGCCACCCCGTTCTGGCGCAAGGCCGCCACCTGGTCCTGCATCAGCGCAATCAGCGGGGAGATCACGACCGCACAGCCCGGCCGTGCAAGCGCCGGAATCTGGTAGCACAGCGACTTGCCGCCGCCGGTGGGCATCAGCACTACGGCATCGCCGCCGGCGGTCACATGCTCGATGACCGCCTGCTGCTGGCCGCGAAAATCGGAATAGCCGAAGGTCTCGCGCAGGATGTCCAGCGGCGCGGTGGCCGGTGCGCTTCCCTGCGCGTGCCCGGCGGCGAGACGTGTCGGTTCCAAGGGTAACTCCAAGGTTCAATGCATAACGCAGCCTGCCGAAACCCCCCGGAGCCTGCAAGCCTGGCACCGGGCAAGCCACACCGAGAAGGACAATTCGCCGAACGCTGGTCACGTTCTCGCACGGGCGTGTAGATTCATTACAATCGTCCACCTCGCAGGATGCCGAGCGTCACCCGCCAATCGCCTCCCCACCGCAGGACCCGAACCCATGCCCGACCCAGCCCACGAGCAGGTGCACGCCGCGGTGCGCGACTACCTCGATACCTGGTTGCGCCGCCGTGATACTGACAGGCTACTGGCGCTCCATTCAGCCGAAGTCTGCGGTTTTGGCACCGGGGTCGACGAGGCCGCATTCTCCCCCGAGGACGTCGTGCGAATCGTCCGGCGCGACATCGAGCAGGCCCCGGAACCATTCGACTATGCGATTCATCGGGAACACATCACTTTTCCGCACCCGGACGTCGCACTCGCGATGATCGCCTTTGACATGAAGACCCGCATTCACGACCAGTCCGTTCACCTCCATCACCTGCGTGGCACGCTGGTCTTTCGGCGGGAAGGCAGCGCCTGGCGCCTGGCTCACCTGCATGGGTCGTTCCCCACCACCATCCACGGTGAAGGCGAGCCCTATCCCATCAAGGAACTGGAGGACCGCGCACAGGTACTGGAACGCATGGTCCGCGACCGCACGCAGGACCTGGAAAACGTCCAGCGACACCTGGAACACCTGGCGACCACGGATCCCCTCACAGGGCTGCACAACCGAATGAAGGGAAACCACGCCCTTGAGGACGAACTTGAACGCGCACGGCGGCAATCGAGCCCGCTGGCCACCATCATGGTGGATCTCGATCACTTCAAGGCCATTAACGACCACCAGGGCCACGCGCAAGGTGATCACGTACTACGGGCTGTTGGACAACTGCTGCATGAACGTCTTCGCGAGACGGATACGGCGGCGCGATGGGGTGGCGAGGAATTTCTGATCCTCTGTCCCCATACCACCGCCGGACAAGCTTCCAGCCTCGCCGAGACCCTGCGCCAGTCGATCGAGCAGCACGATTTCGGGACCGATCCGCCGCTCACCGCGAGCTTCGGCGTCGCCGCCCTCGAACCGGGCGATACGGCCGAGGGCCTGATCGCGCGCGCCGACCGGGCGCTCTACGCGGCCAAACGCGCCAGCCGCAACTGTGTCGAGCACGCCTGAATGCGCGGCCACGCGAGCCATCCGGACGCCCCAACCCCCGGGGCGGTGAACTGGCGCATCCTCAAGAGCCTGCTGCCCTATCTGGCCGAGTTTCGTGGACGGCTGATCCTCGCGCTCGTGCTGATGGGCCTGGCCAAACTGGCCACGGTCGCCATCCCCCTGGCACTGAAATACATCGTTGAGCATTTCGAGGATGCTGGCACCGAGGCGCTGGTGGCCGTACCGGTGGCCTTGGTGATCGGCTACGGGTTACTGCGTTTTGGCAGTACGCTGTTCGGCGAACTGCGCGACGCGGTATTCGTGCGCGTAGCCGAGCGTGCAATGCGCCGCGCCTCGCTGCGCGTCTTCCAGCACCTGCACCGGCTGGAACTGGGTTTTCATCTGGCCCGCGAGACCGGCGGCCTGGCGCGCGACATCGAGCGCGGCACCAGCGGCATGAGCTTCCTGCTGCGCTTTACCGTATTCAACATCCTGCCGACCCTGATCGAGATCGCGCTGGTCGCGGTGATCCTGCTGATCGCCGTGGGGCCGGTGTTCATGGTCACGGTGCTGGTGGCGGTCGCGGTCTACATCGCCTTCTCGATCTGGATCACCGAATGGCGCACGCGCTTCGTGCGCGAGGCCAACCTCCGCGACAACGAGTCCAACACCCGCGCGATCGACAGCCTGCTGAACTACGAAACCGTCAAGTACTTCGGCAACGAGTCCTTCGAGGCCGAACGCTACGACCGCGGGCTCGCGGCCTGGGAACAGGCACGCACCAAGAATGTCCTCACGCTCGTGCTGCTGAACTCCGGACAGGCGCTGATCATCGCCGCCGCGATCACCGTGATCATGCTGCTGGCCACGCGTCAGGTGGCTGCCGGCGAGATGTCACTGGGGGATCTGGTGATGGTCAATGCCTACATGATTCAGCTGTTCATGCCGCTGAACTTCCTCGGCTTCGTCTATCGCGAGATCCGCCAGTCGCTGGCCAACATCGAGCGTTTGTTCGGCCTGCTGGAAAAGCCCGTGCAGGTGGAGGACCGCCCGGATGCCCCCGATCTCGAAGTCCGGGCGGGCACGGTGCGCTTCGAACATGTGGATTTCGGCTACCACGGCAACCGGCGCATCCTCGACGACGTCTCGCTGGAGATCCCGGCCGGGCACAAGCTGGCCGTGGTCGGCCCCAGCGGGGCCGGCAAATCCACTCTGGCGCGGTTGCTGTTTCGGTTCTACGACGTGGACGGCGGGCGCATCACCATTGACGGTCAGGATATACGCGAGGTCACGCAGGCCAGCCTGCGCCGCGCCATCGGCGTGGTGCCGCAGGATACCGTGCTGTTCAACGACAGCATCCGCTACAACGTCGCCTACGGCCAGCCAGGCGCGGACGAGCAAGCCATTCGCCGCGCGGTGCGCCTCGCCCACCTCGACGACTTCATCGCGCAGCTGCCAGACGGGCTGGATACGATTGTGGGGGAACGGGGGCTGAAGGTCTCCGGCGGGGAAAAACAGCGGATCGCGATCGCCCGCATGCTGCTGAAGGATCCACCGATCCTGGTCTTCGACGAGGCGACTTCGTCGCTGGATTCAGGATCGGAGAAGGCGATCCTGCGGGCGCTGAACGAGATCTCGGTGCGCCGGACCACGCTGGTCATTGCCCATCGGCTGTCCACTGTGATGGACGCCGAACAGATCGTGGTGATGGAGCACGGCCGGGTGGTCGAGCGCGGCACGCATCGCGAGCTGCTGGCAAAGGGTGGCGCCTATGCGCGCCTATGGCACCATCAGCAGGAAGAGGCCGAGCACACCCTCGAAGGCGACGGGTAACTCAGTCGTCGACGTCGGCCTCTTCCATCCAGGCGAGCTGGATCGCCTCGAGGATGCGCTCGCCGGAACGGTTCGGGTCATCGTCGAACTCCGGCAGCTCCATGACCCACTGTCGCAGGTCCATGAAGTTGACGTTGCGCGGGTCCACGTCCGGGTGTTCATCCGCCAGCTGGATCGCGATTTCCTGCGTATCGGTCCATTTCATCGTGCTGTCCTCAGTGGTTCTCGGAGACCTGGTTAATCGTATACTTCGGCAGCTCCACCACCAGATCGGCATCGGCCACGATCGCCTGGCAGGAGAGCCGGGAATCCGGTTCCAGCCCCCAGGCCTTGTCGAGCATGTCTTCCTCGTCCTCGGTCGGCTCCTCGAGGCTGTCAAAGCCCTCGCGCACGTAGACGTGGCAGGTCGTGCAAGCGCAGGACTTCTCGCAGGCATGTTCGATCTCAATGCCGTTCTTCAGCGCGAGATCGCAGATGCTGACACCCGGCTCGGCCTCGATGGAGGCCCCCTCCGGGCAGATTTCCTCGTGGGGCAGAAAGATTACCTGGGGCATATGGTCAGTTCCCTGCGTCGTATTCGCTAACGTTGTGTCCGGCGAGCGCGCGCCGGATGCTGTCATTCATGCGCCGCGCGACAAAGGCCTCGGAGGCCTGCTCCACGCGCTTGCGCGCAGCCTCGATGGCGTCGGGATCGGCACCCTTCTCGCGTTCGGCGCGCAGGGCGTCGCGCGCCTGTTCGATGGTCCGGCGCTCCTCGGCCTCGAGGTAACGATCGCCGTCCGTCTCCAGCGCGGCATCCAGTGCCTCCAGCACGCGGTCCGCCTCGACCTGCTCCTCGCGCAGGCGCCGCGCCTCCATGTCCTCGCGCGCGGAGGAGGCGGAATCGCGCAGCATCTGCTCGATCTCGCTGTCGGTCAGGCCGTAGCTCGGCTTGACCTCGATATGCGCCTCCACGCCCTGGGTCTGCTCGCGTGCGGTCACGTTCAGCAGCCCATCGGCATCGACCTGGAAGGTCACGCGGATGCGCGCGGCCCCGGCGACCATCGGCGGGATACCGGACAGGGTGAAACGCGCCAGCGAGCGGTTGGCATCGACCACATCGCGCTCGCCCTGCACCACGTGCAGCGACATCGCGGTCTGGCCGTCCTTGAAGGTGGTGAAGTCCTGCGCGCGGGTGGCCGGGATCGTGGTGTTGCGGGGGATGATGAACTCGACCAGCCCGCCCATCGTCTCCAGACCCAGCGACAGCGGGATCACGTCCAGCAGCAGGAGCTCGGTATCCGGCTTGTTGCCCGCCAGGATGTCCGCCTGCTGGGCCGCCCCGATGGCGACCACGCGATCGGGGTCGATCCCTGCATGCGGCGCACGACCAAAGAACTGCTCCACCGCCTCGCGAACCGCCGGCATGCGCGTGGAGCCCCCGACCAGCACGACCTCGTCGATGGCATCGAGCGCGAGATCGGCATCCTCCAGCACCTGCTGGCAGGCCGTCATAGTGCGCTCCAGCAGGGGCTTGGCCAAGTCCACCAGTGTCGCGCGGTCGAGATCCGCAGTGAAGCTCGAACCATTGGCCCGCACGACCTCGACCCGGGTGCTGTCGGCATCGGTCAAGGCCTCCTTGGCCTTGCGTGCGGACAACAGCACGCGGCGCAGACGCTGCGGGTCGGTTTCGCCGGTCATCCCGGCCTGATTCAGCAGCCAGTCCGCAATTGCACGGTCAATGTCGTCGCCGCCGAGAGCCGAATCGCCCCCGGTCGCCAGCACCTCGAACACCCCGCGGCGCAGCTGCAGGATGGAGATATCGAAGGTCCCGCCACCGAGGTCATAGACCGCAATGGTGCTCTCTTCGGCCTGGTCCAGCCCGTAGGCGACCGCTGCGGCGGTCGGCTCGCTGATCAGGCGCAGGACGTTCAGGCCCGCCAGTTGCGCTGCATCGCGCGTGGCCTGGCGCTGGGGGTCATCGAAGTACGCGGGCACGGTAATGACCACGCCCTCCAGCTCGTCACCGAGTGTCGCTTCGGCACGTTCGCGCAGGGTATTGAGGATGTCGGCCGAGACCTCCACCGCCGTCTTGTCCCCGACGGCCGTCTCGATCCGCGGAACGCTGGAGTCCCCGGTCTTCAGCCGAAATGGCAACTCGCCGGACAGCGTGGCCACATCCGCCGCGCCCCGGCCGATCAGGCGCTTGACCGAGGCAATGGTGTTGTGCGGATCGTCCGCCGCATGCTCGGCCGCCTCGTACCCGACGCTGACCGCATCCGCACCGTAGTGCACGACCGAAGGCAGGATATGGCGGCCCTGCTCGTCCGGCAGGGTGTCGGCCACACCACTGCGCACGGTGGCGACCAGCGAATGCGTGGTGCCCAGGTCGATCCCGGCCGCCAGGTGCCGCCGGTGCGGGGCGGAGTCGGCTCCGGGTTCGGTGATCTGCAGTAACGCCATGGAAAATCGGCTCCTTTGGAGGCCGCGGCTGGTTATGGACTAGCCGCGCGCCAGGTTCTGTCGGGTTCGTTTCAGCTCGGTCAGCAGGCGGTCGAAAAAGCGCAGTTCCAGCACGCGATCCTTGGCTTGTGCCCCGGGCGATGCTGGATCGGCCAGGGCCTCGGCGACCTTCGAGCGCGCTTCATCGCGTGCCTTTTCCAGCTCCATGCCCACCGCGTCCAGTTCCTCGCGGTCGCCGGCGGATTCGGCCTCCTCCAGGCGTTCACGCCACTCGATCTGGGCCTCGATGAACTCGATGTTCTGGCTGGTATCGCGTTCGGGGTCGAACGCAATACCATTGCGCTCCAGCAAGGCCACCGCACGGCGGTAGTCATCGTCGAGGATGGCATAGGCCTCGTTGACATCAGCCGCCATGGCGGCGGCCATGCGCCGCGCCTGGTCGCCCTGGCGGACAAAGCGGTCGGGGTGCAACTCGGCCTGCAGGCGCTTGAAGCGCTCGGCCAGCTGCTGACGGTCGATCTCGAAGGCGACCGGCAAGTCGAACTGCTCGAAGGGATCGGTCATGACGTCCTGCTGTCCTCGCAACGAGAGACTGGCAACGGGGCGGCGGTCACCCAACGCAAAACGGGGTGGGACAGTGGCTGCCAGGCAACCACCATGCACCACCCCGGATGCGAGCATCACTCAGATGCTGAAGCTTTCACCGCAGCCGCACCGGGCCTTCTCGTTCGGATTGTTGAACCTGAAGCCCTCGTTCAGGCCTTCCTTGCCAAAGTCCAGCTCGGTGCCATCCAGATAGACCAGCGATTTCGGGTTGACCACCAGCTTCACGCCACGATCCTCGAACACCGTGTCGGTGTCCTCGATATCGTCCGCGAACTCGACCACATAGGCCATGCCCGAGCAGCCGGTCGTCCTGACCCCGAGGCGCACGCCCAGGCCCTTGCCCCGCTGGGCAAGAAAGCTCTGGATGCGCTCGGCCGCCGGTTCGGTGAGTGTAATCGCCATAGGCACCTCAGGCGGTCTTCTGCTCGGCCTGCTCGCCCTGACCGTGCCGTTCCTGATAGTTGGAGATGGCCGCCTTGATCGCGTCCTCGGCCAGCACGGAGCAGTGGATTTTCACCGGCGGCAGGGCCAGCTCTTCGGCGATCTGGGTGTTCTTGATCTGGCTCGCCTCGTCCAGGGTCTTGCCACGCACCCACTCGGTGAGCAGCGAGCTGGAGGCGATGGCCGAGCCACAGCCGTAGGTCTTGAACTTGGCGTCTTCGATCACGCCGTCGTCGTTGACCTTGATCTGCAGCTTCATCACGTCGCCGCAGGCCGGGGCGCCGACCATGCCGGTGCCGACGGACTCGTCGTTTTTGTCGAAGCTGCCGACGTTGCGCGGATTTTCGTAGTGGTCCAGAACCTTGTCACTGTAAGCCATGACCGTTCTCCTGTTGCGTAGTACGCGTTTGCGTTAATGGAGTCGAGCGGGCCCTTAGTGGGCCGCCCACTCGACGGTGCTCAGATCGATGCCGTCCTGGTACATCTCCCACAGCGGGGAGAGCTCGCGCAGTTTGGCCACCGCGGCGCGCACGATCTCGACCGTGTGATCGACCTCTTCCACCGTCGTGTAGCGACCGATGGAGAAGCGGATCGAGCTGTGTGCCAGCTCGTCGTCACGGCCCAGCGCGCGCAGCACGTAGGACGGCTCGAGGCTCGCCGAGGTACAGGCGGAACCGGAGGACACGGCGATGTCACGCAGCGCCATGATCAGGCTCTCGCCCTCGACGAAGTTGAACGAGACATTCAGGTTGTGCGCGACCCGCTGTTCGGCGTCGCCGTTCAGGTAGACCTCTTCCATACCGTCGAGGCCCGCCCACAGACGGTCGCGCAGCATGCGGATGCGCTCGAGTTCGGTGCCCATTTCCTCTCCGGCGACGCGGAAGGCCTCGCCCATACCGACAATCTGATGGGTCGCCAGGGTACCGGAACGCATGCCGCGCTCGTGGCCACCGCCGTGCATCTGCGCCTCAATGCGCACCCGGGGCTTGCGGCGCACATACAGCGCACCGATACCCTTCGGGCCGTAGACCTTGTGCGCGGAAAAGCTCATCAGGTCGACCGGGAGTTTGGACAGATCGAGCGCAACCTTGCCGGCGGACTGAGCGGCGTCCACGTGGAACACGATTCCGCGCTCGCGGCACAGGTTGCCGATTGCCTCGATGTCCTGGATGACGCCGATCTCGTTGTTCACGTGCATCACGGAGACGACAATCGTGTCATCGCGAATCGCATCCCGCAGCTCATCCATGTCCACCAGGCCGTTGTCCTTCACGCCCAGGTAGGTCACTTCGAAACCTTCGCGCTCCAGCTGGCGTGCGGTATCCAGCACGGCCTTGTGTTCGGTCTTGACCGTGATGATGTGCTTGCCCTTGCGCTGGTAGAAATGCGCGGCACCCTTGATCGCCAGGTTGTCGGACTCGGTGGCGCCGGAGGTCCAGATGATCTCCTTCGGGTCGGCGCCAACCAGCGCGGCAACCTGTTCGCGGGCATTCTCCACAGCCTTTTCCGCACCCCAGCCGAAGCTGTGGCTGCGCGAAGCCGGGTTGCCAAACAGGCCGTCCTTGGTCAGGCAGCCCGTCATCTTCTCGGCCACACGCTCGTCGACCGGCGTGGTCGCGGAGTAGTCCAGGTAGATGGGCAGTTTCAGGTCACTCATTTCGTGTTCACTCCTTTCGCGACCGCCTCAGGCGGTCGCATTGCTCGATTTCGTTGCACCGCCCTTGAGGGCGTCGCCGTGCATGACCACTTTCTTCACGCCGTCCTGTGCCATCTGCGCCTGATGCCGTTCCAGCACGTCCGCCAGCGTCCGACTGCTGAGAAAGTCGTAGAGCTGCTGGCTGAGATCCGTCCACAGGTCGTGCGTCAGACAGCGTGACTCGGAATTGCAGTTAGCCTTGCCGCCGCAGCGCGTGACATCCACGGGCTCGTCCACCGCGACAATGATATCGGCCACCGAGATACCCTCGGGCTCCCGACTCAGCGCATAGCCACCACCCGGGCCGCGACTGCTGTTCACCAGGCCCTGCCGACGCAACCTGGAAAACAGCTGCTCCAGATAGGACAATGACAGTTTCTGGCGTCGCGCCACCTCGGCCAGCGATACCGGGCCGTTCTCGGTGTGCATCGCCACGTCCAGCATGGCGGTGACGGCGTAGCGTCCTTTGGTCGTCAGTTTCATGGCTGTGTTTGTTTCCTGCTCATTTGCCGCGCAGCTTAGAATACCCGACCAAAACGATCAAGTATTCCCCTGCTGTTTACGTTCTTGTTGGCTTTCCGCAGGCCGGGGCACTTCACATTCGTCCGGCTCCAGCCCCTCCAGATCGCAGGGCTCGATCGGCCTCGAGTCCGCATCGCCCACCACCTCACCGGGGTCGATCCCCGCACGCTTCAGGGCCTGGCAGGCCTTGTCCATGCGCTCGTCCAGTTCGTGCACCCGATGCACGATCCGGTGAATCGCGTTGGCCACCGGGTCGGGCATGTCGCGGGCCACGCCATAGGCGTCGAAGCCCATGCGGTCGGCCATCTGCTGAAACCGCGGGTCCGGCTCCGGCCGCGGACCGATGACCCGCGCCGGGATTCCCACCGCGGTCGCATCCGCGGGGACATCCTTCAGCACCACGGCATTCGAACCGATGCGCGCACGGTCACCCACGTGGATCGGGCCGAGCAGTTTGGCCCCCGCACCGATGACCACCTCGTTGCCCAGCGTCGGGTGGCGCTTGCCGCCCTCCCAACTGGTGCCACCCAGGGTCACCTGGTGGTAGATCGTGCAATCGTCGCCGACCTCAGCAGTTTCGCCGATCACCACGCCCATGCCGTGGTCGATAAAGAAGCGCCGCCCGATCTTCGCGCCCGGGTGGATCTCGATCCCGGTTACCCAGCGGCTGAAGTTGGCGATCACCCGCCCCAGCCAGCGCATACGATGGTTCCACAGCCAGTGCGCCAGCCGGTGATACCAGAGCGCATGCAGACCGGGATACGCCGTCAACACTTCGAAGGCGTTGCGGGCGGCGGGGTCGCGTGCGAACACGCAGCGGATATCCTCGCGCATCCTGTCAAACATGGTCCGGCCTCATTCCTGAGTCATTTACTAAGGTATCACTTCCGCGCGCGGCCCGCCTCAGCGGCCACGCTCCGTGTGCGTCAATATGCCGCGCAGCATGCGCACCTCGCTGGCACTGAGCCCCGCGCGCATATAGAGGTGGCGCAGACGCCGCATCAGATGACGCGGGTTCTCGGGATCCAGCACTTCGATGGTCGTCAGCGCCTTTTCAAAATGGCTGAACAGGCCCTCCATCTCCGCCTGGCTCGCCAGCGGGTCGCGCGCATCATCCGGTTCGGCTGCCGTTCTGGCCGACTCTCCGGCCAGGGCGGCCATGCGCAAGGCATAGGTCATCACCTGCACGCTGCCAGCGAGATTCAGGGAGCTGAAATTCGGGACAGTCGGGATCTGTACAAAGGCGTTGCAGTGATCCAGCTCGGCGTTGGTCAGCCCGCTGTGCTCGCGCCCGAACACCAGCGCGACCGGCCCCTCGGCCGCTTGCGTCAGCACCTGTTCGGCCGCGATGTCCGGACCCAGCACGGGCACCGAGTGCGTGCGCAACCGGGCGCTGGTGCCAATGACCCACACACAGTCCGAGACCGCAGCCGCCAGGTCGTCCACTACCCGTGCCCCCGCCAGCAGGTCATCGGCCCCGGAGGCCAGCGCCGTGGCATCCGCATGCGGGAACCGCTCTGGCGCTACCAGCACCAGATCGGTGATCCCCATGGCCTTCATCGCGCGTGCAGCGGAGCCGATGTTGCCCGGATGCGTCGTGCCCACCAGCACGACCCGCACCCGGCCCAGGCATTGCTCCATATGCGGAACCCCCTTCGTTCAAGGCGTCGGATTGTACACACCGGTGCCTGCGACTTCCCAAAAAAGAGCCGCTTGTGTATTGTTCGCGGCCTTTCCGCGGCACGTGCGCGCGCCCGCTGGACACCCCTCAGGACACCAGGAGACACCCCATGCACCCCATGCTGAACACGGCGGTATCGGCGGCTCGCGAGGCCGGACGCATCACCACCCGCGCCTGGGGAAGACCGGATCGTATGAACACGCGCGAGAAGGCCCGCAACGACTGGGTGTCGGATGTCGACCTCTCCGCCGAGCAGGCGATCGTGCAGGCCCTGCGCCGCGCCTACCCCGATCACACCATCATGGCGGAAGAAGGCGGACAGCAGGACGGGGCTGACGGCGAATACGTCTGGATCATCGACCCGCTGGACGGCACCACCAACTACCTGCGCGAGATCCCCCAGTACGGCATTTCCATCGCACTCAAGCACAAGGGACGACTGGAACAGGCAGTGGTCTACGACCCGCTGAAGGAAGAGCTGTTCACCGCGACGCGGGGTGCCGGGGCATTTCTCAACAGCCGTCGCATCCGCGTCTCCGACCGCAAGGACCTCAACGGCGCCCTGCTGGGCACGGGCATCCCCTTCCGCGAAGGCCAGGATCTGGAGCGTTACCTCAGCAGCCTGCGCCACCTGGTGCCGGGTACCGCCGGTGTGCGCCGTCCTGGCTCCGCCGCGCTGGATCTGGCCTGGGTTGCCTGCGGGCGTTTCGATGGCTTCTGGGAAATGGGCCTCCAGCCCTGGGATATCGCGGCGGGCCTGCTGCTGGTGCAGGAGGCGGGTGGCGTGGTCAGTGACTGGGCCGGCAACCCGGATGTGCTGCGCCGCGGTGATGTCGTCGCCGGCAACCCGAAGGTGCTCAAGGCCATGCTCCAGCGCCTGCACCAGGCCGAAAAAGAACGCGCCGCCCAAGCGAGCGACTGAGCCCCCCCCTCGACCGCCCTGCCGGGCTAACACCCAGGTAGCCCCCCCGGCCACCTTCCGCGCCGTTGAGGCTGAGCCTGGTTCATTCTCTGGCGTTTACCGTGGCTTCGTCCGACCGCCTACCTTATTGTGGCTGGTCCCAGGTCATCATCCGGTGTTTACGTGCCTTCGGCCCGCATACTGCCAAGCGCTGTCTCGGCAGCGCACCCCGAGGTACTTTCTTGCTTGCCCAAGAAAGTACCCGTCGAGGCGCACCCGGATTCCGCCCGGGGACCTTGCTCCAGGGCCCTCGGGCCGGCGGCGCTGAAACTCGCTGCGCTACGCTCCGCTCAAACAGTCAGCGCCCCCGTTTCTATTTTGAATCGTCCGTCCCGAGGACCCTTCCGCAAGGGGCTTCATACGGGGGGATAAGGTCAAGACAACGGCGGTTCTGACGTTCGTGCCAATGGATGGAGGCAAGGTGTCCCGACATCCTGGGCACGCTCGGCCTGCGGCCATGGCGTGCCGCGCCCGCCAGCGGGCGCCGGAGCCCACCGTAGGATGCGGATGAGCGTAGCGAATCGCATCAGGGTTGCCCCGACGCTGGGATGGTGCGTTTCGCTGCGCTCAACGGCACCCTACAGCACAGGGCTTACCTCTGATGCTGGAACACCGCCTGTTTTGACCTTCCCTCCCGATATGAGCCCCTTGTGGAGGGCGTGACAGGCCGGCCGATTCAAAATAGAAACGGGGCGCTGACTGTTTGAGCGAAGCGTAGCGCAGCGAGTTTCAGCGCCGCCGGCCTGGCGCGGCCGGAGCAAGGTTCCTGGGCGAATCCCGGGCGTGTTTCTTGGTTACTTCTTTGCACGAGCAAAGAAGCCCGTTCTTGATCAACAACGGGCGGGGCGCGCTGCCGAAACAGCGCATGGCAGGCGGCGGACAGAAGCCACCGTAAACACCAGAGGATGAACCAGACCCAGCCTCCACGGCGCCGGACAGGTGCGCCGCACGCCGGGCGCTGGCGATCAGTCGCGTTCCTGGAACCAGAGGATCAGCCGCGCGTGATGTTTCGGCTGTCCCTCGACGCCGAGCCCCGGGCGCAGGTCATACTCCTCGAACGCGGTCTTGAGCGCGTCGCTCTCCTCCAGCCAGCCCTCGGTCATCCGCAGGATCAGCGTGGTTGGCGACGGCCGATGCACCGCCGGATGGAAGCGCTGCGAGATCATCCCGGGCAGCGGGGGTTCCGGCTCGGAGCGAAAACCGTCGTCGTCGCGGAAACGCTCCCAGGCCGTCTCCAGCAAGGCGATCGCGGCGTCGCGATCACCACTGTCGCGTACCGAATCCCAGTCACGAAGCCCTTGGGCAACATAGGCGTAGTCGTTCAGCGTCGCACCGCCGGCATCGTCGCTCGGCAGGCCCATCAGCGTCGGCAAGTCGTCGGGCGACTCGGCCACCTCCAGCAACCACGAGCGCACGGCCTCTCCGGCCTCCTCGAAGCGCTCGTCGTGGTCGGCTGCAAGCGACAGCGCGGAAAGCAGCAGCCCATGCGCCCCGGTCAGGACCTTTTCGTCGCGCGGCAGACCGCGCTCCTCGCGAGCCTGGATCAGGGCCTCGCGGCCACTGTCCACCTGCTCCCGCACCGCCTCCTCGTCGAGCTCGAAGCGCTCGGCCAATTGCGTGATGGAATCGCCTCCACGTGGCAGGTATCCGAGGTCGAACACCGAGGGCCCTTCCATCCCGAAATAGGCCCGCACCAGTTCCGGGTGCTCGTGCTCCGCCAACGCAGCGTCGAGGTCCTCCTCAGGCCACAGGTACGCACCGCCCTCGCGCCCCTGCTCGTCGATGGCCGAGAGACTGGCCGCGAATCCACGAAAGCCCTCGGGACCGACGTCGGCCTGTTCGCCCAGATCATCCTCGCGCAGGGCCATGTCGCGCTTCACGAAATCGAGGTTCTCCAGGCCGATATCGACCCAGTCATCGCGATCGAAGTGCTTGCCCGCCTTGAGGTAAATCCATGCCAGCTGGGCCTGGTCCTCCAGCATCACTTCGAAATGCGGCTCGTCCCAGTCCGGCGATTCGGAATAACGAAAGAACCCGCCACCCAGGACGTCACGCAGCCCGGACCCGCTCATCTCGTCCAGCGTGATCTCGAGAAATTCCGGGACCCAGTCCGGTGCCTTGCCAGCCTGTTCGGCCTCGAGCATCGCGCGCAGCCACGGCGAATGCGGGAACTTGGTCGAACTCCCGAACCCGCCCTGGAGGTCATCGGCCTCGCGTTCCATTGCGTTCCAGAGGACCTGCGGCAGACGCGCCGCCCGACTGTCCGACATGGGCTCTTCGCCCTTGCGCAGTTGTTCGGAGAGCTCGTCACTGCCGCGGCGAGCGAGCTCCAGAAGCCTGTCGTAGTCTGCCTCGAGGCGATCGGTAATGCCGTCCAGGAACTCCGCGAACTGATCACGCGGGGCATACACCACGCCTGTGAGCGCGTACCCCTCGGGCGTGACCACCACGTTCAGCGGCCAGCCGGTTGCCCCGGCGGTCGCGCGCTGAAACTCGAGCAGATAGGTATCGAGCGCGCCGTTCACCTCGCGATCGACCTTGACCGGGATGAAATGCTCGTTCAGGCGCTCGGCAATGCCATCGTCCTGGAAACTCTCCTCCTGCATGACATGGCAGTAATAGCAGGAGTAGTACCCACTCGAGATCAATAGCGGGCGCTGTTCCTCACGGGCTTTCTCCAGCAGCGCAGGATCCCAGGCACGCCACTGTACCGGGTCGTCGACATGCAACCGGAGGTACGGGGAAATACTCTCTGCCATTTCGGGATTGGCCTGCACCGGCATGGCCACAGCCAAGGACAGGGCTGTAATCACGCCCAGCATGGAACTGGCCCGAATGACCGGATGTCGCGCTCTGTGTCCGTCCTGCGGCATGGTTCGCCTCCATATGGGATCCTTTGCCCTATTAGGGGACTAAAGCTCGGTCGGGTTCATTCCAACGGGGATACACCATGAAAGCCTGGTGACCAATCTCAGGGGGCGTTCGGAACCGGGGTTGACGGCAACCATGCGTACGGCCGATGCTCGGCCTGAACACGCAGTACATGATCCGTACAGAAGCTGTACAATTAACCTATGGCCAGCGCGACACAATTGGGCACGTCCGAACAGGAAGGTCTCTATCCCATCCGCCATGTATGCGCGGAGACCGGGATCAATGACGTCACCCTGCGCGCGTGGGAGCGTCGCTACGGGCTGATCCGCCCGATGCGCACCCCCAAGGGCCATCGGCTGTACAGTGCAGACGACATTGCACGTATCAAGCGCATCCTGGAACTGCTCGACCAGGGGATACCGGTCTCCCAGGTCCATCGAGTTCTGGCCAGCGAGAACGCGATCACCGAAATACCCCCCTCATCGCATACCGAGGCCGAGGCGCCCGCCGACCGCAATCGCACGGGCACCAGCAAACCCGGCATCGCGCCCCACACGCTCGACCCGCTGGCCGAGGCGCTCTACGCCTCCGTTGCGGAACTGGACGTTGGTCAGCTGGAAAGGACCTACGCGCGGCTGGTCATGCGCCACGGCTGGAATGGCGTGCATGAAAGCGCCTTTCTCGAGGTCTATCGGCGCCTGCGGGAAGAATCGCGGCACTCGCCCGAAGGCGAGGTTCGCCTGGCGGTTTTCGCGGCCTGGGCGACCGCGGCCTTTTCCGACCAGCTGCGCGCCGCGATCCGGGCCTGCGAGGGCCCCTCGATCCCGTGCCTGGTACTGGGGGGCGGGCACCAGCAAGTGGGCGGGATGTTACTGCAGCTGGCCTGCGCCCGACGGGGCCTGAAGACCCTTCCGCTGTTCGACGCCACCAGCCCCCAGGCCCTAGAGGCACTGGTGCAGCGTCTGTCGGCCCCTGCGGTGATCATCCATGGATCCTCGCAGCTGATGCGTTCGCCCGAACTGCCGCGCGTCGAGGCCATCCTGAGTCGTCCCGGTCCGCGCTGCTATCTGGCGGGTTCCGCCGCGCTGGAACTCGCCCAGATGGATCATCAGCGCGAGATCGAAGTGCTGCCCGGCGCGCCGCTCGAAGCGGCCGAACTCCTCAGCCGACAGCTGCCTCACTGAGCCGGTCCACCACGGCTCGTGGACTCCGGCCAACCTCCGACCGCAAACGACCACCCGACGAGATTACTGGTGGTCCTAGGTGACCAGCTCGCCCAGCCACACCCCGCTCTGGAGGCCTTGCACCCGTCCCGTGACGCCCTGTGGATGGCCGAGGTGCCGGGCGAATCGCTGCATGTCCCGTCACACACCGCCCGTACGGTGCTGTTCCTCTCGGCGATGCGACACTTCGCCCGGCGCCAGCGCGAGGACGGGTGGACGCTGCACTACCATGCCCTGGGCGAACACAGGCACCACACGCTCGAGTCCGTCCTGGAGGCCGATCTGCGCCGCCTGCGTCCGTGCGAGGTTCAGGTCCTGCAACCTGGCGAAATCCGCGTACAGCGCGGACTGGAGGCGGCCTGCCGCAGCGCCGGGGTCACGCTCACCGTCCTGTCCGACCCGCTGTTCCTGGTATCGCTCGAGGCATTCTCCGAGTGGGCCGGGGCCCGTAAGCAACCGCGGATGGAGCATTTCTACCGCGACCAGCGCCGCCGCCTTGATGTGCTGATGGAGGACGGCGAACCCGCCGGCGGCCAGTGGAACTTCGACGCCGAGAACCGGCGGCATTTCGGCCGCGAAGGCCCCGGCCGGCTGCCAACGCCAAAAGCCTTCCCGCCCGACGCCCTCACGCGCAAGGTGATCCAGACCATCGCCGAGCAGCTGCCCGACCTCCCCGGCCGCTGCGAGGACTTCGACTGGCCGGTCACGCCCGCACAGGCGCGCGAAGCACTGGACGATTTCATTGCCCACCGGCTGCCATACTTCGGTCGGTACCAGGACGCCATGTGGGGCGGCGAGCCCTGGCTGTACCACGCCCGCCTGTCCGCCGCACTGAATCTGCACCTGCTCGGCCCGCGCGAGGTAATCGCTGCGGCGGAAGGCGCCTGGCACAGTGGCCATACCCCGCTGGCCGCTGCGGAAGGCTTTGTCCGTCAGATCCTGGGCTGGCGCGAGTATGTGCGCGGCCTGTATTTCCATTTCGGCGAGCGCTGGCACGAGTGGAACGCGCTCGAAGCCGGGGAGCCCCTGCCGGCGCTGTACTGGGATGCCAACACCGAGATGCACTGCCTGCACGAAGCCATCGGGCAGACCCTGCGTCTTGGCTATGCCCACCACATCCAGCGCCTGATGGTCACCGGCCTGTTCGCGCAGCTGCTGGGGGTACAACCGGCCGCCATTCACGGGTGGTATCTGGGCATCTACGTCGATGCGGTGGAATGGGTGGAGATGCCGAACGTAATCGGCATGTCGCAGCACGCCGATGACGGCCGCATGGCCTCCAAGCCCTATGTCGCCACCGGGCGCTACATCCAGCGCATGAGCAACTACTGCACGCAGTGTCGCTATCACCCGACCGAGGCGCTGGGCGACGACGCCTGTCCATTCACAACCCTCTACTGGGACTTCCTCGATCGCCACCGCGATCGCTTCGCGAATCATCCGCGCACCGCGCTGCAGTGGAAGCACGTCGAGAAGATGGACACCGAACGCCTTCAGGCCATTCGCACACAGGCCGCCGCGATCCGCGAACGGCTGCGCCAGGGGGAGCGACTCTGATGCCCGGACCCACCCTCGTCTGGCTGCGCCAGGACCTGCGCCTGGCCGACCAGCCCGCGCTGCATGCCGCCGTCGAGCGCGGCGGGGCCGTGATCCCGGTTTTCATTCATGCCCCGGACGAGGACCTGCAGTGGCCCCCCGGGGCCGCCTCCAACTGGTGGCTGCACCACAGCCTGCAGTCGCTCAACGAGGCGCTGAACAAGGCCGGCAGCCCTCTGGTCGTGCGCGCCGGCCCGAGCCTCGACACCCTGCGCGAGCTGGTCGCCGAGACCGGGGCCAAGGCCGTGTACTGGAACCGCGTCTACGAACCCGCTCGCGTCCTGCGTGACCAGGGCATCAAGGCCGGGCTGCGCGCCGACGGACTGGAGGTTCGCAGCTTCAACGCGGCCTTGTTGATCGAGCCCTGGGATGTCGAGACCGGCCAGGGCGGCCCGTACAGGGTCTTCACCCCGTTCTGGCGCGCCTGCCTGCAGCGCGGGATCGAACAGAACCCGCTCCCCGCCCCTTCCCGCCTGCCGGCGCCCGGGAAACCACCGCGTTCCTTGATGCTCGACGACCTGGAACTGTTGCCACCAATCGACTGGGCCGGCGGCCTGCGCGCCACCTGGACGCCCGGCGAGCGTGGCGCCCGGGACCGCCTGGAGCGGTTCCTCGAGCAGGCGATCGCAGGCTATGCCGACAGCCGCGACCGTCCCGACCAGGACGGCACCTCGCGGCTGTCACCGCATCTGCATTTTGGCGAGGTCTCGCCGCGCCAGGTGCTGCGCGCACTGCGCGATGCCGGCGTCAGCCTGGATCACAAGGGACCCGAGTCCTTCGTGCGTGAACTCGGCTGGCGCGATTTTGCGCACCATGTGCTCTATCACTTCCCGCACACGACGGAACAGCCCCTGAACCCGCGCTTCGAAGATTTCCCCTGGCGCGAATCGGAGGCCGACCTCGCCGCGTGGCAGCAGGGCCGCACCGGCATCCCGATCGTGGACGCAGCGATGCGCCAGCTGTGGGAAACCGGCTGGATGCACAACCGCCTGCGCATGGTCGTGGGCTCGTTTCTGACCAAGAACCTGCGCCTGCACTGGGGACACGGCGCCCGATGGTTCTGGGACACCCTGGTCGACGCCGATCTCGCCTCCAACACCCTGGGCTGGCAGTGGGCCGGCGGTTGCGGCGCCGACGCGGCACCCTATTTCCGGATCTTCAACCCGCAACGCCAGGGGGAACAATACGACCCGGACGGGCGATTCGTGCGAAGCTTTCTGCCGGTGCTCAAGAAGACCGAAACACGGTATATTCACGCCCCGGGCGCCGGCGGCACCCCGGGCTATCCCGACCCGATCGTCGATCTGAAAGCCAGCCGCCAGGCCGCACTCGAGGCCTTCGAGGCCATCAAGAAGACTTCACCCAATTAAAGAACATCATCCAGCAAGGCCCAGACATGACCTTTTCCGAACGCAACCTGCACTACCCCAAAGGCGTCAGCTACAACTTCAGCCGCCACGACAAGACCACCCCGGTACGCGTGACCCACGAGGGCAAGCGCTACGTAGGGCAGATCCTGAATTCCAAAGCCCCCTACCGCATCCGCGTGACTGAGGAGATCGTCGCACCCGGCTCCGCGCGCTTCATCCCGGTACGCGAGATCCAGGTGCAAAACCTCGATGGTGTCGAGTACCTGCACAACGGCTACCACGGGCACTAGGGAGACGCGAGGGCGGCCATCGCGGCCGCCCCTCGGAGCAGGCAAAGGCATGGCGGCTCATGCACACACGGGTCCCCATGCCCTAAACTTGAGACATAGTCACCCAGAAACCGGCTCCGGGTCGGCAAGGAGTACGCCATGAAATACCGGCTGATCGGCATGATCGGTCCTGTCCTGCTGGCCTTCCTGCTCACGGGTCCGGTGGCGGCAGAAAAGCCCTCAGACGAGCGTGCACTCGCAGGCGCCGAACACGGCCAGATCCTCTGGGACATCACCATTGGCGACCCCGAACGTCTGATTGCCCGGCTGAGCGTCATCGAGGAGACCTACGAGGACATGGTGCGCCAGGGCCTGGAACCGAACATGGTGTTCGCGTTTCGCGGCGGTGCCGCCGCATTGATCGCGCGCGACACCAACCACCTGGAGATCGAGGACGTCTCGGCAGTACGCCACATCCATGACCGCCTGGCCGACATCCAGGAGCTGGATGGCGTCCATATGGAGGCCTGCTACATCGCCACCCGTCGCTTTGATCTGGGCCAGGAGGACCTGATCCCGGGCGTCCATCTGGTGGGCAACACCTTCCTGTCCATCATGGGCTATGAGCGGCAGGGATACACCACCATCCGGATCGACTGACCCGGCCCCTCAAATCCCGTTACAATCCAGGTGATATCGTCTCGCGGCCAGACAGCGCGGGCAAGACACGCAATAACCACCCGGGCACCGGCAACAGCGGCGACGTCGTCTGTTGGCATGCACCCGGCGTTTGTGATAGGGGGGATGGTTGGCTCATCTGGAGATCACGACCTTCGGCACAGTCGGCGTGCGGGTCGAGGGACGAGATGTGCCCGCCCTGTCCGGCACCAAGTTGGGGCTGCTGCTGACCTACCTGGCGGCCGAATGTCCACGGCGCGTTCCACGCCAGGAGCTGGCGCACCTGTTCTGGCCCGAGCTGGACAGCGACAGCGCACGTGTCAACCTGCGCCAGGGCCTCTTTCAGCTGCGGCGCCAACTCCCGGACCTGCCCACCGCCCTGCTTGAAGCCACACCGCGCTACGTCCACTTTCAGCTTCAGCCCGGCACCGAGATCGATTTCCTCGCCCTGCACCGCCTGCGGGCCGACCGCAGCCACCTGAGCTGCAACGAACTGGCCGCACATACCCTCGCGAGCATCCGCCACTACCATGGGCCCTTTCTTGATCCCGTGCGCGCACTCCAGGATCTCCCCGAGCTCGCCGCCTGGGCACAGACACAGCGCGACCACTACTGGTCCCAGCTGCTCCTTCTGATCGAGGAAAATCTCGACGTTCTCTGTCATTCCTCAGACGCCGAGGCCCTGCTCACCGAGCTCCAGCGCCTGGTGGCGATGGAGCCCCACGAAGAGGCTCTGCACCGTCTGGTCATGCTGACCCTGGCCGGCATGGGTAACCGCGAGCGGGCGCTGGAACACTTTGGCCGCCTGGAGCGCCAGGCGGTCGATGGCCCTGGTCAGTTACTGGTGCGAACCCGCGACGAAATCCTGGTCCCAACACCAAAGGCACCGGCCACGGTGTCTCCGACTGCCACACCCGAGACAGCCTCCCTGCGTGCCGAGCGCCGCCGGGTCACCGTCGTGGCCTGCCTTGTCCAGGCGGACTCCGACCTTGACGTAGAGCTGCAGCATGAACGCATGCAACACACGCTGGAGCAACTGGACCTGGTCTTGCTGAACCATCGGGGCCATGTCGTTCGGGCCCCTGGCTGCGGCCTCCTCGCCTATTTTGGCTATCCTGCAGGACGCGAGCAGGCCACTGTCGATGCCGTCCACGCCGCCTGGCAAGTCCTGCAGACAGCACCAAGCGACTGTCAGCTGCGCATAAGCGTCGATACCGACCTCATCGTAACAGGGGTCGACCCGGACACCCCCGACCCCGCTGGCCAGCTCAGCCAGCGCGCGCAGGCTCTGGCGCGTTCGACCGACACGGGAACGCTCGTGGTCTCTCCATCCGTGCACCAGCGCGTCTCGGGATATTTTCTCTTCAGCCCTCACGCGGGCACGGGAGCACCCGAAGGAAGCCAGCGCGTCACGGGCGACCCCGGCCCCCTGGATCGTGTCGATGCCCAGCACGCCCGAGGTGGCCTCACCCCCCTGGCGGGACGCACAGAGGAGCTTGAGCGCCTGCACCAAATCTGGCGCCAGACACTCAAACATCACAAGCCGCACTTTGTACTGATCCAGGGTGAAGCCGGACTGTTCTGGTCAAGTGAGAACGGACACCCATTCTAAGCAACAGCCTTTTCCCACTCCCGGGGGGTAAGTTGGCCCAGGGCCGTGTGGGGTCGGACGCTGTTGTACTGCATTTCGATGTACTCCACGACATCCAGTCGGGCGGCCTCGCGGGTACGGTAGGTCCGGGCGTCGGTCCACTCGCTTTTCAGTGCGCCGAAGAAGCGCTCCATCACCGCGTTGTCCCAGCAGTTGCCCTTGCGGCTCATGGAGGGCACGAAGCCCAACGCATCCAGCCGTTCCTGGTAGCGCGTGGCGGCATACTGGCTACCCTGATCCGAGTGATGGATGAGCCCCGGCGCCGGTCGCCGGTGCCGGACCGCCATCTCCAGCGCCTCCAGGGTCAGCTCCACCGGCATGCCGTCGGCCAGGGCATAACCGATGACCTGGTGGTCATACAGGTCCAGGATCGCCGCCAGATAGACCCAGCCTTCGAAGGTCCACAGCGCCGTGATATCGGCCACCCAGATCTCGTTGGGCCCTTCAGCCCGGAACTGGCGCCGCAGCACGTTCGGGGCCACCGGTAAGCGGTGCTGACTGTCGGTCGTCGAGATCCACCGCCGACGGCGCTGCTGACACTCGAGACCGGCTTCCCGCATCAGGCTCCGAGCCCGGTGCCGTCCCACGGCAAAGTCCCGTTGGCGCAGCTCATATGCCATCCGGCGGCTCCCCGCTCGGTGGCGTAAGTGCTGGTCCACCGAACGCACATGCCACAGCAGCTCGGCATGGATCGGATCAGCCGCATCCTCGCGCTGGCGCCATTGGTAGAATCCACTCCGGGAGACCCGCAGGGTCCGGCACAGCAGGGTCACCGCATGGTTCGCCTTCTCCGCCTCAATGAACCGATATCTCAGTCCGACTCGTTGGCGAAGAAGGCCGCCGCCTTTTTTAAGATGGCCCGCTCTTCCCGCAGCCGCCGATTCTCCTCGCGCAGCCGCCGCAACTCCTGTTCCTGACCGTTCGAGGCCGGCTCAGTAACGGCTTCGCCGGCCGCCTTGCGCCGCGCCTCACGCTGCCAGCGGGACAGCATGCTCCGGTTGATCCCGAGCCGCCGGGCCGCCTCCGTGCAGCCATAGCCCTGGCTCTCGACCATCGCAATCGCGTTGGCCTTGAACTCCCGGCTGTATCGCGCTCGTCTCTGCTTGCTCACATTCACCTCCAGTTACCCATCTAGTGTGGCTTAACTGGGGTGTCCGCTGTCATTGGACCACTTCAGACTGGGCAAGAGCCGCCTCGCACGACACCTCGACGAGCGCATCCGCGGCCAGGCGCGCTCGCGCTTCCTGCTGAAGTGCCGCGAGGACCGCTCGCGGCACTTGTTGGCGCCCGTGCGTCAGGCGTTCGCCACCTGGCTTGGACTCGGCAGCATGAATGCCAGCCGCCAGCGGCGACTGGCACGGGTCCTCGGCACCGCTCGCTCACTCGATGCGGACATCGCCGACGCCCTGGCGCACTGGCTCACACACCCGGACAGCAACGGGCTCGAAGCGCTGGCCGCGCAGGGACTCGACCGGGATCACATCATTGATGTCCTCGTCGAGCTCGCCCGGCGCCGAGCCCGCCGAGGCCCCCTCCTGCTGATCTGTGACGACCTGCACTGGATGGATTCCGGCACGGCCGAATTCCTTCGACGCCTGTATCAGCGCCTGCATGACCGCCCGTTGCTGACCCTGCTCACGGCCCGCATGAGCTTTCGCTCCAACTGGCGCGATGTCCCGCTTGAGCATCTGCGACTGCACGCCCTGCCCGACCAGGCTGCACATGAACTCATCGAGCGTTGCGACACCCGGCATCGCCTGACGAAACACCTGCGCGCGCAACTCATCGAACGCGGCGAGGGCGTCCCGCTTTTTCTCGAGGAGCTGACGCGCTACACCCTCGAAGCCGCGCGCACGGGGACCCTCCCCGACACCTTGCCGCCCGGGCTGGCCAATCTGCTGGTGGCACGCCTGGAACAAACCGGGACCGCGCGGGATTTGGCCCACGCCGCCGCCGTAATCGGACGCGATTTTGATACACGCATCCTGAGTCACCTCCTGGAGCAGCCAGCCGACACGATCCGCCGCCAGCTCAGCCGCCTCACGGGCCGCGGGTTCGTCGAGCCGGTCGGCGTCCTGGACGGTGTGCGCTACCGTTTCCGTCACGCCCTATTCCAGCAGGCTGCCTACGAATCCATGCTGGTGGCCGAACGAACGCGTCTTCACGGCCGCCTGGCGGATCTCCTGCGTGACGATCAAGGCACGAGCAATATCGACTGGGGCCAGGTGGCCAGCCATCTTTATCACGCCGGACGTGTGGACGAGGCCGTGCCCGCCTGGCTCGAGGCGGGAGAGGCGGCGTTCGCCCGGGGCATGCTGCTGGAGGCATCACACTACTTCGAAGATGCCCTCAGCTGTCTCGATCGCGAGCTAGGCGACCGGGAACCCTCGGAAGAACGCGACGCGCAGACGCAGCGAGCTCTGGGCGGACTGGGTGCCTCAAACCTCGCCCTGTTGGGGTACGGCTCCCGCACGGTCCACGCGATCTTCGAACGCACCTTGGGCATCACCGCGCCTCAGCGAGATGCGGTGCAGTACTTCCGTGTGCTCTGGGGCCTTTGGCACGGCGCCGGATCCTGGCACGGCTTTGATGAAGCCCACCGACTGGCCAACGACATGGAACAGGTCGCAGAGCAGTCGAACGACCGCCTGCTACGAATCGCCGCACACTATGTACAAGGCAACACGCACTTCTGGAGTGGCCAGCTACCGCTGGCGCTGGAACACCAGACCCAGGCGGTCGCCTTGTACCGCGAAGACGACCACCCGCACCTGGTCGCGCGCCACACCGAAAACCCCGCGATCAGTGCGCGCGGCTTCATGGCCTGGACGCTCATCTTCTTCGGCAACCACGCCCGCGCGTGGGCTGAAATGGATGCGGCCTGCGCCGAGGCCGCAGCACTGGAGCACCGCCCCACCGAGGCCTTTGTCTACGCCTTTCGGGCGGCGCTTGGCTTCTTCGCCGACGATCCTGACGAGGCCATGACCTCCGCCCGCCGCGCGCTCGCGATTGCCGAGGACTATGACTATCCGCTCTGGCGGGCCTCCGGCCTGGCGCTGCAGCACTGGGCCCTGGCTCGCCAGGGCGAAACCTCGGCCGTGGCACCACTCCGGGAACAGGCAGACGCATTGCGCCACATCATGGATGGCGTCAGCACCATCTTTCAGCTCTTCCTGCTCGATGCACTGCATGCAACGGGCGCCAAACCCTCGGAACGCCTGGAGATCGCCACCGATGCGCTGGCCAACTGCCTGAAACGAGGCGACCACGGCTTCGAGCCCGCAATCCGGCGACTGCGTGCCCATGCGCTGCTGGAACACAGCGACGGCACCGACAACGAGGGTTGGCAGGAGCTGGAGCGGGCACGCCGTCTGGCCCACGACCACGGCAACCCGAATATCGAACGATTAACCCTGCTCGACTATGCCCGCTTTGCTCGCGATGACGTCTGGCGCCAGTGGAGCGAACGCGAACTCCTGCGCATCAACCACTGCATCATCCCCCGACGACACCCATCCGAGCAGGCGCTGCAGCAGAACCCGCGGCTCGCCTGAAGCGATCCCGGGCCAGCACGGGTAGCGTCCTGCACAAAAGAAAAGGCCCGAACCTTTCGGTTCGGGCCTTTTCGGAATAATGGCGTCCCCACGGGGATTCGAACCCCGGTCGCCGCCGTGAAAGGGCGGTGTCCTAGGCCTCTAGACGATGGGGACGTAGAGGCAACGTCTTGTTGCTAGTTTGGCGGGCCCTGGGGCCGGCCGCTTCTGTGACCTCCGGCGGTCTCACGATAAATGATCGTGGTTACAACACCGGTAAACACCAGAAGAAATCCGATCGGAACCGCCGCAATCAGGGGCTTGGACCAGGTTTGCTCCCCGGTGAACATCAGCCCGAAACCGCCGAACAGTCCAACCACTGCGATCACCAGACCCACCCAGATGGATATAACCCCAAAACGATGCATCGGTGAACTCGCTTACACCCGAATTTGGTGGAGCCAGGCGGGATCGAACCGCCGACCTCCTGCATGCCATGCAGGCGCTCTCCCAGCTGAGCTATGGCCCCGTGTCAGGCGAGCGCGTACTGTAGCCAGCACCCCCTGGAGTGTCAACCCGCTTCCGCCGAAATTTTCTTCAACGCCCGCTCGATTCGAGCCAGTGATCGCTCACGCCCAATCAGCACCAGGGTGTCGTCGATCGGCGGCGATACCGTACTGCCGGTCAGGGCCACACGCAGCGGCTGCGCGACCTTGCCCAGCTTGAGATCCAGCCGCTCGCCGGTGTGCACCACGACCTCGTGCAGCGGCTCCTTCTCCCAGGCACCCAGCGCACTGAAACCGTCATGCAGCGTCTGCAGCACCGGGAGGGCCTCGGCGGTGAGCTGCTTGCGCGCGGCCTTCTCGTCGTAGTCCTCGAACTCGCGGTAGAAGTACACGCTGTTCTCGGCCATCTCGCGCAGGGTGCGCGCTCGCTCACGCTGAGCGATCACCACGTCGCGCATCGCCGGGCCATTGGCCGGATCGATGCCCAGCTGACCCAGGTGCCAGCCGAACTCCAGCGCCACATGATCCGGGTCCAGCGTCTTGATGTAATGCTGGTTCAACCACAACAGCTTGTCCGGGTTGATCGCCGAGGCGGACTGATTCACGTCCTCGATATCGAACAGGCGCACCAGTTCGTCCACCGAGAAGATCTCCTGATCGCCATGCGCCCAGCCCAGACGGACGAGATAGTTCAGCAGTGCCTCTGGCAGGTAGCCCTCGTCGCGGTACTGCATCACCGAAACCGCGCCGTGGCGCTTGGACAGCTTGGCCCCGTCCGGGCCCATGATCATCGGCAGGTGGCCGTAGCGTGGCGGCTCGACACCCAGCGCCTTCAGGATATTGATCTGGCGCGGGGTGTTGTTCAGGTGGTCATCGCCGCGGACCACGTGGGTGATCCCCATGTCCATGTCATCGACCACGACCGTCAGGTTGTAGGTCGGCGAGCCGTCGGAGCGCGCGATGATCAGGTCGTCCAGTTCGCGGTTCTGGAAGGCGACCTTGCCGCGCACCATGTCGTCGACAACCGTCACACCCTCGTCCGGGGTGCGAAAACGGATCACCGGCTCCACCCCCTCGCGCGGTTCGGTGCGGGTGCGGCAGCGTCCGTCGTAGCGTGGCTTTTCCTTGCGCGCCTTCTGCTCCTCGCGCATCGCATCCAGCTCTTCCTTGGTGCAGTAGCAGCGATAGGCGTGGCCCGTCGCCATCAACTGGTCGATCACTTCCTTGTACCGGTCGAAGCGTTCCGTCTGGTAGAACGGCCCGTGATCGTAGGTCAGCCCCAACCAGTTCATGCCCTCGAGGATCGCGTTCACCGACTCCGCGGTACTGCGCTCCAGGTCGGTATCCTCGATACGCAGCACGAACTCACCACCGTGGTGACGCGCATACAGCCAGGAGAACAGCGCGGTGCGGGCACCACCGATATGCAGATAGCCGGTTGGACTGGGGGCAAAGCGGGTACGAAAGCTCATGGGTCAGACACTCGATTCCGGTGATCGGGAAAGGCGCACAGGGTAGCAGAAGCGCCATGTCACGAGCGCACGGAGCGCCTGAAATAAAGGCCGGGGACAAGCCCCGGCCTGCAGGGATCCCCGCAAGGGGGGACTGACTCGTCTACGGCAGCGCGGGGATATCGAAGCGCGGCATCTCGCCGGTCAGTGCATGCATGAAGGCCTCGATGTCCGCGACCTCGTCATCGCTGAACTCCATGCCCAGCATCTCCTGCCCCATGATGCGGATCGCTTCGTCCAGCGTGGCGGTCTCGCCGTTGTTCATGTAGGGGTAGGTCAGCGCGACGTTGCGCAGGGTCGGGGTCTTGAAGGCGAACTTGTCGGCCTCATCACCCGTGACCAGATAACGACCCTTGTCTTCCGAGCCCGGCACCTGGATGCGGTGGAAGTTGCTGTCGGTCAGCGCCGGCCCGCTGTGGCAGGCCACGCAGCCGTTATCCGCGAACAGCTTCATCCCGCGCATCTGCTGGTCGCTCATCGCGCCCTCGTCCCCCGCCAGCCAGCGATCCAGCGGCGAGTTCGGGGTGTTCAGCGTGCGCTGGAAGGTCGCCAGCGCCTTCGCCACGTGGTCGGTGTTGATCACGTTGTCGCCGTCATAGTCGGGATAGGCCGCCTCGAACTTCTCCTGGTACTCGTTGAACTCCTCCAGGCGCGCGATCGCCTCCTCCAGCGGCATCGCCATCTCGATCGCGTCCTGGATCGGGCCCAGGGCCTGGCCTTCCAGATCGTCCTCGCGGCCATCCCAGAACTGGGCCGTGAAGAAGCCGGAATTCAGCACGGTCGGGGTATTGCGCTCGCCAACCTGGCCGTCATGGCCCACCGCGCGCGGGATGCGGTCCGCCCAGCCCAGCGCCGGGTTGTGGCAGGTCGCGCAGGAGATCACGCCGGAGCTGGAGATGCGCGGCTCGAAGAACAGCATCTTGCCCAGCTCGATCTTCTCCTTGGTCATCGAGTTGTCCGCCGGGATCGGCGGCAGCGCCGGCAGCGGCTCGAACACGTCGCGGTATTCGGAATAGTCGGTATCGGCCACGGCCGGGGCTGCGGCCCCGAACGCGACGGCTGCACAAGCCGCCAGCGCCGTCATGCGGAATCCGGAAAGCGTTTTCATACAGGTCTCCCTTGAGTAACAGATGAGTAACAGACATCTGAGAAGCGGATATCGGCGCGAACCGAAATAGACTCGGTCCAAACCACTTAAAACCCACCCTACAGACGCGGAAACCTGGTCGCGATCAAAATCCGCCCCGGAGATGATCTGCATCAATTATCAGCCTCCAGGGGAGCCGGGTTCGCCCCCACTACACCGTTTCCCGGGATACCCGGACAAACTTGACCCCCTCTTTTCCCTCCATTACGGTTCGCCCCTCTCTAGGTGCCCCGGCGCTCAGCCGCCGGGGATAATCGGGAAGCCGGTGCGCGAATCGACATTCGCAAGGCCGGCACTGCCCCCGCAACGGTAGGCGGAGACGGGCGGATCCAATGCCACTGCGGCGCATCCCCGGGATGCCCGCGGGAAGGCGATCCGCCCTGGATGCATCGCGCATCCACTTCGCGAGTCCGGAGACCGGCCTGGACGACACCCGACGCCGCGGTGGGCGGCCGAGCGGGCCAGACCGGCGTGCTCGCATCGCCCGGCCTCCCCTGCTCCCTGTCCAGCTTCCGGCGTCGTTTCATCCACGGCGTGCGGGGTCGCGCGTCCAAGGGAGCAACCCAACAATGAACCATACCCATCTCCGACCGGGACAGCATGCCGTCCCGGCCCTGGCCACCCTGTGCCTGATGACGGCCGCGGGCATCGCGCCGGCACAAGCCGGCTTCGAATTCGGCGACGCGGAAGACGGCCTGCAGGTCACCCTGGATCCGCTGATCCAGGGCCGCTACAGCTACGAACGAGACCCGGATGGCTCCAGCAGCGAATTCGACTTCCGTCGTGCCTGGCTGGACACCTCGGGCACCCTGTTCCACCCCGATCTGAGCTTCCGCCTGCAGCCGGATTTCAGCAGCGGCGAGCTGTCCATGCGCGACATCTGGTTGCAGTACGCACTGGGTGAACACCTGGGCCTGCGGGCTGGCCAGTTTACGGTCCCCTTCGGCCTGTCGCGGGATATCGGCGGACCCAACCGCCTGTTCACCGAACTGAGCATCGCCGGCAACCAGTTCGAGGTTCCGGCCGGCCGCGACACCGGTATCGCCCTGCTGGGCGGCGCCGGCGACAACCGGGCATGGGCCATCGGCGTGTTTGACGGTCGCGGGCGTCTGGATCAGCGCGACGATCGCCCCTCCACATCCGGCCACCTGTTCAGCGCGCGCGGCGCGTGGGCCCCGGTCGGCGCAGTCCCACGTGACAACACCACGTTAGGCCAGGCCGTGGAGCGCACCGTCGCCCTGGGCGCCGGCGTACAGGCCGCCAGCCGCAACCACCTGCGCGACTGGAGCCGCGGCATCGAAGACACGGTGGCCAACCAACGCGCCGACTGGATCACCGCCACCGCCGACGCGGTGGTCAAGTTCGCCCATACCTCGCTGTCGCTGGCGGCCTTCCGCCGCGATGTCTCCCCCGACCGCACCGCGAGCTACCACGACCTGGGGGCCGAACTGGAACTGGCGCAGTCGCTGCCGGTGGAGGGACTGGAGTTCGCCGCGCGCCACGCCGTATTGCGCCACGACGCAGGCGACGATCTTGGCACTGACGAGCGCTGGCAGCGTGAATGGGGTGCCGGCCTCAACTGGTATCACCGTGGCCAGCGGCACAAGACCCAACTGATGTGGCTGGACCGCGACACCGACACCTCGGACTGGGAGCTGCACCTGCAGCACCAGTTCCGCTTCTGAGAAATGACCGGGAGAATCGACATGAACTGGATGCAACCGATCCACCACCCGTTGAGAACCACCCTCTTTGCGATCCTGTTGCTGGCTGCCACCGGCAGCCCGGCCACCGCGGAGGTCACTGTCACAATGCCGGGCCCCTGGGGCGACTATGACGAGACCCTGGACGATCCGGCCAAAGTGGATGCGACCGAGGCCTTCCAGCGCTTCCGTCAGCAGAGCATGCAGGGCACCTCGGCCACCTACCGCAGCATCGAGCAGATCCTGCGTTATGACGCACCATTCGCCGAACGTCTGCCCGGTCTGGCCGAGGAACTGGCGCGCCGCGCCGACGACATCGAAACCTGGTTCGCACGCGAGACACCAGCGCGGGACGGCGAACCCGGGGCCCTGCCCGCGGCCTGGGAGGACCCGGAGTTCTCCGAGTACAAGGCAGCCTACCGCGAGGCCGCCGAACGACTGCAGCGCAAGGTGGAGTCGGCCGACGACCTGGAGAACGAAGACTTCCAGCTTCGCGCCACCGAGGCCCTGAACGGCGTGCGCCACCATTGTCTGGCCTGCCACGACAACTACCGCCGCCGCTAAACCGGCCGGGAACCAAGGGGCCGCCGCATGGCGGCCCCTTGCCATGACCCTGATCGGGAAGAAACCGCCTTCGCCTGCAAGCAGACTCCTACAGGTTCCTGGCGATGTGGGAGCCTGCTTGCAGGCGAAAAGCCCCGTGTCCCACAACACCCACCGGCGTTATCCCTGCCTGCGGAAGATCAGGGGCGCCACCGCTTAGTCCCCGTCCATGCCGCGGTAACGGCGCACGTGCGACGGGTCGTACAGCGCACTGTCGCGAAAATCCCCCGGGTCCAGCGCCGGCCCCACCAGGATCAGCGCCGAGCGCCGCGTGGTCAGGGCCTGCGCCCGTTCCGCGATAGTCCCCAGCGAACCGCGCACCACGGTCTCGTCCGGCCAGCTGGCGCGAAACACGATCGCCACCGGGCAATCGCAGCCATAGTGCGGCCGCAGGTCTTCGACCACGGTCTCGATATTGTGCAGCGACAGGTGGATCGCCAGGGTCGCCCCGGTGGCGGCAAAGCTCGCCAGCCGTTCGCGCTCCGGCATGGAGGACGCCCGCCCCGGCGTGCGCGTCAGCACCAACGACTGCGCCACCTCCGGCACCGTCAGTTCCCGCCCCAGGGTCGCCGCGGCGGCAGAGAACGCCGGCACTCCAGGCGTGATGCTGTAGTCGATCCCGGCCGCCTCCAGCCGGCGGATCTGCTCGCCCAGCGCGCTGTAGACCGAAAGATCGCCGGAGTGCAGGCGCGCCACGTCCTGGCCCGCCGCGTGGGCGCGTTCGATCTCCTCCATGATCGCGTCCAGCGTCAGTGGCGCGGTGTTGACCACGCGCGCCCCCTCCGGGGCATGTTCCAGCACCACCTCCGGCACCAGCGAACCGGCATACAGGCATACCGGGCAGGCCGCGATACGATCGCGCCCGCGCAAAGTCAGCAGATCGGCCGCACCGGGCCCCGCTCCGACAAAATGAACCGTCATCAAAACTCCTCGAAATTCCCGTCTGTCCCGTTCACCGTCCGCACGGCCACCGCGCAGCTCGCCCGTGCCGAGAGCCGCCGCGGCAGCAGCAGGCGCGCCCCGTCGCCGGCCACCGCCAGCGCCGCCGCCTCCGCCACCGAACCGACCCCGGCGGCGGCACGCGAGCGCGAGGAGTCCGTGGACAGGGCAGCGTCGCGCGCGGCCAGCGCGGCCGCCGACGCGAACACCGGCTCCAGCTCCAGGTCGCGCGCGGCCGTCCACAGCGCCGGGCTGTCGCCCTTGTGCCCCGGGGCCGCCAGCTGCCGGGTCTCGATCGCCTCGCCGCCCCCCGCCCGCAACACGGCGTGCGCCTCGGCCAGCACCTCGCGGACCAGTGCCTCCAACTCGCCGGCCGTGCAGGCCGAGGCGAAGCCGACGCCGGGGGTCACCCGGACACGCGCCCCGCTCGGCGTTTCCCTCAGCCCCGGCGCAGGGACCACAGGGTCACCGGCCGCAGCGGCTTCCAGCCGGCCATGCCGCCCAGCGGCTCCGAGCGACTGACGTTGATCCGCGTGAGCTCGCCGCCGTGGCGCTCGTGCGCCGCCGCCAGCACCGCATCACCCTCCACCGTCACGCTGCTGGCGACCAGCCGCCCCCCCGGGCGCAAACGCTCCACGCAGTGTTCCACCAGCCCGGGCGTCGTCAGCCCACCACCGATGAAGATCGCGTCGGGTGGCGGCAGGTATTCCAGCGCCTCCGGCGCCCGCCCGTGGATGGGACGCAGCGCCGGCACTCCCAGCGTGCTCGCGTTGCGCGCGATGCGTTCCAGGCGCTCCGCGCGCGGCTCGATGGCCACGGCGGTGTTGGCCGGATCCGCCAGCATCCACTCGATGCCGATGGCACCGGAGCCGGCGCCCACGTCCCACAGCCGCTCGCCGCGACCGGGCGCCAGCAGGGCCAGCGCCACCGCCCGCACCTCGCGCTTGGTGATCTGACCGTCCTGCTCGAACTGCGCCTCCGGCCGGCCGGCACTGGCCGCCAGCACCTGCGCCGCCGGATCGGCCCGGCATTCCAGCGCCACGGTGTTCAGCGCCTCGATCGCGACCTCAGGCCAGGCCCCGGCCCGCGCGCGGACGGCCGCCTCGCGGTCCGCACCCAGGGACTGCAGTACGGTCAGGGTGGAATCGCCGAAGCCGAGCCCGGTCAGCCAGTGCGCCAGTTCCGCCGGGGTATCCCCGTCGCGGCTCAGGACCAGCAGTCGCGCGCCGTCATGCAGCCAGGGCCGCAGCGCCTCCATCGGCCGGCCGTGCACCGACAGGCAGCGGGTCTGCTGCAGCGGCCAGCCCATGCGCGCAGCAGCCAGACTGAACGCCGAGGGCGCCGGCCAGACGCAGGTCTGCGCGACCGGAAAACGCCGCATCAGGGTCGCGCCCACCCCGAACCAGAAGGGGTCGCCGCTGGCGAGTACGCACAGCGGCTGCCCGGCGCGCGCCTCGATCCAGTCCAGCGCAGTCTCCAGCGGCGACGGCCACACCAGGCGCTCCTGCCCCGGCCGCGCCGGCAGCATCTCCAGATGCCGCGCGCCGCCGATCACCGTCGCCGCCGTGTCCAGCGCCATGCGGGCATCGGGGGCCAGCCCGGCGAGCCCCTCCGCGCCCACACCGACGATGTTCAGCCATGGCGCTCGCTCCTCGTTCGTGGCTAGACTGGTCATCCTCATGAGCTCCCGTTCATCCTCCGATACCGGCCCCGGGGCGGCGCGCACACGGCAGATCCTGCTGCTGGGCGGCACCACCGAGGCCGCGGCGCTGGAACCGCTGCTGGACGGCCACCCGCGGCTGCACGCCACCGTGTCGCTGGCCGGACGCACGCGCAGGCCCGCGCCCTCGCGACTGCCTCGGCGCACCGGCGGGTTCGGCGGCGCCGAGGGCCTTGCCGCCTGGCTGCACGAACACGCGGTCGACGCCCTGGTGGACGCGACCCACCCCTTCGCACGGCAGATCTCGGCCAACGCCGTCACGGCCGCACGCAACACCGGCATCCCGCTGGCCCGCCTGACCCGACCGTCGTGGGAGGCCGGACCGGAGGACCGCTGGATCCGCGTGCCCGACCTCGCGGCCGCCGCCCGCGCCCTTCCGGAACTCGGCCGACGCGTGCTGCTGACCACCGGCCGCCAGCACCTGGAGGCCTTCGAGGCCGCGCCCGAACTGGACTACGTGATCCGCACCATCGACCCGCCCGAACCGCCGCCGGCGCTGCCGCGGGTCACCTGGATCCACGCCCGGGGTCCGTTCACGGCCGAAGACGAGGCGCGCCTTTTGCGGGAAAACACGATTGACGTGCTGGTGACCAAGGACAGCGGCGGCGATGCCACAGCCGCCAAGCTGCAGGCGGCCCGCGAACGGGGTATGCCGGTTGTGATGGTGGAGCGCCCGCCGGACGCCCCCGGGGTACCGCGATTCCACGCCCCGCAGGCGGTACTCGGCTGGCTGGAGGATCTCCCGGACGCGCACGGCTAACGCGGCTCCCGCCTCATTCCGCGGACTCGACATAACGCGGGGTGTACACGTGGCGCCGGCCGGAGGGGCGCTCCAGCACCCGGGTGGAGGCGGCGCCCACGATCACCAGCGTGCTCATGTTGGCCGCCGTCGGGTCCACCTCGCCGAGGGTGGAGATCTGCACGTCTTCGCGTTTGCCGCGTCCCACCGCGGTGGCCAGCACGACCAGAGTGTCCGGACCCTGGGCCTCGCGCACGATGCCCAGGGCCTCCCCCAGCTGCCATGGTCGCGCGCGCGAGATCGGGTTATAGAACGCCATGGCGAAGTCGGCCTCGGCCGCCAGCCGCACCCGGCGCTGGATCAGCGACCACGGTTTGAGGTTGTCCGACAGCGAAATCACGCAGAAATCGTTGCCCAGCGGCGCACCCAGCCGCGCGGCGGCGGCCTGCATCGCCGAGATCCCGGGAGTCACGTCCACCTCGACTCCCGCCCAGCGTTGTGCCTGCGCCCCTTCCAGCGCCTCGAAGATCGCCGCCGCCATGGCGAATACACCCGGGTCGCCCCCCGAGACCACGACCACGTCCCGCCCCTCGGCGGCCATGTCCAGGGCGTGCATCGCACGCGCCAGTTCCTCGCGGTTATCCGAGGCGTGAACACGGTGATGAGGGCCCGCAATCCGTTCCAGGTACGGCCCGTACCCCACCAGATCGGTGGCCGCTTCGAGACGGGCAGCGACCTCCGGTGTGATCCATTCCGGCCCCGCCGGACCCACCCCGACCACACTCAACCGACCGACCACCGGACCGCCATCCCCGCTCATCGCCGAACCCCGCGCCCGGGGATCACGATCATCGAGAAATAGGGCACCCGTTCCGGGATCTCGGACAGCGGCTGGACCCGCTCCTCGGCGGTGCTCGCGCGTTCCACGTACCAGGCGCGCTCACTCAGCCCCAGCTCCTGCAGGACACCGACCACCGCATCGCGATGGGTCCCCACTTTCATGATGACCGCTGCATCCGTCCCCTGCAGGGCCTGGCGCAGATCGTCGATCGGCATCGTGCCAGGGATTACCGTCAGCAGGTCATCGCGCATGGTCAGCGGCGTCGACAATTGCGCAGCCGAGGCCATCATCGAGGTCACGCCAGGGACCACGTGGGTGGAAAACCGGTCCTTCAGCCGCAGGTAGACGTGCATGAAGGAGCCGTAGAAGAACGGGTCGCCCTCGTTCAGCACCACGACCGAGCGCCCGGCTTCCAGTTCGGCCGCCAGCTGCTCGGCACAGGCGTCGAAGAACTGTTCGATGCGGCGGCGGTATTCCTCGGAGCCGTGCGGAATCTCGTTGGTCACCGGGTACTCCAGCGGCATCTCGCACTGGCCGGTACCCAGGTGGGCATCCACGATCGCACGCGCCTGACCGCGCCCGCCACGGCGGCAGAAGTAGGCCACTACCGGACTCTGTGCGATCAGACGCGCGGCCTTCAACGTCAGCAGCTCGGGATCGCCAGGCCCGGTGCCGACTCCATACAGGCAGCCCGCCTCCGGGGATCCATTCACAGGGGGAGAAGTCGTCATATCCGGTCACTCGCAAAGGCATTGATGGCCGCCGCGGCCATGGCGCTGCCACCGCGGCGTCCGAAGATGGTCAGGTACTCGAGGTCCAGCGGGCTGGCGGCCAGCGCCTCCTTGCTCTCCACCGCACCGACAAAGCCCACCGGGATACCAAGTACCGCGGCCGGACGTGGCGCGCCCTGGTGCAGCATCTCCAGCAGGTGAAAAAGGGCCGTGGGTGCATTCCCGATCGCCACCACCGCACCCTCCATATGCGGTCGCCACCATTCCAGGGCGGCCGCCGATCGCGTGGTACCCAGACGTTCGGCGGCCGCCGCCACACCCTCCTCCCGCAGGCTGCAGATCACCGGGTTGTCCGCCGGTAGCCGGGTCCGAGTGATCCCGTGCGCCACCATGTTGCTGTCGCACAGGATCGGCGCGCCGGCGGCCAGCGCATCAGTGGCCGCCCGGGCCACGCCGGCCGAAAACCCGACGTCCCGTGGCAGGTCGGTCATGCCGCAGGCGTGGATCATGCGCACCACCGCGGGCACCAGCTCCTGCGGAAAGCGGTCCAGTTCCGCCTCGGATCGGATAATCGCAAACGACTCCCGATAGATGGCCGCCCCGTCGCGGATATAGTCGGGTACGGCCCCGGCCGTATCGCTCTGCGTCATGCTGGATCTCCGTTGTTCATCATCGCGTTCATACGTCTCGTCAGCGCTGTTCCCTCCAACCGTTGCAGGGCCTCGAGCCCCGACTCATGCCGGCCACCCTGTTCGCGGGCGATGGCATCGAGGGCCGCCAGGGCCGGCTCGACCTGCCCCGGCTCCAGCCTCGTCAGGACGGTCTCCCATCGCGCGGGGGCGCGTTGCAGCGACAGCTCATAGCAGCCCTCCCACCCCGTGAGCAGGACCTGCGCATTCGCGGGACGCCCACAGTGCTTGTCGCAGCCACTCACATGCACTTGCCCGTCCCCCGCAAGCAACCCGCAGGCAGCGACCCCGGCCCTCTCGGCATCCGCCCGCGTGGCGGTACTGCCCGCGGAGCAACCCATCTGCCCGATACAGGCACTCACCGCCAGGCGCGGGTCGTCCGGATCGGTCACGCCACCCCACTCGGCGACACGGTCCGGCTCCACAGGAGGTACCCCGGTCAGAAGCAGGCTGCGCCACGGTGTCAGGCGCAGGCGTCCGTCGTGCGCCCGAATATGCTCGGCCAGCCCCTGCAGCGCCTCGGCGCGCAGGGCACCGAACGGAAACGCGATCCCGAAGGCGCGCCCGTTCAGGCACGTCCCCATCCCGGCATCCGCGTATTCGGGGATCCGCGCCGCGACCCAGTCCCCGCCCGGGAGCACCCGCTCCAGCCCGGGCGGCGTCAACGCCTCCGGGCCCCATCGGGCTACGGCACCCGCGAGCCGTCCCGGCGGATCCACATCGCCCTCGCGCAACGCAACGAAGCGTTCGAGCACCGCGAGGGCGACGTCCACCACACTCCCCGCGCGTGTCCAGCCCAGCACCGTGGCCGTGCGACTGGACGCCCCCACGGCCACGCGAAACCACACCCCGCCCAGCGCCGTACAGGCCTCCAGTCGCAAGTCCGCCGGCACCCCATCCAGCGGCAAACCGCCGCCCGCCTCCACCACCACCCCCACTTTCGGGGGCAATGCCCGCAGGCGCGGGTGCTCCCCCAGTGCTCGCACCAGATCCCGCGCGACCGGCTGCACATCCATGGTCGCCTCCGGGTCGATATCCGTCACCGGGGCCGCCAGGACATTGCGCACCGCTTCCGCCGCAGGGTCGCGATCTGCCAACCCCGCCCCCTCCAGCTCGGCGCGCGCCGGCTCCAGCCCCGCCGCGTCCAAACCACGCAGCTGCAGATTGCCGCGGCTGGTCAGCTCGAGGACACCGGACCCAAAGCGCCGCGCCACCTCCGCAATGGTCTCCGCCTGCCCCGCATCCAGCCCCCCGATCGGGTGACGCACCCGCATCAACAGACCGTCCCCGGTGGCCATCGGCGCGGCCACCCCCGGACAGGCCCGGCGCACCCGCGAATGATCGGCACTCATCGCTGCACCCCGCCCCCACTCATGTCCGGATCCGCACGCCGCGGGCCACCAGGGCCCAGGCCAGCACGCCAACGACGAGGGTTGCCCCTGCGAGGACCCAGAAGGTCGCGGCCCAGGCAAAGGAGCCGGTCCCCAGCAGGCCGTAGCGAAAGCCCTCGATCATGTAATAAAGCGGGTTGAGTACGGCCAGGGACTGCCAGGGCTCGGGCATCCGTTCTACCGGGTAGAACAGGCCGCCCAGGTAGATCAGCGGGGTCAGCACGAACGTGGCCACCACGGAGGTATGGTCGAAGCTGCGCGCATACAGGCCGTTCAGGAGCCCGGCCAGGGCGAACAGCAAGGCGCTGATCAGCGCGATCCCCAGCGTGGCCGCCAGGTGGTGCAACTGGAGATTGGTAAACGGAATCGCGACCAGCGCGACCAGCGCCCCGGCCAGCAGGCCCCGGATCACACCACCGGTGGCGAAGCCGGCCACAATCAGCCAGGCGGGCAGCGGCGCGACCAGCAGCTCCTCGATATGTCGCTGCAGCCGCGCCCCGTAGAACGCCAGTGTCACATTGCTGTAGGCATTGGTGGCCACCGCCAGGATGATCAGGCCGGGCAGGATAAAATCAGCGTAATCGACACCCCGCATGGTGCCGAGCTCGCGCCCGATCAGGTGACCGAAGATCACCAGGAACAGGACCGTCGTCACCACCGATGGCAGGAGGTTCTGCACCCAGGCGCGCAGGAAACGCCGCACCTGTTTGACCACCATCCCGCGATAGGCAAATCCGTACGCCGCGAGCCTCATGTCTCCCTCCCCGGCGGGGCGGCAGCGCGTTCCGCGATGCGCTGCAGGAACAGCGACTCGAGCCGGTTGCGCTTGTTGCGGACTCCCGCGACACGCACCCCGCTTGCGCCCAGGCGGTCGAACAGGTCATTCACCTCCATGCCCTGCGGCAGGTCGACCTCCAGGGTCCAGCGATCACTCAAATGAATCGCCAACCCGTCCAGCGCCGGGGCCGCGTCCAGCGGCATGCTCAGTTCCAGCACCAGGGTCTGCACGTTCAGCCCGTGCAGCAGTTCGCCCGTATCACCGCGCGCGACGATCTCGCCTTGATCGAGGATCGCCAGGGTGTCGCACAGGGTCTCTGCCTCCTCCAGGTAGTGGGTGGTCAGCAGGATCGTCACGCCGTCCGCGTTCAAGCCACGCAACAGCTCCCAGGTGGCATGGCGCCCCTCCAGGTCCACCCCCGCCGTCGGCTCGTCCAGGAGCAGGACGCGGGGGCGGTGCACCAGGGCCCGGGCAATCATCAGCCGCCGCTTCATGCCACCCGACAGGCCCCAGGCTGACTGTTCGCGCCGGTCCAGCAACCCCGCCTGTTCCAGCACCTCGCCGGTTCGCTCGCGCGCCCGCCTTGGGGACAGCCCGTAGTAAGCCGCCTGGGCCTCGACGATCTCGCCCACCGGTTCGAAGCTGTTGAAGTTGACCTCCTGCGGTACCACGCCCATGCACGCCTTCGCCGCAACCGCCTGCGTGGCCACGTCGTACCCGCAGACGCGGATCGAGCCCCGATCCGCCCGCACCAGCGTGGTCAACAACCCCACCAGAGTGGTCTTGCCAGCCCCGTTCGGCCCCAGCAGGCCGAAAAAGCTGCCCGCCGGCACCTCCAGATCCACGTTCGCCAGCCCAACCCGGCCACCGGCGTAGCGCTTGGCCACCGACTGCAGGGCAATCGCGGCGGCCGTCATGGCGCGAGCCCCCCGGCACCATCGGCAAACCCGACGATGCGTCCGGCCCGATCCACCGCGCAGACCTCCAGCGCCGTGGTCTCCGGCAGCATCCCGCGCGCCCGCTGCCAGGCGCGCGCACTGATACGGTCGGCCAGCGCCACACCCTGCTCCAGGCAATCCGCAAGCGCCTGGGCGCTGGTATTCGCCGCGCGGATGCGCGCGACTAGTTCCTGGCTGCCTCCCAGATCCGCCGCCTCCTCCGCCAGCGCGTCGAGATCGATGCGCGACTTGCGGCTGTGGGCATCCAGGTGTCCGGCCGCGAATTTGCTGAGCTTGCCGAACCCCGCGGCCAGCACCACCGCAGGCAGAGGATGACGCCCCAGGTACTTCAGTGCCGCCCCGAACAGATCCCCCATCTCGATCAGCGCCATGTCGTCCAGGCCGTACTGTTCGCGCATCGCCGCCTCGCTGGTACCCCCGGTGCAGCAGGCCACACGCGGACAGCCGTTGGCGCGGGCCACGTCTATGGCCTGATGAATGGATGCGATATAGGCGGCGCAGGAAAACGGCCGGACGATGCCGGTGGTGCCCAGGATCGAGAGCCCCCCGAGGATCCCCAGTCGAGCGTTCATGGTCCGCCCGGCAATGCGCTCGCCACCGTCCACGCCGACCGTAACCCTGAAGCCCCCGCTGTACCCGGCGGCTGCAGCGAGTGTCTCCAGATGCCCCTGGATCATGCGTCGTGGGACCGGATTAATGGCGGCCTCGCCCGGCTCCAGCACCAGGCCCGGGCGTGTAACCGTCCCGACCCCGGCACCCGCCACGAACTCGACACCGGGCGCACCGCACAGGTTTATCTCCACCCAGACCCGGGCCCCGTGGGTGGCATCCGGGTCGTCGCCGGCATCCTTGATGACCCCGGCAACCGCACCGCCCGGAGTTGTTTCGAGGTCGTTCATTGTCAGGCTCACGACCTGCCCCTTCGGCAGGATCACCTCCACCGTCTCGAGCCGGCGCTCCTCCAGCAGCCAGCGTGCGGCGGCAACGGCGGCGGCGGTCGCGCACACACCGGTGGTCAGCCCCGTGCGCAGACGCCCGCTCGTCTCGGGCGTCTCCGGGCGCATTCCGCCCGCCGAGCTGTTCTGCTCAGCCGGTTTCATGCGTTCCCGGGACGGACTCGGCACCCTGCGTGGCGATCGTCTCGCGCAGGCGCACGACCTCGCCCGCGATCAGCAGCGCCGGCGACTGGATATCCAGATCCGCCACCCGCGCGGGGAGGTCGGCCAGAACGCCTTCGATGACACGCTGGCCCGGTCGCGTCCCCTGTTCAACCAGCGCGGCCGGCATCGCGCCATCCGCACCCGCCGCCATCATCTCGCCGCAGACCTCGGCCAGGGTATGCAGCCCCATGTAGACAACCAGGGTCTGCTGCGGATGGACCAGCGAGGCCCAGTCCAGATCGGTCTCGCCGGCACGCCGGTGGGCGGTCACGAACTGGCAGCGATAGGCGTGATCGCGATGGGTCAGCGGGATCCCTGCATAGGCTGCACAGCCACCGGCTGCGGTAATCCCCGGCACGATGCGCACTGGCACCCCGGCGGCGGCAATCGCGGCGGCCTCCTCGCCGCCCCGCCCGTAGACAAACGGATCGCCGCCCTTCAGGCGCACCACGTAGTGCCCCTCCCGGGCCAGTGCAACCATGCGATCGTTCAGATCCCCCTGATCGCAGCTGTGCCGTGAGCGGGCCTTGCCCACATACAGGCGTTTCGCCTCCGGGTTGGCCAGATCGAGGATCGCCTCCGGGATCAGGCGGTCGTGCAGCAGGACATCGGCGTGCTGCATCGCGGCTACCGCGTCCAGTGTCAGCAGCCCCGGATCGCCCGGACCCGCGCCGACCAGATCCACGCAGCCGGCCCGCCGCTCGCCGCCCAGCCGGATGCTGGCCCCGGCGCGTGCCCCCGGTCCGAGCCGCGTCACATTATCCCGCTGCGAATCACTCATGGCCGAAACAGCTGCGCCGTGGCCTCGGGGTTGGACGGGAACCAGGCGTGCAGATAGGTCGCGGTCAGGCGGCCGTCGCGATAGATCGCCTCGCCCTGCGACCCCGTCCCGCGCGCGCGCCAGCAATGGCCATAGGGCTCGAGCCCGACCTCGGAGTGGGTGTGATGGAAGGTGTGCCCGCGCAGCTCGCCCTCCGGCAGCGGGGCCGCCTGAAGACCCAGACCCTGCAGGCGGTCCGCCAGCTGGGCCTTGCCCGGCACCAGCCCGGCCATAGCCGCAGCATGGCCCTCGCGGTCGGCCAGTTCGTCCAGCAGGTAGAGAAAGCCCCCGCACTCCGCCAGGATGGGGCCGCCCGCCGCATGATGGACCTCCAGGTCCGACTTCAGGGCAGCATTGGCGGACAGCTGATCCAGATACAACTCGGGGTAGCCGCCCGGGAGCCAGACGGCATCGGCCTCCGGCAGCCCATCCCCGGCAAGCGGGGAAAAGAACCGCAGTTCGGCGCCCATCTTCTCCAGCAGACGCAGATTGGCCGGATACATGAACGCGAACGCCGCATCCCGTGCAATCGCGATGCGCACGCCGGACAGGGCCGCCTCGATCGGCGCGATCGCTTCCGGATGAAAGGTCACGGGCTCCGGGAGGCCCGTCACGCCGGCCTCTTCGATCGCGGCCGCCGCGGCCTCCAGCCGCGCATCCAGGTCGGCGATCTCGCCGGCCTGAACCAGGCCCAGGTGACGATCCGGGACACTCAGCGTCTCGTTGCGCTGCACGGCCCCGAAAAACCGGATCGCGTCCGGGGTGCAATCCTCCAGCATCCGCGCGTGCCCCGGACTGCCCACCCGATTGGCGATCACGCCGGCGAATGACAAGTCCGGGCGGTAGGTCGACAAGCCGTGCACCAGCGCCCCGAAAGTCTGACCCATACCGCTGGCATCCACGATCGCCAGGATCGGCAACCCGAAGGCCTGGGCCAGATCCGCGCCGGAGGGATCCCCGTCGAACAGCCCCATCGAGCCCTCCACCAGGATCAGGTCGGACGTCTGTGCCGCCTCGTACAGCATCGCCCGGCAGGCCTCCTCGCCAACCATCCACAGATGCAGGGCATCCACCGGATGCCCGGAGGCCTGTTCCAGGATCATCGGGTCGAGGAAGTCGGGGCCGGTCTTGAACACGCGCACTCGCCGGCCCTGGTTGCGCTGGTAACGGGCGATGGCGGCGGTGATGGTGGTCTTGCCCTGGCCCGAGGCCGGGGCCGCCACGAACGCGGCGGGGCAGCTCACACTCACAGCTCGATCCCCTTCTGCGCCTTGATGCCGGCCTGGAAGGCGTGCTTGACCACACCGATCTCGCTCACGGTGTCGGCCGCCTCGATCAGGCCCTTGGGCGCGGCGCGACCGGTGGTGATCACGTGCTGCATCGGCGGGCGATTGGCGAGATCTTCCAGCACCTCGTCCACATCCAGGTACTGATATTTCAGCGCGATGTGCAACTCGTCGAGCAGCACCAGGTCGACGTTCGGGTCGCGCAGCATGTCGCGGGCATGCGCCCAGGCCTCGCGGGCCGCCGCCACGTCCTTCTCGCGGTCCTGGGTCTCCCAGGTGTAGCCCTCGCCCATCACGTGGTACTGCACGTTGTCCTGCCCCCGGAAAAAGGCTTCCTCGCCGGTGGCGAACTGACCCTTGATGAACTGCACGATGCCGACCTGCATGCCGTGCCCCAGGGCGCGCGCGACCATGCCGAAGCCGGAGGAGCTCTTGCCCTTGCCATTGCCGGTCAGAATCAGGAACACGCCCTTTTCTTCCTGGGCCTCGGCGATCTTGCGATCCACAATCTCCTTCTTGCGCGCCATGCGCTGGGCGTGGCGTTCGGCGCGTGCCGCTTCGGTGTCGTCGCTCATCTTTCTGTTACTCCTTGATTCGTTGCGTCATACGGGGATTCGGACGGCGCCGGGAGTGGTTATTCCCCAATCAGGATCATCCGCCCGGTATCGGGGTCGCGGTAGACCTGCCCCATGGATTCGAAGCCCGAGCCAGCCTCGCCGGCGCCTTCGGGCGGGTCCGGGATCTCGCGCCCGGGTTCGATCTCGGTGCCGCCACTGGCCGGTTCCAGCCCGCTGCCCGAGGCGGCCATCACCACCATCAGGCCGACGGCGAACACCAGCATGATGTCGGCCAGATTGGCCAGTGGCCCCATTGGCTCTTCGTCGGGCGCGTCGAAACGGCTGGCGCGGTAGTGCGGGACCCTCATGCCGCCGCCTCCATACGCTCCATCGCCGCGTCATACCAGCGCCGGCGCAGCCGCCCGAGCAGGAAGCCAAGGATGCCGACCAGCAGCCCCAGCACCGTGGTGTTGAACGCCACCGTAACGGCCTGGGCGAGGATTTCCAGTTCCCCACGCCCCATCGCCGCCAGCCCCGGCCCCAATGGGATCAGCGTACCCATCAGCCCGAGCATCGGACCGATCCGTGCCAGCAGATCGGCGCGGTCGATACGGCGCCGGGCACGGTAGGCGAGGCGCTCGGCATCACCACTCAGTTCCAGACGGCGTACCCCACCGGAGCGTTCGCCCAGTGCCAGCCCGAGCTCCCAGACGGCCACCGCGACCAGCACCAGCAGGCCGACAATCACCGGCTCCAGCAGCCAGCGCACCACGGTGTCCATCAGTTCCATCGTGATCGAGAACGACATTCGGTTTACCTCGTTACCCTTTGTTCATTCATGACCCCAGCCCCGTAGGAGCCTGCTTGCAGGCGAACGCTTCTGCCCGTGTCCGACTTTGGCAGGGGCTTCGCCTGCAAGCAGGCTCCTACGGGCAAAATATCCAGCGAGCGTTATCGCCGTCGGCCCACGGCAATGCCGCCGAGCAGCAGCAGGAACAGTGCAGCGGCGACCAGCCAGGGGAGCCAGGGCATGCCCGCCGCCTCGTCGCCAGCCTCCTGCCCGCCGTCGGACTCGGCCGGCTCGGGGATCTCCTGCATCTCTGGTGCCGTCGGGTCTTCCAGCGGCTGGATCTCGGTGACACGGCTGGGGTCGGCTTCGGGATCCGTCCGGTCGATCTGCGCGGCCGCCCGCACGGCGTCGAAGGCCTCGCGCAGCTCGGCGTCATCCAGACGCTCCGCCACCTCGTCCAGCATGGGGTGATCCGGGCGCGTGTGGCCGCTGCCGGGCAGCCCGTGCTCGGCGACCAGTTCCGCGAAGCGCTCGGACAAGGCATCCAGCACCTCGGGATCGGCGTCCCAGAACCCGTGGCTGGCCGCCACCAGATGCACAGCCTGCAGGTGGGTCTTCACGTGCACGTTGTGGCCGTCGGCCAGAAACTCCTGCATCCCCAACCCATGGCGATCCTGCAGATACACGTCGTGTACCTCGTCCCAGACCCAGGAGCGAATGATCTCCGGGTTGGTCACCTGCCAGCCCCACAGGTTGTCGACGAAATCCCGGGCCATGGTGCGGGCCCCGGCATAGCCGTGATCCATCAGCGGCTCGATCCATTGCGGGTTCAGGTTCTGCCCCTGCAGCTCGCGCATCAGCGCGCGGCCGAGGGTTTCCACCCGCGGGTCGTCCGGATCGGCGTGCTGCAGCACGCGGTTGTCCGGCACCTCGCCGCGAATACTCTCGACCGCGGTCGAAAGCCCGCCCTGGAAGTCGAACCCGTCATCGTTGTCCAGCAGGCCGTAGAGGTGCGAGGCGCGCCCAAGGTAGGTGCGCCCGACCTGGCCCAGCCGGGCCTCGAAGGCCTCGTGCGCAGAGCCACCCGACTCAGCCACTCCATAGGCATGTCCCATCCGGCGCATATAGGCGGCGCCCAGTTCGGCACGATCCTCCCAGGCCCCGGAACGGTCCGCGAGACGATTGACCCCGGCCCCATAGGCCCCGGGTGCGGTCCCGAACACACGCAGTGCGGCCTGCTGACCCGCCTCGATGCCATTGAGGCCTGCGGCGCGCAGGGCCTGGGTGTCCTCCACCCACTGTGCGGCCACGTCGTTGCGCGCCAGTGGCTCGGCGCCCGGATCGCGCAGGTCCTGCCCCAGCGAGGCCATGGCGGCTTCCAGTGCCTCTTCCAGCTCGGGGTATTCCTCAAGAATGGTCTCGGACGAGCCATCCAGCGCGAGGCGGGCGGCACGGTCCAGCCACACCAGCTGGTCCTCGTAGAGGTCGCGGAACAGACCCGAGGTGGTGAACAGGGCATCGCGACGGCGATCGCGCCCGGCTTCGTCGAGGTCCATGCGCTCCAGGCCCTGGACGATCCCGCGACTGTTCCAGGCCGGGCGAATGCCCAGCATGTCCATGCCGAAGGCGATCATCACGCCCTCGTCGCGCACGGTATCCGATGCCCAGAGGATGATCGCCTCGCTGCCATCCGCCTCGGGATCGCCGTGCTCGCGGGCATCCGCGGCCAGTTCCTGGCCAATGCCCCAGGCGATGCGTGTGGGCACCAGATCCGCCGCCAGCGCATGGAAGTTGCGCCCGGTCGGCAATACCTCCGGCGTACGGATCGGGTCATTGCCCTGCCCTGGCGGCACGAAACGGCCTTCGAGCGCCGCCAGCAGATGCGCACGCTCGCTGGCCGGGGATCCACGCAGCTTCGCATCCCAGTCGTCGTCGACCGCGTCGTCACCCGCCATCGACTCGAGCATCGTGTCCACAGCCTCGTCGCTCCAGTCGCGTCCGAACACATGCAGCCCCAGCGGCATCTGGTCTTCCTGCATGTCGGTCAGGTAATGCCCGATCTCGTGGACCAGCAACTCCTCGTCCATCTCCGCCAGCGCGGTCGGTGTGGGTTCGTCATGACCCTCATCCGCATGCTCGTCCGCGTGGTCATGCTCATGGGCATGCTCGTGCTCTGCATCCCCGTGTTCCCGGTGATGGACCGCGTCGCGATGTTCGTCGCCGTGTTCGGCTCCGTGGTCTTCGCCATGTCCCGCGTGGTCCTCGTCCTGATGCCCCTCGTGATGATCACCGTGACCATCATGGTGATGCCCGTGATCGTGATGGTGACCCCGCGCCAGTTCACGCTCGATGGTTTCGGTCAGGCCGAGCTCATCGATGCGTTCGCGCAGGGTCTGGACTGCCCGCGAGCGCGTCGCGGCATCCGGCTGCGCGGCGGCCTCGTAGGTCTCCACCAGCTGGCGCAGTTCCAGCAGGCTGTCGTAGAGCTCGGTGGCCGCCAGCGGCGGGGTCAGGTGGCTGATCATCACGCCCATGGCGCGGCGCTTGGCCTGGATGCCCTCACCCACGCCATCGACAATGTAGGGATAGATGATCGGCAAAGCCCCGCCAAGGAGCTCGGGGTAATCATCCGGTGCCAGCCCCGCGCGCCGGCGCGGCAGGAATTCGCGGGTCGAGTGGCGGCCGACGTAGACCAGCGCGTCCGCCTCGAAGTGATCGCGGATCCAGTGGTAGAAGCCGACATACTGGTGGGTCGGCGGGAACGTGGTATTCGCGTGCAGCAGGCGCTCGCTGACCTCCCAGCCGCGCGGCGGCTGCGGGCCGATGAACACATTGCCGAACTCGATCCCCGGGAACAACATCTCGCCGTCGCGGGTCATCGCCTCGCCCGGCGGCTCGCCCCAGCCGGTCAGGCCGGGGATGCCCGTGCGCACCAGCGCCTTGCGCAACTGCTCGGTGGTCGCGTGCGCGTCCTCCCCCGCCAGCGTGGCCTCCCAGGCCTCCTCGTACTGGGCCAGCAGGTCCAGTGCCCGCTCCTGCGCCGCGTGCGGATAACTCTCGAGCATGTGGCGCAGATCACCGACACCGCTTTCCAGCCCAGCTTGCGCGATCTCGACCTTGTCGGCGGCCCTGGCGGCCTCCAGGCGTGCCTGCAGATAGCCGATCGGGCCGTCGACCAGCTCCGCCTGCACCGCGGCGGGCAAGCCGTCGAAATACGCCTGGTACTGATCGCGATCCAGCGAGGCGACCCGGCCGGCGATCGCGTCCAGTGCATCGGCCTGTTCCGGCAGATTCACCGCCCGGTCCTGGATCATGTCCAGCAGGGTCTCGGCATCCTCCGGCACCTCGTCCCCGAGGTCATACCCGGCGGCCTCCAGCCGTTGCAGGATCTCCAGCAGCGATTCCGGGACATCCAGCTTGTCGGCGCCGATATTCTGGCGACCGGGCGGATGGTTGTAGTACACGACCGCGACCCGCTTGTCTGCGTTGTCCAGCTGGCGCAGCCGGTCCCACCGCTGCATCCGGTCGGCCAGGGCCTCCACCCGCTCGCCCACCGGCTCGGGCAGGGCCAGTTGCACGCCAGTGCGTTCGTCCCGCGTGGGCTCGCCAGCCGTCGCCAGCACCATCGGCTGGCTGGCGCCCTGCAATTCCGGCATGGCCACATGATAGTGGACCTTGTCCCAGGGGATGCCCTCGTGCGAGAGCCGCCACTCGGTCTCGCTCACGTCCGCCAGGCGAATCCCCTTGACCACCGGGACATCCAGTTCGGCGAAGGCCTCGGCCACCGCCTCGCGGTTGCCACCGCCGCCCACAACGAAGTCCTGCAGGCTGACGATCCCGCTCAGCTCGGCGGGCGCCGCCGATGCGGCGAGCTTCTCGACCGCCTCGCGACTGGCCCCACCCCAGCGCGCGAGTACCGCGAAGCACTGGATATCCCGGGCCTCCAGTGCCTCGCAGGTCGCATCCAGCAGCTCGCGGTCACCAGGACGGTCACCGGTATCCAGGTCCAGCACGGCCACGGCCGGCCTGGCATCCAGGCCAAGATCCTCCGGATCGGCGACCGACTGGCCATCCCGGTAATAGCGGATGGTCTCGCGCGGATCCGGTTCCGGCACCTCGATCGAGTGCCCGCCCCGGGCAGCCAGCCAGCGGATGAGGCCCTCCATGTTCTCCGGTGTGCGGCCCTGATAGAACGCTCGTCCGGTCAGCCAGTCGGCCTGGTTTGAGAAGCGCTCCTGCTGCCGGGCCAGATGCTCGCGCGGATCCTCGCCCGCTTCGGGATTCTCGGCCAGTTCGGTCCGGGCCTCCTCGTCCAGTCCGTCGAGCACGGCCTGGCCGTCGATGCGGGACAGCGCAGTCAGACGCCGTTCGCTATTGATCGCGAGAATCGGCGCTGACTCGGCCGGCGGCTCTTCGCGCAGCAGACGTTCGAGACGACCGGCCTGATCCCCGAACACCGCTGCCACGAGTACCGCGTCGGCATCGCGCCACAGCGCCTGGACGGACGAGTCCGACTTGTCCGCCAGCTGCTCCGGAGTGCGCAGCACCACCTCGGCATCCGGCACGGCCTCCAGGAATCGATGCGCACCGGCGGCCACCTCGGGGGCCGAGCGCTCGGAGACGATGCCGACGATTTTGGGATCCGCCCAGGCGGGCGCGCTCCACAGCACAATCACCAGCAAAACCACGCTGCGTTTCCAGAAGGACATGCGATAAACCCCGAAGAAAATCCGATGGGGCGACGCCACCGGTACCGTGGTGGCGCCGCCAGTCCGTTATGCCCAGGAAGGTGCCGTGGAAACGGCACCCGAAAACCGGCAAAGGCAGATGAAGTCAGCCGCGCTTGTTGGCCGGCTGCCAGAGGACTTCCGCGCCATTCTCGTGGCGTGCAAGCACACGGCAGAGCACAAACAGAAGATCCGACAGGCGGTTGATGTAGGCCAGCGAACTGGGCCGCAGCGCCTCGTGGTGATTCACCGCCACCAGACGACGTTCCGCGCGCCGACAGACCGTACGGGCGATGTGGCAGTCGGCCGTGGCCGGGCCACCGCCCGGCAGGATGAACTCCTCGAGCGGCGGCAGTTCGGCATTGAAGCTTTCCAGCTCCACATCGAGCCGCTCCACAGAGGCATCCGGCAGTGCCTGATGCCCCGGCACTGCCAGCTCCGCCCCCAGGTCAAACAGCTCGTGCTGAACCAGGGCCAGCACGCGCCGGACCTCTTCCGGGAGATCGTGGATCAGGACCCGGCCCACGACACTGTTCAGCTCGTCCACATCACCAAACGCCTCGACACGGTGGCTGTCCTTGTCCACCCGCGAGCCATCCCCCAGGCCCGTCCGGCCCTCGTCACCCGTGCGGGTCACAATCTTCGACAGTCGATTACCCATGCATCACCTCTGCTGGTAGCGCAGCTTGACGAAGGCGGCCCGCCCCGGCTGGTTGTACCCTCCGGCGGTCTCGTAGTCCTTGTCGAACACGTTGTTGACCGTCGCCTGAAGCTGCCATTCGGGCGCAATCTGATAGCTCGCACGCAGGTTAACCAAGCCATAGCCGGATAGCCGATCGACATTATCGACTCGATTGTAAGAGCGGCTTTTTGCGATTACCGACCCACCGAGAGAAAAATCTTGGAACTTTCGATCCAAATCATAACGAGCCGTGATCGGCGAACGGCGGGGAAGCTCGTTTCCAGTCTCTCGATCTTCTGCATCCAGCAACGTTAGCGAGGCACGCGAAACCCACTGTCCATGCGCATAACCGCCTTCCAGTTCCAAACCACGAATTCGCGCTTCATCCACATTTTGCGGCTGGAGAACATCAGTGCGGGAGTCACCGTCGTCACAATTCGCGATACAAACGTTGCTGATTAGGTCATCAACGCCTGTTTCAAAGACCGCCGCGTCCAAGTAATACGGTCCGCTGGTATAGCGAGCACCGAGCTCGAAGGTCCGTGAGTTCTCGGCCGCCAGCTCCGGGTTCCCAAAGCCCGGGAAATACAGATCATTGAAAGTCGGCGCCTTGAACGCAGTGCCGTAGGACGCCCGCAGACGCAGCGGGTCGGTCATCTGAAAGCCCCAGGCCACCTGTCCGGTGACCTTGTCACCAAACTGTTCGTTGTCGTCGTAGCGCAGGCTGCCTTCCAGGTCGTGGCGACCCATGTCGACCTGAACAACGGAATACGCTCCTAGGTTGTAGCGCGATTCCTCGTCGTAAACGGTATCGCTCGCCACACGATCCTCGTAGGCATCGATACCGGTGATGACGAGGACATTGTCCGCAACCTCAATGTCGTTGCGCCAGTCGACCATATCGCGACGGGTATCGAACTGGGAAAAGAATTCCCCCCCAAGAAAATTGTCCGATTCGTCGCGACTGTGCCCTGCAGAGAGCTCGGTGTCCCAGCGCTGAGTGACGGGAATTCTCACGCCGGCGCGAAGCGCGGCATGGACGAAGTCGGATTCATCCGGAGCGAAGATCGAGCCACTGTCGAATTCGGTCGTGCCCTCCGAATAAAGGACATTCCCGAAGAACTCGACGCCATTATCCAGACGGTGCGAGACCTTGGTTGCCAACGAGGTGTTGTCGTAGCCATCCCGGTCGTCGTCACCGACATCGTCCTGCACGTTAATGCCGTCGGTCGCGAAGTGGCTGAGCGAGAAACTGTAGTTCGTGCTCTCGGTACCACCCGCGACACCGACGCCGGCCTCGCGGGTATTGAAACTGCCACCGCCGACGAAGGCGTTGACCTTGGGCGGACCCTTGCGGCCCTCACGGGTAAAGACTTGAACAACGCCGCCGATCGCGTCCGAACCATAGATGCTGGTGCGCGGACCGCGCACGATCTCCACGCGCTCGATCTCCTCCGGAGGCAGGAACTGCCAACTTGCGCCACCCGTGGTCGCAGAGCCCATGCGCACGCCGTCGATCAACAGCAGCGTATGGTCAGAGCTCGTGCCACGCGTATACACCGAAGTGGACTTGCCGAAGGCGCTGTTCTGAGAGGTTTCGATCCCGGCGCGGCCCTCCAGCAGATCGGTGAACTGTTGCGGCTGCAGGCGCTCGATCTCTTCGCGGTCGATGACGGTAACCGAGGACAGGGTCTCGTCGACGGTCTGCGCGATACGCGCGGCCGTGACCTGAACCACATCGAGGGTGTGCGCTTCGGCATTGGAGTCTGGCGTGTCGGCCAGAAGCGGGGTCGTGGCCAGCAGGATGGCCGTGGAAAGTGCTGTGCGTTTCATGTCGTCCGTGTCTCCCGGCGAGCCGCCCGCACGCCGTTGATTCATCGGGATCACGCAGACGAGGGAAGATAGACACGAGGGGGACCCAGCACAGCCGCTATGCGACCAGGCCTGATCATCCGCCTCGCATGCCCGCCGCATGCCGCGCGATCATTCCCTGGCCGGTCTCCGGGCTGACGAGCGTTCCGGTGCGGCGCCTTCCCGAACGATTCCGTTCAGTGGCATGTGCCGCGACCATCAGAGGCCATCATGGCCTCTCGCTCGATCACCGTTGCGGGGGCAGCGTCGGATTCGTCCGCAGGCATCCAGATACCTTTGGCGGGCTCACCGAACTTCCCGTTTAACCCGCCGGCGAGACACGCCGACGGGCACCAGAAAACGCACGAAAGCCTACACCATTGGTCAAGAAATTACCAGACCCGGGAAACGCGCAACGTCAGGATCGCTGGGCCTCTGCCTGCACATAGCGCACACCGCGCTTGAGCAACCGGCCCCAGGACTTGTCCTGCAGCATGGCGTCGAACTCCGGCGAACGCTCGGCACGCAACGCCACCGGCGGCATCTGTGCGCCCTCGTCCACCGGGTGCGCGGCCAGCATCTCCAAGCGCTCCTGATTGGCACCATATTGCTGTACCAGGAAATCACGCATGGAGTCGGACAGGGGCAGGTGGTAGATGCGTGTCAGGCGCAGCGCCAGCCACTCCGCCATACGTCCGAGATCCTGGCGCACCATGCGCACCATGGCCGAGCCCAGGCCCGCCTTGGCATCCGCATTCATGCCGACGTACAGCCCCCCGAGATAGGCGGCCGGATTTGCATAGATCGCACGCTGGATACTCGGGTTGGTCAGGTCGACCAGAGGCTCGAGAATCAGTGCGAGCTGGATGCCGATGCGCTTGGCGGTGTCCGCATCCAGCAGGTGTCCGCCAAAGTAGAACAGGTCGCCCTCGCGCCGGATGCCGAGCTCGGACAGGTATTCACAAAACCGGTCGGCCAGGCGCAGTTTCTGGTCATCCGTCAGTTCGATCACCTCCTCGCTCACCCGAATACCGCGCGCACTGCGCTTGAACCAGCTTTGCTGCCCCTTCTTCTCGACCTCCCGGCGTCGCAGCGCCTCCCAGCGCTCGACCGCAGCGGTATAGCGACTCTGCGCCTGCATCAGCTGGTCCCGTGCCGCGCGCAGGTCCTCAACCTGACGCAGCGCCCGCCCAAGCAATCGGCCCTCCGGCGAGTTCACGGGCGGGCGGGCCTGCTCCAGCTTCGCGAGTGCATCCAGCACATCGCGCCCGAGGTCGAGGGTCGACGCACGCAGGACCTGCGGATCCAGCCCACTGGCCGGGCTTTGTGCCAGCAACATCGCCAGCGAACGCAGGCGGCTGACCACGCCCGCCTGCGCAACACGGAAACGGTTGCCCTGGTACTCGAGCCGGTCCAGCGCATGCCCCAGCCGCCAGCCACCTGACCACTCGAAACTCAACCGCCGGATCTGCCGCCCGTTGACCATCTCGAAGGCCAGCACAAACATGGCCTGCGCATCATCCAGTGTGCAGCGCGACAGGTCGTCCGAGTCCGCCGCGGAGAACAGGCGGTCCAGAAACTGATCGATCCGCCGGACGCCATCCTCGCGCGTCGGCGCGACGCCCTGCAGCCGGTCGCGCAGCGGGTCCGCCAGCTCGGAGGCATCGTGGTGCAGTTTTTCCAGCGCGGCCAGACGCGCATCCGCCGTGGCGTCCACCAAGTCCGCCACGCGCGAGCGCAGCCCCAGTCGGCGGTAGATCTCGATCTGCTCGGCCGCCGCCGCGAGGCTGGTATCGCCCGTCATTTCGCGCACCGCGACCGCGACGCCTTCCGGAGAGATATCCACCTCGTGCAGCAGCACCTCGGCGGCCTTGCGCCGTCGCATGTCCGGTGCCATCTCGGCCATCGCCAGATCGCGCGTCACGAACAGCAGATCCGGCAACAGGTCGATCGTATTACGCAGCTGATCGCGCGAGCGCTCCTGCCGCTTGCCCCGCGTGGCATCGGCAATGAATCGCGCCAGCAGGCCAATCACCCCGAACAGCAGCGTGTAGACCGCAAAGAAGATGAAATTCTGGGCCGGGGCGGCGTGACCAAAGCCCAGGAAGTAGCCCCCCTGCATTGCGAGGAAGGTCACCGGGCCGGCCGCCCACAACAGCTGCAGCATGTTCAGCGACCAGGGCACCTTGCGCGCAGTCGCCGCGACCTCGGTGATCCGGCTGCGTCCGGCGGCCTCGATCAGCACATGGTCCTGGCTCGGACTGGCGGCCTGGGGGGCCTCCTGCCGCTGTTGCCGCTTGCGAAACCTGCCAAACACCCGTCGTCCCTGCCCCTTCAGCGTTTCCGTGAAGTGTAGGGAAAACAGAGAGGTTGCGGGTGTCCGGTCAGGAAAAAATACTCAGAGAACCAGGAAGTAGTCCGCGATCCCTACGCGGCACTGCGGCCCTGGGCGGCCGCCTCCCCCGGCGGCGTCGAAACCACCTCGGGCACCTCGTCGGCATACAGATAGTCGCGGGTCAGCGGCACGGCATCCTGCTGCTTGGCCACCTGGATATGGAAGACCACCTGACGCCACCAGCGGAAGGTCGCCTCGCAACTGGCCAGATAGAACTCCCACATGCGGCAGAAGCGCTCATCGAAATGTTCCACCGCCTCGGCGCGAATGTTCTGGAATCGCCGATACCACTCGGCGAGCGTCTCCGCATAGTGCAGCCGCCAGAACTCGATATCGGTGGTATGCAGCGGAGTCGGTTCCAGTGCCTCCATCACCTCGGACAGTGCCGGGGTGTAACCGCCAGGGAAGATGTACTTGCTCAACCAGGGGTTGGTGGTGCCCGGAGGGCCCTGGCGGCCAATCGTGTGCAGGACCGCCACACCATCGTCCTTAAGCAGATCGTTCACGCGCTGGAAGAAGGTGCCGTAATTGGGCACGCCGACATGCTCGAACATGCCGACACTGACGACCCGGTCGTACTGGTCGTCGTGTTCGCGGTAGTCCTGATAGAAAAAGCGCACGCGATCGTCCAGGCCGCGGCGCTTCGCCTCCGCCTGGGCCACTCGCAGTTGCTCCCGCGACAGAGTAATTCCGTCCACCTGGACATCGGCGTTCTCGGCCAGGTGAAAGGCCAGCCCGCCCCAGCCGCAGCCGATATCCAGCACCCGCTGACCGGGCTCCAGCACCAGCTTCTTGCGCAACATCGCGCACTTGGCCTGCTGGGCCTCCTCCAGGCTCATGTCCGGTCGCTCGAAATAGGCGCAGCTATAGAACATGCCCTCGTCAAGGAAACGGCGGAACAACCACTCGTCCACGTCGTAATGATGCGAGATGTTCTGGTAGCTGCGCGCGATACGGTTGCCCTGCTCGAGGATCGCACGAAACATGCACACCAGCGGATGCACTCGACGCTGGAACCTGGGCGCAAAATTGCGCATCACCACATCCAGAAACACCCGGATGCCCTCGGGTCCCGGCGACCAGAGCCCGTCCATGTAGGTCTCGCCCAGCTGGAACCCGGGATCGCGCGCGATGCGCTTCAGAGCCGCCCGATCATGGACCTGCAGTGTTATCTCGGGTGCCCCCTGCCCGAAACGGCGCTCACTCCCGTTCGGCTCGCGCAGGATCAGCGTGCCGTGGCGCATGTATTCGTTCAGCATCCGTTCGATCATTGCGTCCCTTCCCCTGCGAATCCTCTGCTATATTAAACAGAGTCTAAATATCGCACTCGCTTCGTCGCAAGCCTCTGAATTGGCTGATCCCTGCTACCCCAAAAGGTTCCACACTCACAATAACGGAATTCCTCATACGAGCAACCTCCATCCAGGGCCAACAGACGCCTTCCCTCTCTGACGCCAAAACCGCTAACCTGAGCACATGACACTGCGTCCGACCCAAGCCTGCGAACACTGCACCCTGCGCCAGCTCTGCCTGCCGATGGGCCTACCACAGAACGAACTCTGGCAACTCGACGAGATTGTTCAACAGCGCCGTCCGATCGAGAAGGGGGCACTGCTGTTCAATATGGGCGAACGCTTCGAAACCCTGTTCGCCGTCCGAACAGGCGCACTGAAAGCGGTGCTGATCAGCGACGACGGCACCGAACAGATCACTGGATTCGCCTTCGCTGGCGATCTCCTGGGGCTAGACGCAATCCATTCCGGCAAGCATCCAGTCAGTGCAGTGGCGCTGGAATCCACCAGTGTCTGCGCCGTCCCCTACGCCCATGTGGACGACCTCGCCGACCGACTCCCGACCTTTCGCCAGCACATGATGAAGGTGATGAGCAAGGAGCTGGCCCAGGACGAAAGCCTGCACACCCTGCTGGGACAGCGCACGGCGGAGCAGCGTCTGGCCACTTTCCTGGTGACGCTGTCCGAACGGCACCGTGCGCGTGGTCTGTCCCCCGAACGCTTCTATCTGCCGATGTCGCGCGCCGACATCGCCAATCACCTCGGGCTGACCCAGGAGACCATCAGCCGCCTGTTCACGCAATTGCGCAAACAGGGCGTGATCAGCCTCCGCACCCGGGATCTCGAGATCCTCGAACCCAACAGCCTGCGCAATACCGCCGGCGTGACCTTTACGCCTGCCGCCAGCAGTGCCTGAACCCACTCACGGGTTCGACACCTTCTGGAAATTCGCCCTGGGCCGCTGGGACTATGCGCCGGCCCGCAACCGCCTGCTGCACTGGCAGGATGCACATGCGGTGAATGTCATTCTCGCGCTGTTCGCGCTGTGGTACCCCGGCGGCATGCCAGCAAGCGACTGGAAGCGGCTTGCGCGCGATGCAGCGGCCTGGCAAGTGCAGGCCACCGAGCGCGTCCGCCGACTGCGTCGTCGACTCAAGCCCATTGCATCAGAGCCACATCGCCAAGCGTTGTATGGCGCCGCAAAGGAACTCGAGATCGCATGCGAGCGGACCAGTGCACTTCGCCTCTGCCAACAAGCGCAACATCTCGGGCACCCGGGCAGCAACCCCGACGTTCCCCGGCGCATACACCTGCTGTTTCCAGCCCTCCCCGAGGCCGAGATTCGCGACGGACTACCCGATCTCACCGCGGGCCACGAACCGGGCGGCTGCACATAGACCGCGTTCGGGCTATCCTCCCGGCACATTTTCTACAGGCAAGCGGCATGTCGGACGATCTGCGCAACCAGCTCCTGAAGGCCGGGCTGGTGGACGAAAAACAGGTGCGCAAGGCCAAGAGCCAGAAGCACAAGGCCCAGAAGACACAACCGAAAAAGAAAAAGGGCAAGCCCGCCGACGCCGAGGCCAGTGCCGCCGCAGCCCGCCAGGCCGAGCAGGCCCGGCGCTCGCGGGAGAAGAACCAGGAACGACAGGAAAGGGCCGAACGCCGCGCGCGCCGGGCGCAGATTCGCGAGCTGGTGAACCAGCACCTGGCCCCGATCCCCACCGGCGACGCCGCCATCGACTATCACTTCCAGTTCGACGGGCAGGTCCGTCACCTGCCGGTGACCGAGGACACCCGCAAGCGCCTGGTCGACGGCCGCGCGGCGCTGGCCGGCCTGGAGCTCCACCCGAGCAAGGGTTTCCGTGTAATCCCGCGCGAGATCGCGGACAAGATCCGCGAGCGTGATGGCGAATGGCCGCTGGTCATCCCGGCCGAGGAAAGCGGAGACCCCGAGCCCGATCCCGACGACCCGTACAAGGACTACGTCGTCCCCGACGACCTCATGTGGTAACGCCTTGCCCGGGGCTCAGGCCTTGCCGGCATCGCCCCCGGCCTGGGCGGTGGGGAGTTCGGCGAAATGCTCGCGCGCGCGGGCAACCAGCTGGGGCGGCAGCCCGTTCTTCTCGGCAATCGTAAGGCCGAACGACACACCCGGCTCGCCGATCAGCAGCCGGTAGGTCGGGGACAGCGTCTCGGCGTCGAACTGCATCGAGGCGTTCACGATGCCCGCGTGCTGGGCGGCGTAGTCCTTCAGGGGCGCCAGATGGGTATTCACGATCCCGCGCGTACCACGCGCGCGCAGCTCGTCCAGCATCGCCATCGCCAGCGCCGCACCCTCGTCCGGGTCGGTGCCCGTACCCAACTCGTCCAGCAGGATCAGGCTCTCCGGCCCGGCGTGGTCGAGGATACGTTTCAGGACCTCCACATGCCCGGCGAAGGTCGAGAGGTGGTGGAACAGGCTCTGGTGGTCGCCGACATCGACCATCACCCGATCGAAACGCCCGATGCGACAGTCCTGCTCGGCCGGGATATGCAGCCCGCACCAGGCCATGGTGACCAGCAGCCCGAGCGTCTTCAGCGCGACCGTCTTGCCGCCGGTGTTCGGTCCGGTAATCAGCAGCAGCGGCTGCTCGCCATCCAGCCGGATGGACAGCGGCACCGGCTGCGGCCCGTTGCCCTCGGCGAACTGCAACAGCAGGAGCGGGTGATAGGCCTCGATCAGTTCCACCCCGGCCTCCGCCTCCAGCCGCGGGGCATGGGCATTCATCTGTGCCGAGAGCTGCGCGGCGGCGGACGCCAGGTCGATCCAGGTCAACGCGGTCAGCATCAGTTCCAGCGGCTCGCCATACTGGCGCACCACGTCGGTCAGCTCGCGCAGCAGGCGCTGCTGTTCGGTGTTGATCTGGCCGTTGACCGTATCCAGCTGGTTGTTCAGCGGCACCGCCTCGATCGGCTCGACGATCTGGTCACGCCCGCCCATCGCGGTGCCACGACGCACGCCCTTGACCGCATTCGCCGCCTCGCCACGCAGCACCATCACCGCGCGCTCCTGGTGCCACTGCACCTTCAAGGCATCCTCGCCCTTTTGCGCGACATCGGAGGCCGCCAGGCGCTTTTTCACCACCGCCTCGACCTCCTCGCGCAGGCGTCCGCGCTGCTCGAAGGCCTCGATCAGCGAGGGGCTCGCGTCCTCGCGCAGCGACCCGCCGGGGTTCAGGCATGCCGACAGTCGTTCTTCCAGCCCCTCGGGTGGGTACAGCTTGTTCAGGTCCGCCGGATAGATCTCGGGCGTATCCGCCAGCTGATCCGCCAGCTCGCGGGCTTGGCGCATGATGGTCTGCAGGTTGTGCAGGGCCTGCACCGGCAGCGCCGAGCCCGGATTGGAGGCCTGACGCAGGGCCGCGCGCACATCCGGCAGCTGCCCCAGCCGCGGCAGGGTGCCGGCATCCAGACGTCGGCGCGCGACCGTCACCGCGGTCTGCAGTGCGCGGGCCGCATCCAGATTCGGTGCCGGTTCCAGCCCGCGCGCGGCATCCGCGCCGTAGGGCGTCGCGGTCAGGCGCTCCAGCAGACGCTGGATCGCGGGGAATTCGAGGGCCTTCAGATCAACCTGCATGTCATACCCTTGTGCATGAAATCTCCACCACCGCAGAGGCTCCGGAAACCTTGTAGGAGCCGGCTTGCCGGCGAAGCCCCTGCCAGAATCGGACGCGAGCAGGGCTCCGCGTGCAAGCACGCTCCTACACGGCGTTATTCCTCCTCGGCCTTCTTGAACATCCCGAGGTAGGCCTTCTTTTCCAGCAGCGGTTCGCGCATCACCGCCAGCATGTCGTCCAGGTGCTCCGGCGTGCTCATGCCGACCAGGGACGTGCCCAACCCCGGCGTGGAACGGTTGAACTGCATCGCGCGCTGCGCCGGGTTGGGCAGGGTCGCCAGCTGCTGCTCGACCACCTCCACCGACTGCTGGGCGAGGTGTCCCTTCAGCATGGAGTGGGAGGCGAACATATACACCTCCAGCTGGTGCGCGGCCTGCAGCGGGCTGGCCACATTGCCCTGCCCGGTCGCGGTGTTGAAGCGGGTAAAGCCTTCCAGCATCACCTGGTTGAACGGGAGCATCCCGATCTTGAAGTGGTGCCGGGCGTGGTCGTCGCCGGTCACGGTCTGGGCCGCGCGTTCGGCCAGCCCCTGCATGGAGGTCAGCGACTGGAACACGGCGGCGTCGGTCTCCTCGCGGAAGCCCTCGAACGTGGAGATCCCGTAGGCGCGAATCTTCTTCTCCCGCGCCGCGCGCTCCAGCACCTCGAATACCGGCTCCAGCCTGCGGTTGGTCGCCTCCTTGCCGATCTCGTGGATGTGGACCTCGGGCTGATCGATGATGAAGGCATCCAGCGTCTCCACCCCCATCAGCGAGCGCGACAGCTCCATCTGATAGTGGATGTACTCCGGCGTCAGCAGGTGCGCGCCCTTGGCCAGATCATCCCGCGTACCCATGCCCTGGGACTCGATCTCGCGCTGGAACCAGGCATCCATGTCGTCCGGCGGGCCGCCGCGCAGCGTCAGAAACCCGCCCTTGGAGATCAGGAACATCGCCTCGCGCGGAACTCCGGCCTCCAGGGCCGTGCGCACGCCTGCCCCAACGGCCGCCAGCGAACGGCCGTAGCGGTAGTGGGCACCGGTGTCGACGACATTGATACCCTCGGTCAGCCCGCGGGCGACGATGGCGGAGATCGCAGCATCCACCTCGGCCGTAGCGGCGCCGCCAAAGGTGCCAATGCCCAAGCTGGACAGGCGCATCTTGGCACGCGAGAAGTCGCTGTAGTGCCCCTCGGCGGCCTTGCCCTCGGCGATGTAGTGTTCCGCATACCGGCGCGTCGCCTTGGCGTTGGCGTATCCGGGGATCAATTTCTGCGGCGATTCCATAAAGCTCCTCTGCACAATCGGAAACGGGCAGCATCCATCCGCGCACCGCCCGCTCGCATCCATCCGGAAAACGCGAATCCTACGTCACCCGGGCGTGATTGCTAAAACCCATCCAAACCGGCGAGTCTCCCGCACGGCCGGATTTCAACAAGGATGGATAGTGCAACCATTCTGCGATCATGGTTGCGCACACCCCCGGGGGATTGGTTCATAATGGTGCCGGACGCGTCGCTGCGGCGTGCGAAAGTGGCCTGGTGGTACCCTTGAGCCTTAATTCTTCACCACGGGACCGAGCACTTCCGTTTCGTTGCGCATGTCCGTCTTCGAGCGGAAAGCCTTAAGATTCGGAGGCTTCTCCCACCTGAACCGTTGGTTCAAGGTCGATGGTCACTCCGGCGCCCGCGGGGCGCGTCCACCTCATTATTTTTGCGGATCGTATGTCCAGGGACGAGACCTCCTTCACGCCTGACGAACTGCGCCAGCTACGGCTGCGCCTGCGCCGCGAGCGCGCCGCGCTGTCCGACGAGCGACTGGAGATTCATTCCGCCCTGATCTGCGACCACCTGCTGCGCTGGTTCCAGCGCTGGCAGCCGTATTGCATCGGCGCTTACCGGGGCCTGCGCGGCGAGGTGGATCTGACCCCCCTGACCGTGGCCCTGGCCCGACGCGGCACCCGCATTGCCCTGCCGGTGATGGATGCCAAACGCCCCGGACGCATGCACTTCCACGCCTGGGAGCCGGACGCGCCGCTTTGTCACAACGGGTTCGGCATCGCCGAGCCCTGCCCCGATGCCCCGCGTATCTGGCGCCGCGAGATGCAGGTGGTACTGCTGCCGCTGGTCGCGTTCGACCACGCCGGCAACCGCATGGGGATGGGTGCGGGCTACTACGACCGCTACTTCGCCCGCCGCCGCTTCGGTATCCGCCGCCCCAAGCTGATCGGCGTGGCCCATGCCCTGCAGGGAGTCGAGGCCCTCCCCAGCCAGCCATGGGACGTGCCGCTGGACGGCGTGGTCACGGAGGACGGCTGGCATGCACTGACCCGCCGCGCGCGGCACAATACGCACACCTGACCCACACGCCCGAGCCGGCACAAGGAAACCGCATGGCCTACTGGCTGATGAAATCCGAGCCCGACGAGTTCAGCATCGCCGACCTGGAACGCGTGGGCGTGGAGCCCTGGGACGGCATCCGCAACTACCAGGTGCGCAACATGATGCGCGACGAGATGAAGAAGGGGGATCTGGCCTTCTTCTACCACTCCAACGCCAAGCCGCCGGGCATTGTCGGCATCCTGCGCATCGAGAAGGAGGCCTACCCGGACTCCTGCGCCTTCGACCCCGAGGACCCGCACTACGATCCGAAGAGCGACCCGGATAACCCGCGCTGGCTGCGGGTGGACGTCGCGTTCGAGGAAAAATTCGGCGACATCATCACCCTCGACTGGCTGAAACAGCAGCCGCAGCTCGAGGACTGCCCGCTGGTGCGCCGCGGCAACCGCCTGTCGGTCATGCCGATCACCCAGGAGCAGTGGGACTTCATCCTGAGTCACGCCCAGCGCGGGAAGTAGCTGCGTGGCCACCCTCTACCACTTTCCGCACGACGCGAAGGCCGGCCGCCTGCGCCTGGCCTGCGGCTACAAGGGTGTAGAGCTCGAAACCGTCGCGCTGGACTGGTTCGACGACGAGACCTTCTTCGAACTGGGTGTGGCCCGCCAGTCGCCGATCCTGCAGACCGATGACGGCACCCTGGTCACCGACACGCTCACGGCGCTGCGCGATATCGACCGCCTGTTCCCGACCGGCGAACCCCTGTCGGAAGGCGTGATCCCCGAGGATGCCTGGCAGGCCCTGATGGAATGGCGCGGCAAGGTCGATGTGGTGCTCGATCGACTGTATGCCCCGCTGGCGCCGGGCTTTCACGGAATCGGCGAAAGCGCCGAGGCCCTGGCCGACTACAAGGCCCAGGTGCAGCACCGCTTCGGCCTGTCGCTGGAAGAACTCGCCAACGACCGGTACGACGGCTACAACCAGCTGGCAAAGCTGAGCCGCCTGCCGGAACTGGCCAAGCACCTGGCGGCCAGTCGCTTCTATCTCGGCCACCCGTCCATCGCCGACTGCGTGATCGCCGCCGACCTCTACCCGCTGCAAATGCACGACGGCATCAACCTGCCCGTCGACATGCTCTACTACCTGCGCCGCGTCGAGGAGACCTTCAACACCCCCCTCGACACCCAGTGGCTCGCCCGGTAAGGAAACTCAGCCGAAGCGGTAGTGCTTGCGGATGTCGCGGTGGATCTCCCAGGTGCAGCCCATGCCCTCGGGGAAGGTCACCAGGTCGCCCTCGCCTACGGTGACCGGCTCGCCACCGTCGTCCGGGGTGACCGTCACCTGTCCCTCCAGGATGTAGCAGACCTCACGTTCGTCGTAGTGCCAGGGGAAGGTGGAGACCTCCTTTTCCCAGACCGGCCAGTCGAATACGCCGAGGCGCTCCAGATGGTCCTGCTCCGGCCGATGGATTACTTCGATGGACATGACGGTCTCCTCTGTCTGAGAAAATGGCAAGCCTAACGGGACCGCGACCGGACGCCAAAAGCGCACTATCCGTCGAAGCGGAACAACTGTCTCTCGCTCGAGTGAAACCGCCGAACCAGCAGCAGTACGAAAGCGATCACGCCCAGCGCGGCCGGTAAATATTCCAGCCAGACGCCCAGTTCCCAGGCGATGTAGGCGGTCACCAGAGCCCAGAGGAAGGGAATGATCGTCAAGATCAGTGACGGGCGCGGCTGCGCCAGCAGCAGGATGCCGAGGGTGAACAGCATGGTGGGTCCCGGCGTCACGCCCACGTACTGCGCCTGGGTCCAGGACACCCCCAGGAGCAGGACCTCCAGCAGGGCATGACCGACCATGGCATAGGCTATCACCACGATCGCGACAAGGCCGGCCACACCGCCCGGCCAGCCAAAGCCATGACGTCCCAGCAGCGTGAGGGCGAACAGGAGCATCAGGCCCTGTGCGACGAACACGCCTGCCAGACGACTCGCCCAGAAGTGGAATTCGGCCAGCGCGCCCCCGATGAACACGACCCCGATCCAGATCCACAGCACGCCGAGCAAAAGGCCCACAACACGCCCGCCCCCCCGGCCGCCCATCAGGGCCAGTGCCAGTGTAACGAGCACCATTAGCACCGCGACCGCGTGCAACGGCCAGATGGCGCGATTGTATTGCCCGAAGATCGACAGCAGGGTTTCAGCGGCGAATGGCAGCATCCGGGCTCCCGGAGACGGTGGAGGGTTAAAGCGCTTCGACGTAGTCGATCATACGCCGGCGCATATCGTCATCCGGCATCGGGCCGTACAGGGCGCCCATGTTCTCGCGCATGTGTTCCACGACCGAGGTCGCCGGGATCGCGCAGGTGATATCCGGGTGCGAAACGATGAACTTGAGCAGGAATTGCGGCCAGTTCTCGCAGTCGATCTCCCCCGCCCAATCGGGCAGTGGTTCGCTCTCGAAGCGGTCGATCAACGCCTTGCGGCGGAACGGGCGATTGGCGATCACCGCGACCTCGCGCTCGCGAGCCAGCGGCAACAGGCGGTCTTCCGCCTCGCGGTCGAGGATATTGTAGGTGAGCTGCACGAAGTCCAGATCCTCGCGTTCGAGGATGCGCGCCAGTTGGTCGTGGCGGCGCCCGTGCGAGGTCGTCACCCCGATATAGCGGATCTCGCCCGCCTCACGCTTCTCGCGCATCGTCTCCAGATGCGCCTCCCAGTTCTGCAGGTTGTGCACCTGCTGCACATCCAGGGTATCCACGCCCCACAGGTCCAGCGACTTCGCATGCTGGTTGCGCCCGGTGCCGGTGCTACCCGTCCAGATCTTGGTCGCCGAGATCAGGCCTTCGGGGTGGCCCAGCTCCTGCAGGCAGTGCCCCACTACCGCCTCCGCGCGCCCGTACATCGGCGAGGAATCGATCATGCCGCCACCGTGGCGGAAGAAGGTATCGACAATCTCGGTGCGCAGAGCGAGGGCGTCGGGGTCATCTGCCACGTTGAAGGTAATCCAGGTGCCCATACCGATCACAGGGATCTCCTCGCCCGAGGAGGGAATCGCCTTGCTGTTCGGTTCGCGTTCCTCGGCGGTTGCGCCCAGCGGCCAGCCGCTGCCGGCGGCGATGGCCGAGCCCGCCATCCACTGGAGGAATGAACGGCGCGAACACTGATTCGGGGTTTTCGACATGCGGTGGCTACGCTTGGAACCTATTCACGTGGTCCCCTTGGAGCCACTGGAAGTTCCAGCCCGGCAGGATTTCGGCCCGCCAGAACGAAAACGGCCCCGGGCATGCACCTCGGGGCCGTAACGGGCGGACGAGCCACCCAGGGCGTCTACCAGACTAGATGAACAGGCAGATGTCGGATTCACCCGCGAACTCGAAGAACGCGGCGGCCCCGGCATACTCGATGCCATCAATGAACTCGCTGGTATCCATATCGAACAGGTCCACGGTCATCTGGCAGGCGATCATGCGCACCTCGGCCTCCTGGCAAAGCTCGCGCAGTTCCGCGAGATCGGAGACACCCTTCGCCTTCATCTTGTTCTTCATCATCATGGTCATCATCTTCTGCATGCCCGGAAGGGCCTGCAGCATGACCGGCATGGGCATGGGCATCGGCATGCCCGGATTGCCCAGCGACGTGACCTGCAGATCCATCTTCTTGCGCAGCAGCTGCAGTCCGTAAAAGGTGAAGAACACTTCGACTTCATAGCCGAGCGCGGCCGCGGTCGACGCCAGGATGAACGGGGGATAGCCCCAGTCCAGACTGCCCTTGGTCGCAATAATGGCCAACTTCTTGGTATCGCTCATTCACTCCTCCTTGGTGGTGGAGGATGGGTTCGCCACAGCCCCCTGCGCGTAACCCACCCCCCTGTGGACCGAGGTCACCCCGTGCGACCTCGATACTTGGATCTCGCTAAAGTGTCGGCGATCCAGGCCGTCTATTTGGACGCCAGACGCGCCTTGCGACAGTCCCGGATCAATGCACACCCCGCACATACCCCAAGCGCCGCCAGGCTGGCCCAGACCGAGATCGGGACCAGAATCATGGCCAGCGCAAAGAGTATCCAGGCGACAACCGTCATGGTGATACCTCGTCATGGCCCTCGCCCCCCGACGAGGAAACCATGCATCGCGGATTAACCAGGGGAACGCCGCTCGGCGTTTCCCCTAACGCGCTTCGGGGCGCTCCGCGGTTGCATCCCCTGGCGTCTCGGCGGCCGGTGACTGCTGTACGGCATCACCGGTCGACTCCGACACAGTACCCGATTGTGCCTGTTCTGCCGAGCGATGCACATCGGCGGCCGAGGCCCGACCACCGGTACGCGACACGGGCCGGGCATCCACAAACTGGTTATTCAGACGCTGGATATACGCCTCGGCGCGGTCACGCAGCGCATGCAGGCGGCCAACCTTGCGCCGTCCCAGGCCCAGCGGGGCACGTCCCAGCATCAACCGCCACGGGCGCGTGTTTTTTTCAAATGCGGCCCGCCAGTTACCGGCGGCAGATTCGGTCGGCAGCGTGCGCGCGATACGCCGCGCGATCCAGCGGCGGTTGAAGAAGTGGAGCCCCGCCAGTACGAGGGCCAAACCGATGATGCCGGCGGACGTCCAGATCGGGTGATCCCCCATGGACGACCAGGCCGAGCCATCAAACCACGGGCCAAACCCGCCCGCCGTGTTGTAGCCGATCACGCCCAGGATCACGGCAATCACCGCGAACATCGCCGCATCGACTTGCAAGACCCGGCGGCGCCATCGTTCCAGGGCCCGACGCAGGGCGGGCAGCGCATCCATTTCGATGGATTCGGCGATCGCCTGCAGCGACCCGAGGATGCGGTACGAGCGTGACGAGCTGATCTCCTGGATCTTCTCGTGGATCTCCGCGCGGTCGCGCTGCGACTTTTCCTCGTAGCGTTCGCGCACCTGCTCGTCGCCGATCTCGACCCCTGCGCTCTCGTTGAACATGCAGTAGAAACGGCCGGTGGCATTCCCCTGACGCACGACCGCGCGTTGCCAGGCGGAGACAACCTCCTCCAGGTTGTCCTCGCGCCAGGTGGTATCGATCTGGTTGAGCACGAACACCAGTTTGTTGAAGTCGTTGCGCTCGGCGACGCGATTGACCAGGTGCTCCAGCGTGTCGCGCATCGCGCCCGGTTCCGGGTGCCGCGCATCGAAGAAGACGACCACCAGGTCGGACAGATCAATGATGTGGTCGGTCAACTGCAGGATCGTGGCACGCTGCTCGTCGGCATCGAACCCGGGCGAGTCGATCAGGATACGCCCGCGCAGACGCTCGGAGTTGGCGGTCTTCATCGCCAGAAAATGGTCCACCGTACGACCACCGCCATCGGTGATGCGCTCGATCTCGTCGGACACGCGGTAGAACGGGAAGCGCGGATCGCCGTCCAGCGCCAGCCCCGGCAACTCCTGCACCCGCTCGCTGCCACCGTAGCTGATGACCGTGAACTTGTCGTCCACCGCCTGCGAACCACTGCGCTGAACGGTGGTGCCGACGTATTCGTTGATAAACGTGGACTTGCCCGAGGAGAACGTCCCCAGCACCGCGATCATCGGCCACCAGGAGATGGTGAAGGCGTAGGAGTCGTCCTGCGGATTCAGCAGCCCGGAGGCATAGCCGACCCGGTCCAGTTCGCGGAAGGGATCGACAACCCCCTTGAGGACCGGATTTTCTTCGGCGAGGCGATCGCTCAGCAGCTTGAGCTGCTTGCGCACGCGGCGACCAGGACGATTAAACATGCGGACTCCGTTGCGGCGGTGGCCATCCGGAAGACACAGCTTCTCGGTGCCCGGATGCCTCCGCGATGTGAATTGGCTCCATTCATCATACCCACTGCGCCCACGCCTGTGTGGCCCGCAATATGGGTACGACCCCGGCAAACGCTGGCGATCCAGCGTTTGCCTCATAAAGGCTCGAAAACGTCAAAGAAACGCGTACTGGTTCGCGTTCTTCTATCGATACTCATCGAGGTGCGCCGCACCCTCCTCATGATGACGGTCGTAAACCGGGGCGAGGCGCTCGATCATGCGCAGACGCTCGCTCTCGGGCAGCACCTTGAGGGCACTTTCCCAGGCATCCATTGCAGCCTCGAAATCGCGCATGGCAAACAACGCGTTGCCGAGCTCGCCATACAGATCCGCACGTTGCACCGAATCCCTCGGCAGCGCCTCCAGGCCTTCACGCAGGACCCCTGCCGCCGCGCGCGGTCCCGCACGCCAGTAGGCATCACGCCCAGCCTGCAAAGCCGCCTGGGCAAACTGCGCGGCGCGCTCCGCGTCCGCCTCGACCGCTGCATCACCTTCGAACGCGGGCTCGCGCTCGGCAGCGAGATCAGCAGCCGCCTCATCCTCCGCGTCCTCCTGAACGTAGGGCTGCTCATGCGCGGCCCCGGTCATGGGGTCGGGGTCCCCCTCGTCATCCAGGTCACGGGCCGGCCCAGGGCGGACATCGTCTTCCGCGGCTTCATCCTTCGCGGCGGCCTCGTCCTGCGCATCGGCATCGTCGGCCGGTACTGCGTCGGCCTGCTCGGCCGCCTCGTCCTCGGGGACCGCCTCGGCACTCGGGGCCAGCACGTCACGTGCCGACCAGGCGATGAACCAGAGCACGATCACAATCACGATGAAGTAGCGGTTGATAAAACTGCGCGGCTTGTCTGCGTTATCCATGCGTCACCTTTCGGTTTACCTTCCAGTTCAATCCTACATCCTCTGTAGCAGCCGGTCCGCACCGCGCGTTATTCGCCCGGAACGGTCAATCGTTCATCTCCGGGGTCAGGTCGGTGTCGTCGTCAAAGGACGGTTCGTCACCCATACCACCCTCGGTCGGGGGAGGATCGCCGGGGCCATCCCCGCTGGTCCCACCCGGGGGTTCGGCATCACGAGGGGGCATATCCTGACCACCCGGCGGCTGACCCTGGGGCGGTTGGCCCTGGGGCGGTTGGCCTTGGGGCGGCTGACCCTGAGGTGGCTGGCCCTGAGGTGGCTGACCCTGGGGCGGTTGCCCTTGCGGCGGCTGACCCTGCGGCCCTTGTCCCGGCGGAGCGCCCTGCGGGTCGCGACCTTGGGGATCACGCGCGCCCGGGGGCTCGCCCGGCTCTACATCGCGTTGTTGCGGGTCTCGTTGCTGCGGGGGTTCGCCCTGCCCAGGCGGCGGTGCACCGCCCGGGGTACCGCCCGGAGGCGCTCCGCCTGGGGGACCCCCCGGCGCGCCACCCGGAGGGGCACCGCCAGCCGGGCCACCCGGGTCGCCACCCGGACCACCACCTGGTGCCTGGACTTGATCCAGACCGTGGCCGCGTTCGCTCTCAAAGGCGGGGCGTTCACCCAGACCGGAAGGCCCGGAATAAGGCGCAAGACCGGAATTGTCGCCAGGTGCGTACTGCGCGGAAACGGTAAAGGGGACGGCCATCAGGGCACCCAAGACCCCGGCCTTGAGAAGACTGCGTGACTGGCTCATGACGAAACCTCCGTCGGAGCTGACTGCGTGAATTCGGAGCCGGACGAACATCCGACCCCCGTAGGTCGCGCCAGGATTCAGGATCCGTTGGCGTCGTCTTGCTGCTCTTGCATGGCCTCGCGGTGACGGCGCATTTCCTCGCGATAGACCTCGCGCGCGCGCTCCGCGGCCTGGCGGTGTGCCTCGCGCATTTTTTCGTGCTCGGCCTGGCGTTCGCGCATGTGCTCGCGCATCGCCTCGCGGTCCTCGGGATCGAAGTCCGGGTCAAAGTCGCGCATGCGCTCCTTCCCGCCGGGGCCGTACGGCATGCCGTACTGCATCGGCCCGCCGTGATAGAGACCGTGATAAGGCCGCTGGCCGTAACCGGAACCATAGCCATAGCCATGCCCGTGTCCGTGTCCGTGTCCGTGTCCGTGTCCGTGTCCGTGTCCGTGTCCGTGTCCGTAGCCATAGCCGTAACCAGGCCCATAACCATGCCCGGGCCCATGGGGGCCCGGCCCCATGGGCCCGTACATCATGCCTCTATGGCCAGCCCCCCGGGGGCCTGGGCCATATGGCCCCGGGACCGCTTCTCGGTGCATCATGCCCGGCCCGCCAGGATGTCCACCCTGACCGTGCATTCCCGGGTAGCCATAAGGACCGGGGATGGTGGGCGCGTGCATGGCGCCCGGCTTGTCAGACGCGGAATCTGCATCCTGGGCCAGCGCGGGCCCCGCCAGTAGCAGGCCAGCAACGCATGCAACACCCCTAAAAAAGTGTTGTGGTCGTTTCATGTTCGGGCTCCTTCTCCAGGCGCCGCCAGATTCAACCGCAATGCGGGTTTCTGGCGAACTGCACGTTCTCCTCAAGGCGTGTGACAACACAATCGCCGCAGTTACTCCCGCCAATTACGCGAGGGAAACACTAATCAGCGTCTCCCTAACACCAGCATATCGCAGTGCCCAACGCTCAGATGCACCCGCCCGTCCGCGATGTCCCTGACTCGGGAACGCGCCCAATCCTGGAACAATGGACGACCCTGCGGCTCCATCTCGGCGGCCGCCTCCGCCCAGCCTCCGATCAACGCGGCCGCCAGCGCTGCCTGACCCTTTCCCAGCCGCCAGTCACTGGTCTCGGTGATCACACGAAGGCCGTTGGTGGTCAAGGCTCGGGCACAATAAGCCGCGGCATCGGGCCCCAGGGCTGGGCCAAAACCCTTGTCCGTACGCTGATGGCGATTCACTGCCGTACGCACGCGCTCGTCGGCCGCATGCGGGTGGCTCCACTCGATGCGCCCATCGTAGCTGAGCGCGAACAGCGCCGGGACCAGCGATTCGATCAGCGTCATCACCAAGCGGTCGAGCCAGTTCGCCGCGACCAGATCCAGCAGGGCAGAGGCCGTCACCAGACCTGCATCCGGCGGGATCGGGGGTGGCCCACCCGAGAAATCGAGCACCTGCGGGGTGATGGTTACGGCCTCGTGCGGCGCCGCGATGGTCGCCAGAAGATCGGCGTCATGATCCACCAGGGTCCAGTGCTGCGGCCCCGTCAGGCGCGGCGCCAGGTAACGCAGGTTGGAACCGGCCCCGCTGCCCAGATCCATCACGTGCAAAGGCCGCTCGCATAGAGCAAGCGCGTCGTTCAAGGGACCGAGCAGGGAGTCCGGGCGGGCCGCATGATCCGCAGGTTCGCGCAGGGCCAGCCAGTCCCCGGCAAAGCGTTCGGGCATCTCAGGCCGCCTCCAGGGAAACACTGATCCATGTACACGCTCGCTGCTTCGTCGCTTTTGCCTGCGAACAAGGCGCGGTGACTGCCGTGCAGTCATTCTGCACAAGGGCGCCGCAACGCCGTTCCCACGCCCGTTTTTGATCACAACGGGCGGCCGAGCCCCTTCGGGGTTGGCACCCCAGGTTCCCCGATACGGCGTTGCGCCGCTTGCAGGTAGAGCCACTACCCGCTGCGCACCGCGCCTTGTCCCGGAAAACCTGGGGTACCAACGCGAGCGTGTACATGGATCAGTGGTTCCTTAGCCACTGGGCCAGACGACGGGCACCTTCCGTCCAGCCCGGCAACGACTCGGCATGCGCGCGCCCCGCGCAGCCCATGCCCCGACGCTGCTCGGAGTCGCACAGCAGGCTCTCCAGCGCCCGGCGCAAGGCGTCCACGTCGCCGGGCGGCACCAGCAGGCCCGCGGTCTCCGGCACAGTCCGGGGGATGGCCCCACCGGTGGTCCCGATCACTGGGAGCCCGCGCATCATCGCCTCGGTAAAGGCCATGCCAAAACCCTCGTAGGCGCTCGGCAGCACGAAGATCGAGGCCTGGTCATATCGCTCCGCCAAGCCCTCGCGTGTCAGCACGCCCGGGGCCGAGATCCGCGAACCCAGACCACTCTCGGCAATGGTCGCACGCACAGCGGACGTGTAGTCCAGATCGCGATCCATGGCACCGGCCAGCTCGGCCCGCCAGGACCAACCGCGCAGGCCAGACAGCGCGCGCACCAGCTCGAGCTGTCCCTTGCGGGGCACCCAGGCGGCCACGCACAACAGCACCGGCACCCCGTCTTCCGGGCCACGGGCCAGCGGCGCCTGTTCCACGCCAGGCGGGATGCTGCAAAGGCGTTCGGACGGCACACCCCAGTCGGCCACCTGCGCCCGCGTATAGTCACTGGTCACGACCACCCGCGAGGCGAGGGCCACGGCCGCACGCTCGGACACGAGCAGTTCGCGCGAGCGCGTGGGCGCAAGCCCCGCCTCCAGGCCCAGCGGGTGATGCATCAGGTAGACGAGCCGCAGGCGCGCTACGTGACGCTTCAAGGTGGCGGGATACGCGCCCGCGGCCAATCCATCGAGCAGCACCCGCATGCCATCGGGAAAGCCCGCCAGGGCCGCATCCAGCGCCTGTTCCGCGCGCGCATCGGGACCGGGAAACTGGCCCTCCAGCTCGCACAGCTCGATCCGCCAGCCCTGCTCGCGCAGCCCGGCGATCATGCGCGCGTCGTAGCGGTACCCGCCGGTGGGCTGGTCCAGTGCTCCCGGGACCACAAAACCAAGCTCGGGCATATCTCAGGGAGCGCCCTCGTAGCTCGCCCAGGCCACATGGGATTCGTGCAGGGTCACCGCGACGGCATCCAGCCCCCGGGCCGATTCGCCAAGCTCACCCCTGGCGATGGCCTGCGCCACGCGCTGGTGGATCGCGTGGGCCAGAAATTCAGTGGTCGTGTTCTGCCCGCGAAAGTCTTCGCGCTCGTCGAGATTCTGGTAATTGAGCTCGCCCAGGATGGCCCGCACGACCTCGCTTGCCCGACCGATATCCACCACCAGGCCATCGGCATCCAGTGCCGCGCGTCGAAAGGTCACGTCCACCACATAGGTAGCGCCGTGCAGGTTCTGCGCCGGGCCGAACGTCTCGCCGGAGAAGCTGTGGGCGATCATGAAGTGGTCACGGACATTCAGGCTGTACATGCGGTTTCCTTGCGTGATTGTGCGGGCGGGCTCAGTAGCGAATGCGGTGGCACAGCGTACGGTCCGCCTCCGGCCCTGTCACCCGCTGCATCACGGCCGGGAGATCGACAAACGCATCCTCGCCGGTAATGAGACCGTCCAGGGCCGGGTCGTCGAGCAGTGCGAGTGCGAGCGCCAGCCGTCGCCGGTAATCCCAGCGCGGCGTCCGCTCGGGCGGGATACGCCCGACCTGCGAGCTGCGCAGGGCCAGGCGGCGTGCGTGGAAGCCTTCCCCCAGCGGCAGATCCACCGGCTGGTCACCGTACCAGCTCATCTCCACCACCCGCGCCTCGACGCCCGCCAGACTCAGTGCCTGGCGCAGACCGGCCGGATTGCCGCTGGCATGCACCACGAGGTCCAGGTCCTGCAAGGAGGCGTCCTGGGCGGCGTGATTCGGGGTCAGAAGGGTCAGGTCAAGTGCGGCACAGATGTCTTCGCGCGCAGGGTTGGGGTCGACCACGGATACCTCGGTTCCGGGAATCCTTCGCAACAACCAGGCGGCGAGCAGGCCCACCACGCCCGCGCCGATCACGGCGATACGATCCCCGGGACCGGCAGCGCTGTCCCAGACCGCGTTGATCGCCGTCTCCATGTTGGCCGCCAGCACGGCACGTTCGGCGGGCACACCCTCGGGAATGGACATCACCGCACTGGCAGGCACGACATACTCCGACTGGTGCGGGTGCAGGCAGAACACCGTCTGCCCCGCCCCGGGGCCCTCGACGACGTTGCCCACACTGATATAGCCGTACTTGACCGGCGCCGGGAAGTCGCCCGTCTGAAAGGGCGCGCGCATCGCGGCGTGCTGGCTGGGGGGAACGCGACCATGAAACACCAGAGACTCGGTCCCGCGGCTGATCGCGGAATAGCGGCTGCGCACCCGCACCTCGTCGGCACCGGGCGCCTCCAGCGGCTCGTCACGCAACTCGCCCCGGCCGGGTCCGGTGACCCAGAAGGCGGTGGCACGGGGAGCGCTCATGGAGCGGTTCGATTATCGTCCGGCATGGGGCCAGTGTGGTCGATGGTCGTGATTCCAGGCAACTCGCGGGCGATTACACGGTCGTTATCTCAGTAACGACTACACTCGAGCCATGGATTCCACGCTGACCTCCAACCGCTGGCCGGAACGCGCGCGCACGGGCCTGCGCACCTGGGCGCGGGACTGGGCGCTGGCCGGCGCGGGCGGCCTCGCACTGTCCGCGCTGCTGGGCTGGCAGATCGGCGCTGTCACCCCGCTGCTGATCGCGCACGTCGGGATCTGGCTCCTGCTAGGTCTGATACTGGTCCTGAACACACCCCAGACCGGGCTTACAGTACAGCAGCGCGGACCCGGGCCCGCCAACCGCGTAACCCTGGCCCGCGCCGCGATCGCGACCCCGCTCGGGGCACTCGTTCTGGCGGCGGTTGCCGCCCCCGAGACGGTCGTACTGCTGTGGGTCCTGGGACTCGCTGCAGCGGCCCTGATCCTGGACGGCGTGGACGGTGCCGTTGCCCGCCGCACCGGTAGCCGCACGGCCTTCGGCGCCCGCTTCGACATGGAGCTGGATGCGGCCATCATCCTCGCCCTCTCGATTCTGGTCTGGTGGATGACCGCGGTCGGGGCCTGGGTCGTGCTGATCGGCGCCATGCGCTATCTGTTCCTGGGTGCGCAGCACATCTGGCCCTGGCTGGCCGAGGACCTGCCCCCGAGCCGTCGCCGCCAGGCGGTCTGCGTGCTGCAGACCGGCGTACTCCTGGTCGCCCTGCTCCCGGGCCTGCCCCCGGTGGCAGCGATCGGCGTCGCCCTGACGGGGCTTGCAGCCCTGACCGGCTCGTTCGCCACCGACATCCACTGGTTACACCGTCATCGTCCCGGAGGTTCGACATGATCCACGCCCGCGCCCCACGCTCGCTGCTCCTGGCCGTTCTTCTTGCCCTGGCCCTCCCCGTCTCCGCGCTGGCCCAGGCCGATCGCTGGGAAATCGACCCGGAACACTTTGCGGTCGGCTTCCTGGTGGATCATGCCGGCTTCGCCAAGGTCCTGGGCATGTTCCTGGAGGCCGAGGGCGAGTTCACCTTCGACCCGCAGACCCGGGAACTGCGCGAAGGGTATTTCGTTGTACAGACCGACAGCGTGTTCACCAACCACGAGGAGCGCGACGACCACCTGCGCAGCGATGACTTCCTGAATGTCGCGGAATACCCGGAGATGCGCTTCACCGCGACGCAGTACGAGCCCACCGGCGACGACACCGGACGCCTGACGGGCGACCTGGAGCTACTGGGCGAGACCCGCCCGGTCACTCTCGACGTCACGATCAACAAGGTCGGTCGCTATCCGTTTCCGCTCGGCGGGATGTTCGGACGACCCTACGTGCTGGGCGCCTCGATGCGCGGCAGCTTCGACCGCTCGGACTTCGGCATGACCTATGGCCTGACGCGCGACATCGTGGGTGACGAGGTCGAACTGATCATCGAGTTCGAGGCCCAGCGCCAGTAACCCCGGCCGTCGGGACTCAGGTGGCCGCCGTGGCCGCCGCGGCCCCCTCGCTCCTCAACAGGTCGCGCAGCGTCCGCCCGTCCAGGCGGTCACGGCGTGCGGCCTCCAGTTCCTCCAGCGTGGCCTCGACCGCCGGATCGCCCTGCAGGCGGCGCAGGGCGCGGGCATCCGCGTCCTGGCGCAGGGCCTCCAGGATCTCGTCCACCCGAATCCGATCCAGATCGCGCCCCGGCACATAACAGGTGGCATCGGTGCCAGCACGCACCAGCAGACCCGCCGATTCGAGCGCCTGCGCGACCTCGCCCAGGGCATTGCCCGGCACCGACAGATCATGCGCCACATGATCCAGTGTTGGCGGCGAGCGGCCGTCGAGGAAACGCTGACCCACCTGCTGCATCAGGTGCAGGCCCATGCGCTCGCGCGCCGCGCCGGACAGGCGCAGGCGCAGGCCGCGCACTGTCATGTACTCGGGGTGCTGCACGTAGAAGGCTACATTGGCCCCGATCAGCAGGATCAGCCAGGCCAGATAGATCCAGATCAGCAACAGGATCATGATCGCGAAACCCGAATAGATCGCGTCATAGCGCGTAGACCCGGCCACCATGGTCGCAAAGCCCCAGCCCACGCTCTGCCACAGCAACCCGGCCACGACGGCCCCGACCAGGGCCGGGAACAACCGTACCCGAGTGTTTGGCACAAACACGTAGATGAAGGTGAACGCGGCCATGATCAGCAGGTACGGAACCATGCGCGACGCGCCGGTGATCAACGTGCCGAACGGCTCGATCCCGGCCAGGGTCTGCATGGCCGTGGTGGACATTACCGTCGCGGTGATCCCCAGGGCGGAGACCACCAGGAGCGGACCAATCAGGATCACCGACAGGTAGTTGGAGAAGCGCTGGGCGAAACTGCGACTGTTCTCGACCCGCCAGATAGTGTTGAACGCCAGCTCGATCTTCTGCACCAGCGCGATCACGGTGTAGACGAGAAACAGCAGACCAACAAAGCCCAGTACGCCGACGCGCATGTTGTCGACGAATTCGATCACGTTGTTCGCGATCTCGACCCCCTGCTCCCCCAGGGGCTCGAGAAACCCCAGTACGACCGGCTCCACCGCGTTATGCGCGCCGAAGGCCTTGAGCACGGAGAACGACAGGGCGATCAGCGGGACGATCGACAGCAGCGTGGTGTAGACCAGACTCATCGCGCGTAGCGTGAGCTGGCCCTCCTTGGCCTCGTGCACGATCGCACCCGCACCCCGCACGACCCCCAGCCCCACGGCCTTCCAGCGCGGCAGCCGCGTCAGGTCGGTATCCTGCACCAGCGATACCAGACGCTGACGCTGGGCCTCGATTCGCTCGGCCAGTGTCAGCGCCGGCACGGATCGCTCCCTGTGCCTGCCAGGTTCATGGGCAGGCTATTTCTGCTGCCACTGGCCGTTGCGGTCCTGGTACCAGTACCCGGAGGGTGCCTCCTCCACCCAGACCCGCGCGAAGGTCTCGCGAATCCGGTCCTCCCAGTCCGGGCGGTCGTTCGCGCGCGCGATCTCGCGGTAGAGCGAGTCGCGGTCCGAGTTTTCCTCGCTCACCAGCCGCTGCACGGTACTGCGATCGCGCAGCGGGACCTCGGACAAGTCACGGATCACCACATCGGCATTACGCCCGAAGCCGATCGCCCCGCTACGAAAATGCGGCGACAGCTGCGGTGCCCGCTCGCGCATGGAGGCGCGGATACGGTTGATCGCCGGGGTCTGGATCTGCAGGTCGGGGCTCTGAGCGGCAGCCGGGCTCACCAGTCGATCCAGCACCCAGGCCAGCACCGGCAGGTTGCCATTCGCCGGGGTATTGCGCGGCATCAGCATCGCACCGGGCTCGGCCTCAGGTGACGCTTCCGACTCCGGGGTGCCTTCCTCGACCTGCAACGCGTCGCGGACGATGGCGCGCGCCGCCTCCTCGGCCGCGGCCGTCGGGAAATAGATATTGATGGTCACGCAGCCCGCCATCAGGGCGAACACCAGCGCCAGTCCCGGAATACTCCATAAAGCCTTCATGCCGTATTTCCCTTGTCGAGGCGGTTCAACCCGCATGCTGTCCAATCTACACCAACACCCTGAACGGCAACCAAACGCGTAACGAAGCTCATTGCACCACCGGCCCGTCACCCGCCTGGATGGTCGCCAGACGATGGACCAATTCGGGCCAGTCGACCCGGCGGTTGTAGCCAATCACCTGAATCTGCGGGATGCCACCGCCCTGCACCAGCACGAAGCCGCCATCCGGGCGATCGGCCACGCCGGAGGCGGTGCAGACCTCGCCACGCAGCTCGCAGCGAAAACCAAGGCGACGATAGCTGAAGTTCTCGAAGAATTGCAGGAAGACCGACGAGGCCGCGGCCTGAAGTCCCCCACCCAGCTCGGTGATGTTCTCCACCGCCCGCTGGCTGATCCGTCGGCGCCCACGATCACGCTCCGGCGTCATCAACTCCAGATCCATGTGGACCGGCGACCAGTCCACCATCACCAGATCGCGCACGTGCCCGGAGATCCGGCCCTGCACACGCCCGAAATCGAAGGCCTGGGTCAGGGGATCCAGGTCCAGCCGCTGGATCTCGGCCGACAGGCCCAACTCGGGGGCGTAACCCAGCAGATTGTGGATATACACATCACGCAGCACGACCTCGCCGTTGAACACCTGGACCAGCAACCGCCCATCCACGTTCAGGTCACCCTGTTCGTAGCGTACCCGAGGAATCATGCCGGCCAGCCGCCCGGAGAATCGCGGCCAGCCCAGTACCTCGGTCAGCGGCTCCAGGCTGATCGCGCGAATACCGCCCTCGAACCGTACATCCGGCCCCGTATCGGTCTGGCGCAACTCAAAGACCCCGATACGCAACCCGCCATCGAAGATCGGGATCTCGGTTTCAGCCAGCAGCTCCATTCCGGCCGGCAGGGCCCGGATCTGCGCCTCGAACGCATCGAATGGCAGCCCGTACAGGTGCGCGGCATCCAGCGCGAAGGTCCCGGGGCTGCCCGCCTCGTCTGCCGACCAGTCGAGTGCCCCGCGCGCACCGGCCAGGCCGAAACGCCCCCGCCGGTCGCTGGCATCCAGTTCCGACCACTTGAGATTCGCACGCCGGGGCTGCGAACCCGCCAGTTCCACATGCCCTGCGATCCACCCCCCGGTGGCCAGATCCCCGAGTACCGTCCCGGCCAGCCAGGGCGCCAGCAAGGAATCATAGACCGGGGCGAGCGCATGGACCCGCCCGTGAAAGACCCCATCCAGCCCGGCCTCCGGGTCGTAGGCCACCGCCTCTCCCCTTGCCTCCAGCGCATCGCCGTAACGCAGATCCAGGGCATCCACTCGGAACGCCTTGGCCCCGGGATCCCCCTCCAACCCGTTCAGGGAGAGCTCCATCGGCCCCTCGTCGTCCAGGTCCACGAACCACGGATCGATGTAGACCACGCCGCCCTCCAGGGCGAGATCCAGGTCCCAGCGCATGCCATCCCCGGACAACTGCGCCTGGCCGCGCAGTTCCTCGCCGGCCTGCAGGCCCAGCGGATCGCTGAACGCGACCTCTTCCAGCCCCAGGCGCGCGGTGACCCGACCATCCGGGCGCAGCCGCAGATCGAGATCGGCCCGCCCCCCGTCGACGGCGACGGGGAGTTCCAGAGGCAAGCGGTCGAATGCGGCCAGCGCCTGGAGATCCAGCCCTCGCAACCGGGCATCGATATCCCAGCCGCGTTCGGGGGCAAAATCCGCGCGCAGGCTCCCACGCCCGCCGAACCACCGGGGCCAGTCCCCGGCCAGTCGGAGATAGCCGCTGTCGCGGCCCCAGGCCAGCGACAGGCGATGGCCGTCCAGCCGCAGATCGCCCGAGCGCCCCCACAGACGCGCGTCGTCACAGGCCACCTCGCGCCGGGTCAGGCGCAACTCGGTACATTCCACCCGCGCGGCCGTCAGCGTGCCCACCGGCTCCGGCAGCTCGATACGCTCGGCACGCAACTCCAGGCTCAGGCGCCCGTCGCGCCAGCCGATACGAGACGTCAGCCCCTTGGCACTCAGGGCCTCGTGCACCAGCGACTCGATATTCAGCTCGGCCCCGAGGGAGACGTCGGGCTCGGCCAGCGCCGAGGCCGATGTGGCCGCGAGGCCTGACGCGCAAATCCCCGCCAGCATCCAGCGCACCGGGCGGGGCACGGGCATCAGTCTCCCGTACTGCCGCGCAGGCGCTCGCGCAGGGGCAACGCCACCCGCGCCAGCCACTCGCGCAGAGCAAAGCGCGAGGTCTCGATGGCCTCGGCCGTGGGCAGGAAGTCCTGCAGACCGCGCGGTTCACCAGTGGTGCCGCGGAAACCGGCGGGCGCCGGATAGGCGTCGAACCCGGCGCGCTCGAAGCACTCCAACGCACGCGGCAGATGCATCGCCTGGGTCACCACCAGCACGGCCTCCACGCCCTGCCCCTGCAGACGCTGGCGTGTATGTGTGGCGTTCTCGCAGGTGTTGCGCGAGGTGTTCTCGAGCCAGCGAGCCGAGACACCGAGATCCTGTTGCAGGGTCGCGGCCATTAGTTCGGCCTCCGAACGCCGCCCGGGCAGCGCCCTCGGTGTCCCGCCCGAGACCACAATGGGGAGATCGGTTGCACGATGCAGCCGCGCGCCCGCGCGCACACGCTCGTGGGTGCGAGGGTTCAGGGCATCGTGTCCGGCGTCCTCCGCACGGCCCACCCAGCGGCCGCCGCCCAGGATGACGATCGCATCCGCCCGCCCGGTCGCCAGTACGCTGTCGCGCACCTCGCGCTCGAGGGTGTCCGCCAGGGGCTGTGCCACGACCTGCAGGCTGGGCAGCACCAGCGCCAGCAGCCCCAGCGCCAGGAGCGGCCGACCACCGCGCCAGTCGGCCCGCCACAGCAGCCCGCCCAGGATCGTCAGGGCCATACCCAGCCCCGGCGGCAACAGCAGGTGTTCCGCGATGGTTTGCAGGGACGCGAGCATGGGCGGTCCCGGGGGGCTTACTTCTTGCCCGGGGAGTAGAGGTAGTGGGCGTAGGTCGCCACGTCCTCCGAGACACGGCGAATCAGGTGATCCAGGCTGATGATCGCGAACTCCAGCAGGTTCACCGCGATATACGGGTTTTCCACGCGCAGGCGGTCGTACATCGAGCGCGACAGCCGCAACAGCCGCGTCTTGTCGCTCAGAGCCCGCATGCGCACGCCGCGCGGCACGCGGTCAAAGAACGACATCGACCCGGCCAGCTCGCCGGTCTGCATACGCCCCACCTCGATCTCCTGGCTGCCATCGTCGTGATACAGCGCGGCCGTCCCGCTCACCACGAAAAACAGCGACTCGCCCACCTCGCCGATGTCCGCGATCACCTGCTTGTGGTGGGTTTCCACCACCTCCAGGTATTCGAGCAGGACTTCGACCTCCGCAGGCGTCAGGGACGCGGAGATCGGGTGCTTGGAGAGGAATTCGGTCAGCAGTTCCTTGGACATGAGGGGGCTTCCTTCTGACGGGTCCGCAGTAGCAGTGGAGGTGATTTAGAGTATAACGAACGCACCCTCGACACGGGGGACGGGATACACCGAGGAGACGTGGATTGATCGACATTGATGCCCTGCGCCGACATCTGCCGCGCCGCCTGCGCGAAGGTCGGGCCCTTCTGCTCGCGGCCGGGGCCAAGCCGCCGGACAGCCCACCGGGGCTGGAACAGATCACCGTGGAGGACTTTCTCGAACACCCACCCGAATCCCGCGTGCCACTGGTACTGCTGCTGGACACCCTCAGCGCCCTGGATATCCCGACCGGCCAGCAACTGCTCGGCGGACTACGGGATCGCTGGGCGGACGAGGTGCTGATCCTCCATCGGCTGGACGATGAACGCTGGGGACTGAATGAGTTGCTGGCACTGGGTTTTCGGCGCGACCCGGACGCCGAATCGGCCGCACCGGACCATGCGGTCTACCGCACCAGCCTGTACGACTACAAGCTGACGCCCGACTGGCTGAATGCCCGCTTCTGGGCCAACCCGGAGATGTGGAACAAGGCGCGCTGGTAGGCGCGCGGGGGCCTAATCCTTCTCGGGATTGAGTCGCGGGTGGGTCTCCTCCCCCCACAGCAGTACCAGCGCACCGGACAGGAACATGGCGATGGCCACGAACCAGAAGCCCCAGGTCACCGAACCGCCGATGTGGGCGACGACCCCCAGGGCCAGTGCACCGATGCCGTAGCCCAGGTCCCGCCAGAAGCGGTAGGTCCCGATCGCCGAACCGCGCCAGTTTGGATGGGCAATATCGGCCACCGCCGCGCTCAGATTGGGATACAGCAGGGCCATGCCAAAGCCGGTTACGGCCGCCGCGAACGACCACCAGATGACCCCCTCGCCGAGCAGCGTCAGGGCCACGCCCGCGCCACAGATCCACATGCCCCAGACGATGGGCTGCAACCGCCCCACATGGTCGGAGAGCTTGCCGGTGGCGAACTGCGAGCCACCCCAGACAAAGCCGTAGATCCCCACGACCCAGCCGATCGCGGCCAGGCTCAGCCCCTGCTGATACAGGAATACCGGATAGAACACCCAGACCAGGGCATCGACGAACTTCTCCACCAGGCCCGCCTGACTGAACGCGGCCATGCGCCGGTCCCGCCAGGACATCAGCGTGAACACCTCCCAGGTGGTCGGCGTATCGGCGATCGATTTGGGATAACGCGGTTGTGGCCCGGTGGATTGCCCGGCGGCATGCCGTGCCCCCTCGGCCCTGGCCCAGTCCAGGGTCTCGCGCACCCACAGCGCGGTCATCAGGATCGCGATCGCGATGACGACGACGCCGAACACGAACACCCCCATGCGCGGCCCAAGGGCAGCGGCCATATAGCCGGTCACGATCCCGGCAACGGCCACCCCGACATAGCCGGAGAACTCGTTCATGCCCATGGTGAAGCCGCGCTCGTCGCCCCGGGTGATGTCCATCTTCGCGGTCTGCGTCATCGACCAGGCCAGACCCTGATTCACGCCCAGCAGGATGGTCGCGGCCACGATCCAGCTCCAGGACGGGGCGTAGAGGATCATGAACGGGATCGGGATGGCCGCCATCCAGCCGAGCATCAGCACGGTCTTGCGCCCCATGCGTTCGGACAGTCGCCCGGCCACGAAATTGAGCACGCCCTTGACCACGCCGAACGCGACGACGAACGCGGTCAGCAGCATGAACGAGCCCTCGGCCACGCCGAACTCGTCCTCGGCCAGCGCCGGGATGACGGTGCGCATCATCCCGATCGTCAGGCCGACAAAGAAGACCTGGATCAGCTGCTGCCCAAACTGACCCAGGTTTTCGCGAATCCCGTGGGTCAGGTGTTCATAGGCCTTTGCGGCCCTGGATGGATCGCTCATCAAAGCTCCCTGTCTTGCACCATTCAGGCCGCGATATTGGCGGCTACATAGGCATCCATGCCCGCCGGTCGCGGGGGGATGTCACTCGTCAGGAAGTCGACGAACGCATCGCGATCACTGAACGCAAGCCCCGGGTTGAAGCGTTTCTCGAAACCCAGGGTGGAGGACGGCTTGCCCGACAAACCTGCCCCGCAGGCGCTTCCGGCGTAATGGCCGGGATAGATCTCGAGTTCATCCGGCAGGCCCAGCAGCCGCTGATGCAGGCTGTCGTACAACCGCCCCGCCATCTCGCGTTCCTGCCCGGCCAGATCGGGGCGCCCGACGCTCCCAATAAACAGCGTGTCACCCGTCAGCACGAACCACGGCTGCTCACCGCGACGCGTGTCGGTCACCAGCAGACACACGCTGTCTTCCGTATGTCCCGGCGTGTGGATGACCTCCGCTTCGACGTTACCGGCCTCGATCCGGTCGCCGTCGCGCAGGGGATGAAAATCGAACTCGACCACCTCGCGATCCGATTCATGGAGGCAATACTTCGCGCCAGCCCGCTCCGCCAGATCGCGCCCACCGGAATAGTGATCGGCGTGGACATGGGTATCGATCACGTGCGTGATCTCGACACCGGTCTGGCGTGCCTGCTCCAGGAACCACTCCTGATCGCCCTCGACCACGTCCACAGCGATCGCCTTGCCGAGCGACCCGCATCCGAACAGATAGGACAATGACGATTCTGTAGTCGGTAACTGACGGAAAAACATGACCTACCTCCTGGATCATCCATAATGACGACAAGGATCGGGCGAGAACGGCGAATCCGGTTGTTCGATTCCGGGGAAATCCCCGCAATCGAACGGAACCCATCTGGCACAATCTTTATTCTAACATTCGTTAGAACGTAACCTAGTGCGCGGCCAAAAGAATGTCAAATACGTTCTGGGGAATGCGGATGGGGCTCCAGCGCAGAAGGCAGACGACCGTCCGCCTGTACTCTCAGCTTACACGCCCCCGCTGGGGCGTTGACGCGGAGTGAGCGAACCGGCGCCGGCCAAGGCGGCTTCAGCGCTCGGAGGGACCTTGCACCAGGGGCAGCCCCTGGTGGCGCCATTCCGCCACGCCTTCATCGAGACGGATCGCGCGGAAACCATGCTCGCCCAGGATGGCCACGGCGTCGCGCGCCATCAGGCAGTACGGTCCCCGGCAGTAGGCAACAACCGGGACATCCGGGGCCAGTTCGTCCAGACGCTGCTTCAGCTCGCGCAACGGGATGGATCGGGCATGTGGCAGATGCGCAGTGGCATACTCGGTGTCCGGGCGAACATCGAGGACAATGACCTCGCCCCTGCGTGCCTGCTCCAGTAGCTCCTGACCACTCAGCGGGACCATGTCACCGGCACTGGCTGCCATGTCGCGGACGGCGCCCTGCAACTCCAGCAACCGGCTCTCCGCCAGCTCCCGCAACACCACCCAGAAATCCGCGACGCGCGGGTCCGCCAGACGGTAGAAGATGCGGCGTCCCTCGCGCCGGGACTCCACCAGATTCGCCTGACGCAGCTCTTTCAGGTGGGCACTGGCCAGTTTGACACTGATCTGGGCGTCCGTTGCGAGCTGGTCAACGCTCTTCTCCCCTTGCACCAGGATCTCGATCAGCTCCAGCCGCTTCGGGCTGGATGCCGCCTTGCCAATCCGGGCGACCTGGTCATAAAGCAAATCCTTGAGTTCGCGATCGGACATGAACGCATTCCAAATAATGGGGAAGCCGGCAAGGTAGACCGCCCTGCCCTGTCGTGCAAGGCCCAAGGGAGAACGAGGGTTTGTTGCGCCGAATTTATTCTTGACTAAATTAGTCAGGAACTATTCATCAGCAGTTAGTAACTAACTAACAAGCCGTGCCCCGATGATCGACAGGGGCACCCGTTCCCGAAAGGAGGACAACCATGAGCCAGCTGATCCACAACTTCCCGGCCGACGGCGTCGTCACCATCAACCGCGTGATCCTGAAGCCGGAATACAGCATCGACGACCTGCAGGAACGTGTCGCCATGCTGTGCGAAAACGTGAAGACCTACCACTCGGACACCGGCTTCGTTGGCGGCTTTGTCGCACTGAACTCCGGCGCCGTCTCCAACGAGGGCTCGACCATCGGTCAGGCCGTGGAGAGCCCGATGAAGGACAAGGAAGCGTTGATCATCACCTTCTGGCGCAGCTTCGAGGAACACGAGGCCTCGCACCGCAGCGAGACCTTCCAGCCGCTGTTCCAGGAGGTCCTGGAGCTGTGCGAGAACGGTAACGAAGAGATCGCCTACGAGATGCTCTGGTCTGGCGCGGCCTATTCGCCGGAAGAGGCCAAGGCCGCCCGCGAGGCGAAGGAAACCCATCAGGCGGCCTGAATCCGCATTGATGACTGCTGAGTGACCTCCAGTCGTATTTCTCTCCTGCGACTGTGCCCATTGCCGGGACCTTGCGTCCCGGCTTTTTTTGGGTGGACGGCCGGGATACCGGCCAGGTCGAATTCAGCGCCGGGGCTCGTCGTCCGACGAGGACTCGTTCATCTCCGGGGGCGAGGCCAGCGTGTGGGTCTTGTCGTCATAGCGGCCCTTCAACTCGTCCGCGCGCGTGTGCTCCCACAATGGCACCCCCACGAAGTAGCCGGCGCGGCCAATCGCATGCGCGGCCACCGGGGCCGTCAGCAGCAGAAAGCCGATCACCGCCACGGCTCGGGTAGTCACGCCTCCGTCACCGAAATAGACGGCGACCCCCACCATCATCAGACCAGCCCCGAGCACACCTGCCTTGGTCGTCGCGTGCAGGCGCATCGGCAGGTCCGGCATGCGGACGAGCCCCAACGCGGCTACCACCATGAACGCGGCACCGGATACCAGGAACAACGCCGTCAGTAGCTCAATCATCTTCGCGATGCCCCCCTTTCTCGAGATAGCGGGCAAATCCGACCGCGGCGAGGAAGGCGGTCAGGGCCAGCACCATCGCCACGTCGATAAACGGGGTCCGGCCACTGGCGATCACGTACACCGCGATAAAGCCGATGGTAAGGGATGCGATCAGCTCCAGCGCCACCACGCGATCGGGCAGCGTCGGCCCGAGATAGAGACGCCAGAACCCCAGCACCAGGGAGATGCTGAGCAGGACATTGGCCACAATGATGGCGATTTCAAACATCTGCATCCCCTGCGCTAGCGCAGGACCTCCAAGGCCCGGTGTTCCAGATACTTGATCGAGCGGATCACCGCGTCGCGGTCTTCCAGATACATCACGTGGATGTAGAGCACCTTCCGGTCGGTCGAGACGTCCAGGCTCAGGGTGCCCGGCGTCAGCGAGATCAGGTTCGCGACGATCGTGATCTCGCCATCGGTCTGCGCATCCAGCGGAAAGGCGATCACGCCCGGCACCATGTGGTGCGTCGGCGTCATCACATCGTAGGCGACCTTCAGGTTCGACAGGAACAGTTCCCACAGGAAGAACCCAATGAAGGCGATGAACTTGGGCACCCGTCGCGCGTAGCTCGCAAACGCCGGCTTGTCACGCAACGCGAACGCCAGCAGGACATAGCCGAGGAAGAACCCGATCAGCAGGTTGCCCCCGGTGAAGTTTCCGGTCAGAAACACCCAGATCAGGGCCAGCGCGATATTCCAGGTCAGCGCGATCATTGCCGTGAATCTCCCAGCACGGCCTCAATATACTGCGACGGATCCAGGAGCTGCTCGGCGGACATCGCCGCCATCTGGTAGATCGGCTCGCCGTACAGGCCGATGGCCACGGTCATCAGCGCCAGCATGATCACCGGCACCCACATCCAGATCATCGGGCCCGAGCTGACATCCCGGAGCTCGCCCTCGACCCCTTCCGGCTGTGCCTTCCAGAACACCTCGGCCCAGATCTTGATCATCGAATAGAGCGTCAGCAGGCCCACCACCAGTGCCACGGCCACGACCCAGTAGGCCTCGGCCTCAATACCGGCGCGGATGATGATGAACTTGGCGAAGAACCCGGACAATGGCGGCAGCCCCGCCAGCGACAGCGCCGGGATCAGGAACAGCACGCCCAGCATCGGGTTCGTGCGGTAGATGCCACCCATGTGCTTGAGCTCGTGGGTGCCTTTCATCACGAAGGTGATCCCGCTGATCAGGAACAGATTCGCCTTCACGATGATGTGGTGCATGATGTAAAACACCCCACCGACCAGTGCCAACGGTGTAAACAACGCCAGCCCCATGATCATGTAGCCGATCTGACTGATAATGTGGAACGACAGGATGCGCCGGAATTCGTAGTGGGCGGCCGCCCCGAGCACGCCGGTCAGCATCGTGGCCGCGGCCACCCACAGGAGGATCTCGTGGGTGTAGTCCACATCCTGGTTGAAAATCAGCGTGAACACGCGGAACAGCGCGTATACCCCGACCTTGGTCAGCAGGCCCGCGAACAGCGCGGAGACCGCGACCTTGGGCGTGTGATAGGAGGCCGGCAGCCAGAAGAAGAACGGGAAGGCCGCCGCCTTCACCCCGAACGCGACCAGATACAGCATCGCGATCACGGTGATCAGCCCGGTGTCTTCTACCGTGGAGAGCTTGTCGCCGATGTCCGCCATGTTCAGCGTGCCGGTCAGACCGTAGGTCAGGCCGATCGCGGTCAGGAAGATCATCGACGACAGCAGGTTCAGGGTGACGTACTTGATCGCCCCCTCCATCTGCGAGCGCTCGCCCCCCAGGATCAGCAGCGCAAACGACGCGACCAGCATCACCTCGAACCAGACATAGAGGTTGAAGATGTCGCCGGTCAGGAACGCGCCGTTCACCCCCGCCAGCAGCAGGTGCAGCAGCGGGTAGTAGCCGAACTTCTCCGACATCTTGCCGATGCCCGAGAGCGAATAGAGCGCGGTCGCGAAGCCGATGATGCCGGTCAGCACCACCATGATCGCCGCCAGCATGTCGGAGACCAGCACGATCCCGAACGGTGCCGGCCAGGAGCCCATCTCCATCACGACATGGCCGTGCTCCCAGGTCTCCATCAGCAGCCAGACGGTGGCCGCCAGCATGGCGCCGGTGCCGAGCACGCCCAGCGCGCGCTGCGCGAAATGCGAGCGCCAGAACATCACCGACAGCGCGCCGGCGAGCAGCGGGATAATGACCGGAAGGGCAACGGACATATTCATCGATCCGTGTCCTTCATCTGGTCCATGTCATCGGCCTTCACGACCTCGTAGGCGCGATGGATCAGCACCACGGCGAAGGCCAGCACGCCGAAGCCGATCACGATCGCGGTCAGCACCACGGCCTGCGCCAGCGGATCGGCCGACAGCCCGTCGGGAACCGCGGCACCCGGCGGGATCAGCGGGGGCGCGCCCGGCAGCATGCCGGCCAGCGTAAAGATCAGCAGGTTGGCCGCGTTCGACAGCAGCACCAGGCCGATCACCAGCTTGACGATCGAACGCCGGAGCATCATGTAGATGGCCGCGGCGTACATACCGCCGACCACGAAGGCCATGACGACTTCCATCAGTCTTCCGCCTCCGCCAGGTTGAGCATGATCGTCAGCACCGACCCGATCACGACGAGATAAACGCCGATGTCGAAGATCAGCACGGTGGAAAGCTTGATCTCGCCGAACACCGGCGCGGTGAATTCCCACCACTGGGCCGTAAAGAACGCCTGTCCCAGAAAGGCCGCGGGTAGTGCGCTCACGACCGCCAGCACCATTCCGGCACCCAGGAGGTCGCGCGGGTCCACGCGTAGCACCTTGCGCGCGGAACGGATGTCCATGGAAAACAGGTACAGCACGATCGCCGCCGCCGCGACCAGACCACCGATAAAGCCGCCACCCGGCTCGTCGTGGCCGCGCAGCAGCAGGAACACGGAGAACAGCAGCAGCAGCGGCAGCAGGAAGTGCCCGGCCGTGCGCAGGATCAGCGAATGCATGTTCATCGGCGGTGGTCCTCCGCGCGGAAGCGAATCATCGCGTACACCCCGATCGCCGCCAGGGCCAGCACGAAGATCTCGCCCAGCGTATCCAGGGCCCGGAAGTCGACCAGCACCACGTTCACGATATTACGGCCATAGCCCGAGGGCTCCGACTCCTCGATGAAGTACTGCGAGATCGAGTCGAACAGGCGCGCATCCAGGGTGCTCAGCATCAGCAGCGTGATCATGCCGCCGGTGACCAGCGCAATACCGGCGTCGCGCAGCCGCAGCGCGGTAGACGACAGATTCAGGAAACCCGGCAGACGGAACAGCACCAGCACCAGCAGGATCACCGTCAGGGTCTCCACCAGCACCTGGGTGATCCCCACATCGGCCGCGCTGTACAGCACGTACACCAGGGCGACCGTAAAGCCCAGAGAGCCCAGCGCTGCCACGGCCCCCAGACGCGAGCGTGTCAGCACCGCGAACAGCATCGACGCCACCAGGATCGCGATGATGGCCATTTCGTGGATCTGCAGGCGCTCGAAGTGCACCGTGCCGACACTCACGTCGAACAGCTGGGCGGTCACGCCGACCAGCCCCGCCGTCATCGCCACGATCACGATCACGTAATAGCGCAGATAGCCGTTCTGCAGGACCCGGGTCTGCCATTCGGAGATCCAGACCAGACCATCCATCATCTTGAAGTAGCCCTTCTCCGGGCCGTACTCGGCGGCTCGATCGACCCAGGCCAGGGCCCGACGTGCCTGCTCCCAGCGCCAGTAGAGCAGACCACCCGCGACCAGGCTGAACGCGGAGATCGCCAGCGGCCAGTTAATGCCGTGCCACAGCGCCAGGTAGCCATCCACCGGCGCGCCCTGCACGCTGGCCGCCGCGGCGTTGACCAGCCCTTCGTCCGCCAGCCCCGGCCCAAGGCCAAAGATCAGGCCCAGGCTGGCCAGCACGACCGGACCGGCCAGCATCGCCGGCGGTGCCTCGTGGTGCGGGGTCTTGGGTGTTTCCGCCCGAGCCCCGAACCACGGCCGGATACCGACGATCGCAGCCACTGCCACGCCGAGAATCGCGGTCAGTACCGCCAGCAGCGTCAGGATACCCACCAGACCCGGGGCCTCGAGCACCGACTCCAGCATCAGTTCCTTGGCAACGAATCCGAACAGCGGGATCACCCCACCCAGCGACAACGCGGCAAGAATCGCAAAGGCGGCCGTGATCGGCAGCGCGGTGCGCAGACCTCCGGTCTGCAGGAAGTCCTTGGCCCCGGCCTCGTGGTCGAGGATGCCGGCGACCATGAACAGCGCGCCCTTGTACAGCGAATGCGCCAGCAGGAAGGCCATCGCGGCCATCAGCGCGGTCTCGGTCCCGATGCCGATCAGCATCGTCAGGGTACCCAGCGCCATCACCGTGGAATAGGCCAGAACCTGCTTCACGCCCGTACTGCGGAACGCCAGGAACACGCCGGTGAACATCGTGATCGCACCGAACAGCGCCAGGGTGGTGAACCAGATATCGGTACCGCCCAGCGACGGATTCAGGCGCGCCAGCAGGTAGACCCCGGCCTTGACCATGGTGGCCGAGTGCAGATATGCGGAGACCGGCGTCGGCGCGGCCATCGCCCGCGGCAGCCAGAAGTGGAACGGCACCTGGGCCGACTTGGTAAAGGCCCCGAGCAGTATCAGGATCAGCAAGGGCAGATACAGCGCATGCTCGCGCACCACTTCGCCGCTGGCCAGGATCTCGGAGAGTTCGTACGAGCCGCCGGCCATCGCCAGCATGATGATCCCGGCCAGCAGTGCGAGGCCGCCACCGACGGTCACGAACAGGCCCTGAAGCGCGTACTTGCGGGCGTCCGCGTTCTCGTGGTTGTAGCCGATCAGCAGATAGGACGTGATGCTGGTCAGCTCCCAGAACACGAACATCGCGATCAGGTTGTCCGCCAGCACCAGCCCCAGCATCGAGCCCATGAAGGCGAGGATGATCACGTAGAAGCGCCCGAGGTCACGGTGCCCCTCGAGATAGCGCCCGGCGTAGGTGACGATGAAGAACCCGATGCCCGAGATCAGCAGCGCGAACAGCAGCGACAGGCCGTCCACCAGGAAGGACAGGTGGATATCGAGCCCCGGCAGCCAGGGCCAACTGAGCACGATGGCCTCGCCCGCGGAAACCGCAGGGAGGAAGCTCAGGAAATACAGGAACAGCGCCGCCGGGAGGAGCCCCAGCACCCAGCCACTGGCGCGACCGGTGACGCGATGGACCGCGGGTGCGATCGCGGCCACCAGGAATGTTGACAGAATTGCGTAAAGCATCCGGCCAGTCGAGTCCTTGTATGTCGGGCGTTATCCGCGTGATCCGGACGATGGATCCGAAAGCACGCTACTGGAGTTGCGTCCGCCACCAAGAACCACCGGCGACGGCTTCAAAACAGCTGCGAAAGCCTAAAGGCTCGACCGCCGCCACGCAAGAAACGGGAAGCGGGGCACGTTTCTTGCGTCCCCGCCCCCATCGAGGGTATCGAGGAATCAATACCAGTCGCGGCGGCGACGGCGTAGCGGGATGCGCGTCAGGATGATGCCGAGAATCAGGCTGCCGACGGTCACCGCCGCACCCGTCATGAACCAGCGCCGCTGGCTGTCGGCCTGCATCACCTCCACCTGGCGGCGATACTCGTCCGCGGAATCACGGGCCTCTACAAGCTCGCTTTCCAGGCGCCGGTTTTCGCGCTGGATCTCCTGTGGGCGCGCCGCGACGTCGCGCAGCTCCTCAAGCTCGGATTCCATGTCCGCCACCTGCGTCTCCAGGCCGTCGCGCTCGGCTTCGAGTTCGCGGCGGGTATCCAGCAGTTCGGCAATTCGGCCCTCCTGGTCATCCGCGCCCGAACGGATCTCGGCCAGCTCGGCCTCGACCTCCTCCAGGCGCTCACGGGAATGCGGCTCGTCCTGCAGGTAACGGGTCAGGATCCAGGCCTCGGTGCCGCTGGGCAGGCGAATACGGGTGTGACCATCGCCGCTCTCCTCGAGCACCGCGACCTCCTGACCCGAGCGCACCGAACTGATAATGCGGCTGTTCGGCCCGGTGCCATTCCGCACCCCGACCTCCAGCTCGTCGCTGACGAAACGCGTGGTCTCGGCCATCGCCGCCGTGGCGGTCAAGCCGCCCAGGATCAGAATCCCGGATACCGTGAGTCCGCGCATCACCCGCTGCATCTGCATGCCCATGTCCTGCCTCTCGCCTGGTTGCCTGATCCAGCCATGGAGTCAACGTCCCCTGCATGACCGGGGGCGCATTCTACAGCGGCATTCGTGGCTCGCGGCAACGCACCGCCTGCGGGGTGATCCGCATCACATTCCGGCGTCCGCCTCGCGGGCCGACGTCGCGCGACCCGCGAGGCGTTCGCGCACCGCACGCGCCGGGAATGTGACCAGCTCGAACAGAGCCGGCAGCAGCCGGCGCAGCTGCAATGCAATCACGGCAAGCACGTGCAGCACACCCGTCAGCAGTGCCAATAGAATACCGAGCAGCCCCCCGATCAGCACCCGTATCGCCTGAAGCAGGGAGACCAGCCACAGCGGCGCCAGCGCTACCACCAGCGGCACCACCAGCCCGACGGCCGCACCGACCATCTGCTCGGTCCAGTACAACGTGGGCGGTGGTGCCACCTCCCCGGCCATCAGGGTCTCCAGCAGATCGTTGCGATAGCGGACCCACTCCAGGTGATAACCAGCCAGGCCCGACAGCACCACCACGGCAGCCAGCACCAGCAATGCCGTAACCACCAGCCCCATGCGGGCCCAGTTGTCGCGCTCCATCACCGCCTGCGGCAGCAACCGGACCGCCCCGCGGCTCTCGGCCAGCAGCCACCCGCTTACCAGCGCGATCCCCAGCAGCAGTGCAATGATCCGGTCCGAGAGCGTCCCGGGGCCCGCGTCTTCCACCCCCGGAAACTGCCCGTCAAACGGCGGCCCGAAGAGCTGGTGGTACACGGCGACCGCCAGGACCGTCAGTGCAAGCCCCAGCAGCCCGAGCAAGCCCTGGCTGACGGCCTGGAAATACGAAGGCATCTGATGGCGGATCGAAGGTTCGGTCTGCTCGCAGCGCGTCAGGGCGCGGTCCAGGCGATCCCCCTGACGCTGCAGGTCACCCAGACGCCTTTGCAGGCCCTCCAGGCGGTCGACCAGCTGATCCACCGGGCTCTCCAGTCGCCACCGGGCGGCCAGCATGCCCTGCGCCAGTTGCCGGTGCTCCTCCATGCCCAACCGCGCGATACGCAGGATCGTCTCCTGGAGATCCTGTGCGAGACGCTGGCTCTGCGGCGTATTGCTGACCGGGGTGCTGGCCAGCGCCTCGAGACGACTCACCCAGGCGGGTTCCTCGAGCAGGCGGGTCTCGTCCCGTTCGTAGGCCTCGCGCAGGGCGCGCAAGGTCTCGGTGGACTCCTGGCGAAGCTGCGGCATCTGCGCCAGGTCATGCCCCACCAGGTGGGCATAACGGCGTTCCAGGGCCTCCACCGCCCCGTGGATGCGATCGGCCTCCAGCCGTGCCAGATATCGGCGATGCCAACCGGTCACGGCATCCCGCACATGCACGAGGTGTCGGCGCAGCGCGCATAACAGGCGAACCAGCCCGCCCGTGATCGCAAGCAGCACCGTTCGCACCGGATTCCGCGCCCAGTCCAGCAGCACGATGGCGACAATGATCGCCAGAGTCACCATCATGATTGTGATCGCCACGCCACCCCCTCGTCGGTCCTGCCTATCGCCCGGACGCACCGGGCCCCACACCTACCCTGTTTGCAACCGGCACCCACCTGTCGCCGGTTCTCCCCGCCGCGATTATGGCCGATCCAGCCATCCGGTGCGCGCGCCCCCCTGGCTCAAGTTTGCGGTGGACGGGCCGATAGGGAGGGTAAATCTCCGGAGAATCCCAATGCTGCAGACCGACCTGCTTCCAATCGCCGGCCCTGAACGCATGGAACAACCCGGCTGGCTGGACGCCGGTTTCACCGCCGGCTGGCTGCCTGCGTTTCGCAATCGCAATACGGGAGAGGTGCATGCCAGCCATCTGGAGGACGGTCGCCTGGCCTGCACGCATATCCTCGACACCCTGCCTGCGGCCTGGATCGCCGAGCGCGACGCCGAGGGCCGCCCCGGCGCCCTGGTGGCCGACATCCAGGCCGGCTACCTGCGCGGGTCGCGCTTCTACACCCTGGCCGAGCTGCTGCGCTACCCGTCCGACGCCTGATTCGTGTTTCCCTGGCGCGGCCCGTCGGGCCGCGCCCTCGACCGGCACAATTGCTTTTAGGCGCGGGTTTCGGTCCAATACCGGGCTTTTCCCCGAGCGGCGCCCCCATGCAGAAAAATCAATACGATCGCGACGAACTCCTGGCCTGCGGCTACGGCGACATGTTTGGCCCGGGCAACGCCCAGTTGCCGGTCCCCAACATGCTGATGATGGATCGCATCCTGGAGATCAACAGCGACGGCGGCGAGCATGGCAAGGGCCAGATGATCGCCGAGCTGGATATCAACCCGGACCTGTGGTTTTTCGCCTGCCACTTCCCCGGTGATCCCGTGATGCCCGGCTGCCTGGGGCTGGACGCGATGTGGCAACTGGTGGGCTTCTATCTGGCCTGGCTGGGTAACCCCGGCCGCGGCCGCGCCCTGGGTGTCGGCGAAGTGAAGTTCACCGGTCAGGTCCTGCCCACCGCGAAGAAGGTCACCTATCGCATCGACATGAAGCGGGTGATCTCGCGCAAGCTGGTGCTGGGCATTGGCGACGGGATCGTCGAGGTCGACGGCCGGCCGATCTACGAGGCCCACGACCTGCGTGTGGGCCTGTTCACTTCCACCGAGAATTTCTGACCTGAACGGCGAGCCTGCTCCGGCAGGACGCTAGTCCGTCACCAGCGGCGCGGGCGTAGCGTCCGGGCGAAAGCGGTGGCCCTGGCGCAGGCAGTAGCGCAGCCACTTGAACAGAAATCGGTTGTGCCGCCAGCGGCAGCCCAGTCCCGGGTGCCCCGCGATCGTATCGATCACCAGGTCCTCGCCACTGCGACGGCAATGACGCCCCAGCACCTCGGCCTGCCGCGCATCGTGGAACAGGCGCACCCGGGCATCCGGCTGCAGGCGCGGCTCGTCACGCCCGGCAAAGGCATAGGTCAGTCGCAGCGTGGTCGTGTACCGCGTGCGCTCCAGTACCTCCAGATGCAGATCCAGCGCCCCCTCGACCCGAGACACCGCGTGCACCGGCTGGCGGTGCAACTCGGGGCACAGGCGCCGTACGGACAGGTAGTTCTCCTCGTACATCTCCATCAGCGCCGCGAAGGTCACCGGGCGCGGTTCGAGATGGGCGGGGGTGCGGGTATCCAGCAACATGCCGCGCAGTCTAACAGCCCCCGGACAGACACTGGCCAATGCACCCGCTACCATTATGTCCCGCTATCCCCGTTCCGCCGCTCGTGCCATCGTCTGGCCAGCGCGGCCAACGCCGAACCGGGCAGCGCACAGCAGCTGCCGAAAACTATACGCAAACCCTCCACCCGGCACGGGACACCCCCGGCCCTTTTTGGTACCGTCAAACGAGACGGGAACTTCCGGCGTGCAATCGAAAAAGGACTCACGACTTCATGGATATCAGTGTCGTCACGACCCGGCCATTCACCGACCAGAAGCCGGGCACCTCGGGCCTGCGCAAGCGGGTACGGCAGTTTCGGCAACCGCACTACCTGGAAAACTTCATCCAGAGCATCTTCGAGGCACACCCGAGCCTGTGCGAAGGCGAGCTGATCCTCGGCGGCGACGGACGCTTCCACAATCGGGAGGCGATCCAGACCATCCTGCGCATGGCCGCGGCCAACGACGTCAAGAAAGTCGCGATCGGCCATGCCGGGCTGCTGTCGACCCCCGCCGCCAGCCACCTGATCCGCTCGCGCGGTGCCACCGGCGCCATCATCCTCTCGGCCTCCCATAACGCCGGAGGTCCGGAGGGAGACTTCGGCATCAAGGTGAACACGGCCAATGGCGGGCCCGCGCCGGCCAGCGTCACCGATGCCATCTACGAGCATAGCAAGTCGCTCACCCATTACCGCATCGCCAGCGGCACGCCGCACATCGACATCGACCACCTGCACACCACCCATCTCGGCGAGATGTCGATCGAGGTCGTCGACCCCGTTGGCGCCTACGCCGACCACATGGCGACACTGTTCGACCTCGAGCGCATCGGCGAGCTCCTGCGCTCGGACTTCTTCCGTATGCGCTTCGATGCGATGCATGCCGTCACCGGGCCCTACGCCGAGGAGATCCTGATCAACCGCCTGGGTGCACCCGCCGAGACCCTGCTGCGCGCGGAGCCACTGGCCGATTTCGGCGGCCGCCACCCGGACCCGAACCTGGCCCACACCCGCGAGCTGTGCGAGGCCCTGTACGGGCGCAACCCGCCGGATTTTGGCGCAGCCTCTGACGGCGACGGCGACCGCAACCTGATCCTGGGCCCGCATTTCTTCGTCACGCCGTCCGACAGCCTGGCCATCATGGCGGCCAATGCCCACCTGATCCCCGCGTTCTCCGAGGGCCTGAAGGGTGTGGCGCGCAGCATGCCGACCAGCCAGGCGGTGGACGTGGTCGCCGAGGCACTCGGCATTCCCTGCTTCGAGACGCCCACCGGCTGGAAATTCTTCGGCAACCTGCTGGACGATGGCCGCATCCGCCTGTGCGGCGAGGAAAGCTTTGGCACCAGTGCTGATCATGTGCGCGAGAAGGACGGCCTCTGGGCCGTCCTGTTCTGGCTGAATCTGCTGGCGGCCCGGCGCCAGTCAGTCGAAGAGATCGTACGCGATCACTGGCGCGACTACGGCCGCCATTACTACACGCGGCATGACTACGAGGGGCTGGACACTGCCCGTGCCGAACAGGTGATGGCGCGCATCGGCGAACAGCTCTCGAGCCTCCCGGGGCAGTCGCTTGCCGGCATGCGTGTTGCGGGGGCGGACGACTTCGCCTACCGCGACCCGGTGGATGGCAGCATCACCGAGCACCAGGGCCTGCGGGTCCTGTTCGAGGGCGGCGCCCGCATCGTGTTCCGCCTCTCCGGGACTGGCACCGAGGGCGCGACCCTGCGCATCTACATCGAGCAGTACGAGACCCACCCGGAGCACCTGGACCGCGAGCCGCAAGAGCTGCTGCGCCCGCTGATCGAGGCCGCCGTGCGGCTGGGTGACTTGCCAGGCCTGACCGGGCGCGACAAACCCGATGTGATTACCTGACCCGACCCTCGGTCCACCGCTGATGGACATCATCGCCACCCGGCAGCGCTGGACGCATGGCTATGCGTTCGTGCTGGCCGCCACCGCCTCGGCGGTCGGGCTCGGCAACATCTGGAAATTCCCCTACATCCTCGGCCAGAACGGGGGCGGCGCCTTTCTGGCTGTGTACCTGCTGACGATTGCGCTGATCGGCATCCCGATCATGATGGCCGAGGTGATGATCGGACGGCGGGGGCGCCGTTCTCCGGGGTACGCGGCACTGGCCGTCGCCCGCGAGGCCCGTGTCCGCGACGCCTGGCAGATGGTCGGCTGGATCGGGATCATCGCCCTGTTCGTGATCATGACCTTCTACGCCGTGGTCACCGGCTGGGTCTTCTCTTATGTGCCACGGGCCGCCAGCGGGGCCTTCGCGGGCGTCGACGCGCCCGAGGTTACCGCGATCTTCCAAAGCATCCAGACATCGCTTTCGGGGATGCTGCTGTGGACCACGCTGGGCCTTGCGGCGACCTTCGCAATCGTGGCCCTGGGGCTGCGCAACGGGCTGGAACGTGGTGTGGGGCTGGTCATGCCACTGCTATTCGCCCTGCTGCTGGCCGCGATGGCCGGCGGTCTCTGGGTCGGCGATATCGAAGCCGCCCTGGACTTCATGTTCCGTCCGGACTTCTCCGCCCTCGACCGGCACAGCCTGCTGATCGCGGTCGGGCACGCGTTCTTTACCATGACCCTGGCTGCCGGCGTGCTGATGATGTTCGGCGCCTATCTTCCCAGAAAAACCTCCATCGCCGGCACCGCGATCGGGGTGGCGATCGCCGACACCGTGATCGCACTGATCGCAGGGGTCGCGATCTTCCCGGTGGTCTTCGGCTATGGCCTGGACCCGGCCGCCGGGCCCGGCCTGATGTTCGAGGCCCTGCCGCTGGCTCTGTCCGCAATCCCGGCAGGGATCCTGCTCACGACGCTGTTTTTCGCGGCACTAAGCCTCGCGGCGTTCAGCACCATGATCGCGAACGTCCAGGTATTCGTGCACCTGCTGCACGAACACTTCGGGATCTCGAACCTGCAGGCCGCCCTGGGGAGCGCGCTGGCCATCTGGGGTTTCAGTCTGATCACCATATTCTCGTTCACGGGGGCTGGCTGGGCCCAGATCGACCTGGTCGTGCTGGGGCGCGAACTGCCGACGCTCTACCACCTGCTGGAACACACGGCCATCAACATCCTGTTGCCGGTCAGCGGCCTGCTGATCGCACTGTTTGCCGGCTGGGTCCTGCCGGTGGCGATCACCCGCGACGAGCTGGGACGACCCACGGCCGCCTTCCATATCTGGCGCCTGATCCTGCGCTATATCGCACCGATCGCCCTGCTGGCCCTGTTCTGGCAACTGTCCACCTTCAGCAACCACTTGCCTTTGACCTAGGTTGTGCCCCAAGGGCACCCTTCGCGACAACCCCGCTTCTGAGACACCCATGGAACCCGCCGCCACCGAACAACGCTGGGGTCACCGCTACGCCTTTCTCCTCGCGGCCACGGCCTCGGCGGTCGGGCTCGGCAACATCTGGAAGTTCCCCTATGTCCTCGGGGAGAACGGGGGTGGGGCGTTCCTGCTCGTCTACCTGGCTGCGATCGCCGCCATCGGCGTCCCGGTGATGATGGCCGAGGTCATGATCGGACGACGGGGACGCCACTCGCCCGGCTATGCAGCGCGCAGGGTCGCGCGCGAAACCGGTGCGCGCGAGGCCTGGCAGGTCGTGGGCTGGCTGGGTCTCGCCTCCGCTTTTCTGATCATGAGCTTCTACGTGGTCATCGCCGGCTGGTCACTGGCCTATATCGGAAAGGCGGCGAGTGGCCAGTTCGCCGGGGCAGACGCCGAGCAGGTCGGGGCCATTTTCGCGTCCATGACCGCCAACCCCGGAGAGATGATCCTGTGGACAAGCGTCGCCGTCATTGGGGCCTTTGTGATTGTCGGGTTCGGCCTGCGCCGGGGACTGGAGCGAGGCGTTCGTATCCTGATGCCGCTGCTGCTGCTCCTGCTGGTGGTCACCACGCTGATCTCGCTGGCCGTCGGCGATCCGTCCACGGCGTTCGCCTTCATGTTCCGGCCGGACTTTTCGGCACTGGATATGGGCGCCGTGCTGATCGCCATTGGCCAGGCCTTCTTCACCCTGACGCTCGCCGCCGGTGTGCTGATGATGTTCGGCGCCTACCTGCCAAGTGACAGTTCGATTGCACGCACTGCGGTCGGCGTGGCCCTGGCCGACACCCTGATCGCGATCATCGCCGGGATCGCGATCTTCCCGGTCGTGTTCGGCTTCGGGCTGGATCCGGCCGAGGGTCCGGGCCTGATGTTCCAGACCCTGCCCCTGTCACTGTCCGCAGTCCCGGCCGGCGTGGTACTGGCCACGCTGTTCTTCGTGATGCTGAGCGTCGCCGGCTTCAGCACCATGATCACGAACGTGCAGGCGTTCGTACACCTGCTGGAGGAACGGCTGCACCTGAATCGCTGGGTCGCGGCGAGCGGGTGTGGTGCCGCCATCTGGCTGCTCAGCCTGGCGACCGTGTTCTCGTTCACCGGTGCTGGCTGGGCGCAGCTGGAATGGTCGATTCTCGGGCGCGAGGTCACGACTGTCTTCGAGCTTGTCGAACACCTGTCCATCAACGTCCTGCTGCCACTGGGCGGACTGCTGATCGCGGTATTCGTCGGCTGGGTCATCAAGCCGGACATCTCCCGCGAAGAGATCGCCACGGGCCCCGTTGCCTACCACGTCTGGCGCCTCTTCCTGCGCTATGTTGCGCCGCTGGCCATCGCCCTCGTTTTCCTGCAGCTTACGGGTCTGCTTCCGGGCGCGTGAGTCACGGGTACGCACCTCCGGCACTCCTCGTCACGGCCACCTCACGTCGATGGGCGCGCCCGGGGAAAGGCCCCGTTAGAATGCGCGCATGAATGGCGAGTGGATGATCACCTTCGAGATCGCGGCGACGCTGTTTGCCGGGCTCGGGCTGTTCTTCGTCGGCATTCGCCTGATCAGCGAGCACCTGCGCCAGCTCGCGGACCAGCGGCTGCGTGCACTGGTGGGGCGCGCCACGGGCTCCAACCGGGCGGCCGCCTTCCTCGGCCTGGTCGGCGGGGCGATCACCCAGAGCATCCACGCGGTCATCTTTGTGCTGATCTCGCTGGTCACCGCCGGCGTACTCGACGCCCGCCGTGCCCAGCCCGTGATCAACTACGCCAACCTCGGGACCTCAATGCTGGTCCTGATCGCCGCACTCGACCTGACCCTGATGGTCTTCATCCTGGTTGGGGTCACCGGGCTGCTGTTCTACTTCGACCGCGACCAGTCCGCCCGCCTGCGCCACCTGATTCGCGCCATGCTCGGCATCGGGCTGCTGTTCCTCGGCCTCATGTTTATCAAGGAAGGCGCCAAGCCGCTCAGCGAGCTGACCTGGATGACCGGCCTGATGTCGCTGTCGGCGCAGTCCCTGCTGATCGCGTTCGCCACCGGGCTGGTATTTGCGGTGATCGCACATTCGGCCTCCAGCATCACCATCGTGACGATGGCCCTGGCTGCCAGCGGCGTGATCGATCTCGAATACGGCCTGATGGTGGTCTACGGGGCGAGCTTCGGCACCGGTGTGTCGACCCTGATACTCGCCGCCTCGCATAAGGGCCTGGGCCGCCAGCTGGCGCTTTATCAGTTCATCCTCAAGGGCCTGGGGCTAATCCTGCTGCTGCCGCTGTTCTGGATCGAGTTCTACGGCGGCGTCCCGCTGATCGCCTCGGGCCTGGAAGCGCTCGCGATCGGCATCAGTCTGCAGATCGCGCTTGCCTACATCCTCTATCAGGTCGTCTGTGACCTGGCGATGCACCCGGTCCACGGCCCCGTCGCCCGTTTCCTGGAGCGCACTGCACCGCCGACCGAGGAAGAGGCCCTGGGCAAGCCGCATTTCATCTACGCCGGGGCGCAGAACGACGCCGGGTCCGCACTTGTGCTGGTGGAAAAGGAGCAGCTGCGTCTGCTCAAGCGACTGCCCGACTACCTCGACAGCGTGCGCGATGACAGCGACGGCGCCCGTCACGAGCGCCTGGCGCTGCATCGCGGCAACCTGCAAGTCACCGAGACCGTCGAACAGTTTCTCGACGAGATCCTCTCCGGCGCGCTCAGTGGCGCAACCCTCGATCATGCGATCGTGCTGAAGAACCGCAATCAGCTGCTGCTGCAACTGGAAGACACGCTGAACGACCTCGCCACGGAGATCGAGCGTTCCCTCAATGCGGACGCGTCCGCCGAGGCCCGTGCCCTGACCCACAACCTGGTCGAGACCCTGCACATGATGCTGCTGACGCTGACCGACGCCGCGCGCAGCGGAGATGCCGACGAGATCGCCCTCCTGCAGTCCCTGACCCACGACCGCTCGGAGCTGATGGACTCCATCCGCCGCCGTCTGCTCGCCTCCAGCGACCTCGACGGCAGCGTACGCGATGCCGTCTTCGGCGCGACCAGCCTGTTCGAGCGGGGCATCTGGGTACTGAGGCGCTATGCGCTGCTGTTGACGCCGCCGGAGGGGGCCTCCTACGAGGCCGCCCCCGCCACCGCCCCCACCAAGTCTTGACGCTATATTCCTGATCACACGGCGAAGCTCGTAGCCACGGTGTGGCTGGGCCTGGTTCGGCATCCGGTGTTTACGGTGGCTTCGTCTTGCCGCCTGCCAGGCGCTGTTTCGGCAGCGCAGGCAGGCGGCCAGCTGAAGGCACGTAAACTCCAGATGCCGAACCAGGCCCAGCCTCGAAACGGAATCACGCGAGGACCGACGCGAGGCGGTCCAGTGCTTCGCGCAGGCGTGGCTCGCGCTGGGTGTAGGCAATGCGCAGGTAGCGCTGGCCTGCGCTGGGACTGAAATCCGTGCCCGGCGTGAGGGCCACGCCCGCCTCGTCGAGGATGCGTGCACAAAGCGCCTCGGAGTCGTCCCCGTGTGCCGTGCAGTCGGCGTAGATGTAGAACGCCCCATCGGGGCGGGCCTGGACCTCGAGCCCCAGCGCCGGCAGCGCCTCGAGCAGCACATCCCGCCGCGTCTGCAGTTCGCGCACCTGACGTTGCAGGATCTCCTCGGTCTCGGGGGCGAAGGCCTCGACCGCGGCCGTCTGCGCCATGGAGGCCGGGGCCACGAACAGGTTCTGGGCGATCCTGCGAACCGGGTCGACCCACGTCTGCGGCACCACCATCCACCCCAGGCGCCAGCCGGTCATCGCGAAGTACTTGGAAAAGCTGTTGATCACGATGACATCGGGATGGAAGGCCACGGCGCTGCGCTGCGGTTCGTCGAACAGGATCTGGCCGTAGATCTCGTCCACAATCACCAAACCGCCCCGCGCGCGCACGACGTCCACGATGGCGGCCAGACGGTCGGCGGACAGCCGGGTACCGGTGGGATTCGCCGGCGAGCCGAGCAGGATGGCGCGGGTCTGCTCGCCCCAGGCGTGCGCTACCGCCTCGGCAGTCGGCTGGAAGGCGTGCTCGGCCGCCACCGGCAGTCCGACCGGGACGGCCCCGCGCGCGGCGACAAACTGACGGTTGCAGGCATAGCCCGGGTCCGGGAGCAGCACTTCCTCGCCGGGATTCACTCCGGCGGCCAACGCCAACAGGATCGCGGCGGAGGCCCCCGCCGTGATCACGACGCGCTCGGGGTCGATGTCAGCCTGATGGCGACGGCGGTAGTCGGCCGTGATGGCCTCGCGCAGTTCGCGGGTGCCGTGCGCGGGGGTGTAGCGGGTATCCCCGGCCGCCAGCGCCAGCTCCCCGGCGCGCAGGACCGCTGGGGGCGTGGGGAAGTCCGGTTCCCCCACTTCCAGGTGGATGATGTCGCGCCCCGCACGCTCGGCCGCCTGGGCGCGCGCCAGGATATCCATCACCCGGAAGGGCTCGACGGCTCGGCCGAACGCGGACAGCGCAGGGGCGCTCGGCGCCTCCAGTGATGTCCGGCTCGGATCAGCGCCGGACATGGCGCATCATGCGCTTCCGCTTGCGCTGCTGGCGGGGGGTGAGGATATTGCGCCGCCCGGCGTACGGGTTGCGGCCCGAGCGAAACTCCATGCGCAGCGGCGTACCCACCAGCCCCAGATGCTTGCGGAAGAAGTTCTCGAGGTAGCGCTTATAGCTGCCCGGCAGGGCATCCGTCTGGTTCCCATGGATCACGATGACCGGGGGATTCTGCCCGCCCTGATGGGCGTAGCGCAGCTTGATCCGGCGACCGCTGACCAGCGGCGGCGCATGTTCGGCGACAGCGCTCTCGAGCAATCGGGTCAGCTCGGGGGTCGAGACCTTGGCAAAGGCGCTGGCATGAGCCTCCTGCACGTCTTCGAGTAGATGACCCACATTGGTGCCATGCAGGGCGGAGATCAGCCGCAGCCGGGCAAAGTTGACGAAGCCAAGGCGCCGGTCCAGGTCGTCACGCACGCGCTCGCGTTCCTCCGGCGCCATGCCGTCCCATTTGTTCACTGCGAGCACCAGCGCGCGGCCGGAGTCGATCACCAGGCCCAGCAGGTGGGCATCCTGTTCCGACAGCCCGGCCTGGGCATCCATCACCAGGATCACGACATGCGCGGCCTCGATCGCCTGCAGCGTCTTGATCACGCTGAATTTCTCGATGACCTCGTGCACACGCGCCCGACGCCGCACCCCCGCGGTATCGATCAGGGTGTAATCCTGTCCATCGCGCGAGAACGGGACAAAGATGGAGTCACGGGTTGTACCGGCGACATCCGTGGCCACCACGCGCTCGTCGCCCAGGATGCGATTGACCAGCGTGGACTTGCCGACATTCGGGCGCCCGACAATGGCCACGCGGATGCCCGGCCAGTCGTCCAGCGCGGCCTGCTGCGAGGCCTCGTCCAGTCCGTCCTCCGCAGCCTCCTCCCCTGCACCCTCGGCCGCTTCGGCCTCGCGCCGCTCGGCGGCCACGGCCCGCCGGACCTTCTGCATCAGGCCCTTGATGCCGCGACCATGGGCCGCAGCAATCGACGTAAGCTCGCCCATACCGAGGGTATAGAACTCGGCGCTCACGGCATCGGCATCCAGACCATCGGTCTTGTTCACCACGACCCGGGCCTTGACCCCGGCCGAACGCAGCTGGTCGGCAATCGCCTGGTCCTGCGGCGTCAGGCCGTCGCGCGCATCCACCAGGAACAGGACATGGTCCGCCTCTGCGACGGCCCGCTGGGTCTGCTCGGCCATCGCCCGGTCCATCTCGGCACCCTCGCCCGACAGACCACCGGTATCCACCACCAGGTAGGGGAAGTCGCCCACCTTGCCGATGCCGTACTGACGATCGCGGGTCAGGCCGGCGACATCGGCCACCAGCGCATCACGCGAACGCGTGAGCTGATTGAACAGGGTCGACTTGCCAACATTGGGTCGGCCGACCAGGGCGATGACAGGGATCATGAGGCAACGCTACCGCAACAGCAGGATCCGGGGGTACGTGCCAGCGACGCTCATTCCCCGGAGTCCAGACGCGGATTGACCGCGGTGAGCCGACCGTTGTCGGTCACCACGTAGAGGATGTCGTCCACCAGCACGGGGCGGGTCACGACCGCGCCGGAACTCGCCCGCAGACGCGCCACGATGCGCCCGTCCTCCAGATGGAACCAGTGCAGGTAGCCTTCGTAATCACCGACGATGGCGTAATCACCCACCACGACCGGGGCGGTAACGCCGCGCAGACGCAGCTGGTCGCTCTGCCAGAGATCGGCGCCATTGCGCGGATCCAGCCCCCACAGGTGGCTCTCGGCATCGGTGACCGCGAGGACGTTCGCCTCGTTCGTCACATCCCCGCCCTGATAGGACGAGAAGTCGCGGGCCCAGAAGATCTCGCCGGAGTTCAGGTCGATGGCGGCCAGACGGCCCTGATAGCCGGAGGCGATCGCCGCGCCCTGATAGATCGGCATGTAGCCGTCGACATCAACCATGCGCTCCACCTCCGAGCGGCCGGTCGGGATCCCGAGCGTCGTCTCCCACAGCACGTTGCCGCGCTCCCGCCCGAGCATGACGACACGCCCGTTATCGAAGCCCGTGAGGACGCGCCCGGCCGTCATCTGGGGCCGATGCGCACCGCGCAGGCTCAGCGAGGGCGTGGTCCGCAGCGCGGTCCACTGCGTGGCGCCGGAGGCTGCATCCAGGGCATGCACGCGACCATCGTTGGTGCGCGCAATCACGACGCCCGAGGCGACATCCGAGATCGCCACGACCTCGCTGGACAGACGCGAGCGCCAGCGCTCGCCATCGCCCTGCAGGTCCACCGCGATGGCCTCGCCGTCCAGGGTGCCAACCACCGCGATCTCGTCGCCCACACCAACACCCGCCGACACGCGGGCATCGTCCAGGCGTGTGCGCCAGCGCTGGCTTCCGGTTTCCGGATTCAGCCCGGAGACGCGGCCATCGGCATCCACCATCACCAGCATGTCGTCGGCCACCCCCGGATAGACCTGCCAGAGGAAGCGTTCACCACCGCTCCCGACCGAGCGCGACCACAGCTGTTCCGGCTGCGCCTCCGCCTCGAATTCGGGCAGGTCGGCCGGAGGCTCCGTGGTATCGCGTTGCCACAGGCCGCAGGCACTCAGCGACAGCATGAGCGCACCGGCAATCAGCAGGCGCACGGCACTCTTCGTCGGGACAGGCACGGACATGGGGATATCGATCCTTTAGGCGGAGAGCTCTTCGTACTTCAGGCTCAGGTATTCGGGTGTATGGCCATGATCAAGCGCTTCGCGATAGCGCTCGCGAGCCAGGTCGCGATCCCCGCGCGCCCGCGCGAGGTCGCCTTCCAGCTCCAGGCGCAGGCCACGAAACGCATCGCGGCGCACGTCGCCAAGGGCCGATTCGGCATTGTCATACTGCTCCGCCAGGATCATCTGCCGCGCCATGCGCAGGGTGAGCAGTTCGCGGTAACCCCGATCCGGCGCGGCGTCACGCGCCGAGCGCAGGGCCTCGATCGCGGCCTCGTGGTCGCCCTCGGAAACCGCCAGATCCGCACGGAAGATCCAGGCCAGCGAGCGATACGGCGTACCGCGGCCCTGCTCGATCAGCTGGTCGGCCAGCTCCATCGCACGGGCATTGTTGCCAGTCTGCGCCGCGCCCTGCATGGCGATATACATGTCGGAAGCGCCGGCCGCACGCTCCTCCTGGTGGCCACTCCACCAGTTCCAGCCAATCAGGCCGCCAATGCCCAGCACCAGGCCGGCAATGATGGCAACGGCATTATCCGACCACCATTGTTTGATGCGCTCGGCTTTTTCTTCGTCGGTGAGGTAGCTCATCGTCCTCTTGATCCTTCGGTTTCGGTACGCGCCTTTACGTTCGTCAGGCGGCGGAGGCGTGCAGGGCCTGTTCCAGATGGCGCGCGAGTTCCTCGCGCGGTACGGCACTTTGTTCGGCTCCGGGCGATCTTAACGGCTTCACCGTCACGGTGCCCGCGGCATGTTCGTCAGTTCCGAGCACGAGGGCAAAATGGGCGCCCAGCCGATCCGCTCGTTTCATCTGCGACTTGAAGCTGCCGCCCCCGCAGTGCTGGACCAGCCGCAGCCCGGGCAGTTCGCTGCGCAGCCGCTCGGCCAGCTCCAGCGCGGGACCCACCAGCTCGTCACCGCCCACGACCAGGTAGGCATCTGGCCCCGGCGGCTGCGGTGCGTCTTCCCGGGCCTCCAGCAGCGCGACCAGGCGCTCCAGCCCCATGGCCATGCCAATGGCCGGGGTGCCACGCCCCCCCAGCTGTTCCACCAGGCCGTCATAGCGCCCGCCGGCGCAGACCGTGCCCTGAGCCCCGAGGTCGTCGGTAATCCACTCGAACACGGTGTGCGTATAGTAGTCCAGACCGCGCACCAGCCGCGGGTTATGGACGTACGCGATACCCAGTGCATCCAGGTGCGCGCGCAGGCTGTCAAAATGCGTGCGCGACTCGGCATCCAGGTGGTCCATCAGGCTCGGCGCGTTCGCCACCACGGCACGTGTCTCCGGGTGCTTGCTGTCCAGGATGCGCATCGGGTTGTCGTGCAGCCGTCGCAACGCCTCCTCGTCCAGCGAATCCCGATGCTGCTCAAAATAGGCGATCAGCTGGTCCCGGTACCGGACGCGGCTGGCCGGCGTGCCCAGGGTATTCAGCTCGAGACGCACATTCTCCAGGCCCAGCAGCTTCCAGAGCCGGGCGGTCATGGCAATCATCTCGGCGTCCACATCGGGGCCCGGCAGCCCGAACACCTCCACACCGACCTGGTGAAACTGCCGGTAGCGACCCTTTTGCGGGCGCTCGTGCCGGAACATCGGACCCAGATACCAGAGCCGCTGGATCTGGTTGTGCAGCAGGCCGTGCTGGATCCCGGCGCGCACGCAGGAGGCGGTGCCCTCGGGCCGCAGGCTCAGGCTGTCGCCATTGCGGTCCTCGAAGGTGTACATCTCCTTTTCGACGATGTCCGTGACATCGCCGATGGAGCGCTTGAACAGCTCCGTCGCCTCGACCACCGGCATCCGGATTTCCTGATAGCCGTAGCCATCCAGAAGGCCGCGCAGACGGCCTTCCAGGTGCTGCCAGACGTGGATCGACTCGGGCAGGATGTCGTGCATCCCGCGGATGGATTTGATCGCTTTCATGTTGCCTTTGTGGACTCGGGACCGGCCTGCCCAGGGCGCATGGCCGGCGTCGAAAGATCAGGGTTCGAGGTCGAAGCGCGCGGTGCGGTCACTCCGGACATGAGTCTCGAAATCGAAGGATTCGCCATCCAGGGTTAGTTCGACGCCCCGGGCATTCCCCAGGACCACACGTCCGGGAAGCGTGAGTTCCAATTCCTCACGGTCGCCGCTGCTCAGCACGCCGGTGAGAACGACCTCGTCGTCGGCGTTGCGAATCTCGACCCAGGACGTCTCGGTGACGTCCAGCACCAGTCGGTACACGCCATCGCGACCGGCCTCTCCACCATTCGGCTCGGCGCCATCCTCTTCCGGGTCCGGCACCGCGCGGGCACCACCGGTCAATAGCGCCATCTCCGATACCGGGCCGGAGCCCGACGACTCGACCGTATCTTCCGAGGCCGTATCCTCGGGGGCGGTATCGTCGGCCGCCGTATCCTCTGTGGGCATCGGCTCGGTCAGCGTATCCATCGCGGGTTCCGAATCCCGTTCCGCCTCGGTCTCGCTGGCCTCGCCATCGGTCTCCGCAGCCACCGGTGCCTCGGGCTCGGGTTCCGCTTCCTCGACCAACGCCGGCGGCGCACTCAATTCATCATGCGGCGCGCGGTCAACGGCACCCTCGGACGGGGCACTGCGATCGTCTTCCAGCCAGCCCAGTGACGGGAATGACGGCGTACCACCGCCACGCTCCGTCCACGCGTAAACGCCCAGCCCCAGCAACGCCAGCACTAGCAAAAAAGCCAGCCAGTACGGCGCACTGGAACGTCGCCGCCTCTTGCTCCGGGCCGAGGCCGTGGCCACCGCCCGCAGCTCCGGCTCGGTCAGGCCATGGCCCTCGAAGGCGCGCAGCCAGGGATCGGCGTTCACCCCCAACTCGCGCGCGCAGGCCCGCAGATAGCCCCGTACATACGCCGGGGCCATGTGGTCGAACCGGTTCGCCTCCAGGTCTTCCAGCGTCCCGCGACCGAGGTGGATCCGGTGTGCCAGGGTGGCGGTATCCAGACCGGCGGCCTCGCGCGCACGGCGCAAACTGTTGCCGGGCTCTCCCTCCCCACCCTCGGGGTCCGGAGGCGGAGGCTGATCCCGGGTCGTCAGACCACTCGCGGCGGGAAACTCCGGCGCGGCATGCGGATCATCGTCCGTGGTACGCAGCGACTCCATCTCGGAGACGGAATCATCGACTTCGTCGACCCGGCCCAGGCCCGGTTCCTTGTCATCACGCGGCTCAGCCACCATTGCGCTCCATGTCTTCCAGGCGGACCAGCTCCATGCTGTCCGGGTACTGACGCCGCAGGCGTTCCGCGCAGTCGTTCGCCGCACGCCGGTTCCCGAGCGCCAATTCCGCCCGATAGCAGAGGAACAGCGTCTCGGAACTTTCCACACCCAGTCCTTCCAGGCGTTGCAGGAACGCCCTTGTCTGCATCGGGCGGTCGTCTTCGTAGGTCAGACTTGCCATTTCCAGGAGGGCACGCGGGTACTGCGGGTTGATCCGCAGCGCCTCGCGCAGCTTCTCCTCGGCGCGTTCCGTCTGTCCGGCATCGGCAAAGCAGACACCGGAGTTCATCAACGCAATCTCGCGCTGGTCGTAATCGGGATTGTCGATCGCCCTGGCAAACAGCTCCTGCGCCTCGTCGAAGGCCTCGCGCCGGCACAGCAGGGCCCCGAGGCTGGTCTGCACATAGGGGTTGCCATCGTCCCGACGCAGTGCCCGGCGGTAGTGCTCTTCCGCTCGGTCAAGCGCACCCCGGCGCTCGTAGACATTGGCCATGCCCAGATTGGCGAGCGGATGGCCAGGATCGAATTCCAGCGCCCGCTTAAGATTGCGTTCGGCCTGGTCAACCTCTCCCTCGCGCAAATACCCGATGCCCAGCTCGGCATTGACCTCCGCGGCCTCTGCGCGCTCGCCGGTGACCTCGCGTTCGGCCATCGCCGCGCATCCTCCGAGGGCCAGCCCCAGCAGTATCACGACGGCCGGGCGCCCCCAGCGCAGTCCCATCAAGAGGCCCTCCGCGGCCGCTCAGGCAGTTCGGCGTGCAGACGAATCATGCGCATCCCCCGGTTGGTACGGTCTTCCACCTGCCCCACCAGCTGTCCGCAGGCCGCGTCGATGTCATCGCCGCGCGTACGCCGCACGGTGGTCACATAACCCGCCTTCTGCAGCTGACGCTCGAAACGCTCGATATCCCCTTCCGCAGGGCGGTCGAAGGGCGCCCCGGGAAACGGATTGAACGGGATCAGATTGATCTTGCCCGGGATGCCCCGCAGCACGCCGGCCAGCTGATTGGCATGTTCGGGGCGGTCATTCACGCCGGCCAGCAGCACGTACTCGAAAGTGACACCGCTGTGGGCTCCCGTCGCCTCGACATAGCGCCGGCAGCTCTCCATCAGGCGCGCGATCGGATACTTGCGGTTGATCGGGACCAGACGGTCGCGCAGCTCGTCGTTCGGGGCATGCAGGCTTACCGCCAGGGCAACATCAGTGTGCTCGCTGAGGCGATCCAGCGCCGGTACCAGCCCGGAGGTCGACAGTGTCACTCGCCGACGACTCAGGCCGTAGGCGTTGTCGTCGGTCATCAACTGGCAGGCCGCGACCACGGCATCGTAGTTGGCCAGGGGCTCGCCCATGCCCATCAACACCACATTGCTGACCGCGCGCTGGCGGCCCTCCGGTGCCGGCAGGCGCTGCATCGCCAGCCAGACCTGGCCGATGATCTCGGCGGCCGTCAGGTTGCGATTAAAGCCCTGCTGGGCAGTCGAACAGAAGGTACAGTCCAGCGCACAGCCGACCTGCGAAGAGATGCACAGGGTGCCGCGTCCGGATTCGGGAATGAAGACGGTCTCGATCGCGTTGCCATCCGCCAGCCGCAGCACCCATTTCACGGTGCCATCACCGGAGGCCTTCTCCAGGGCGATCTCGGGCAGGGCAATCTCGGTTTCGCGCGCCAGGCGCTCGCGCAGTGTGCGCGAGACATCCGTCATCGCGTCGAAGTCGGTGACGCCGCGCTGATGCATCCACTTGACGAGCTGGGTGGCACGAAAACGCGGCTCACCCCACTGCGCCAGCAGCTCGGTGAGCTGACTGCGGCTGTAACCCAGCAGATTCAGAGGTGTAGACGTTTCGGCTGCCATGCTCGCGACCGGTTGAACAACATCCCCTAGTGTACTGTGCAAGGGGGATGCCTGCCTACGGGGCCCGGCGAGACCCGCGAAAGACCCCGTAGCAGGAAGAAAGGACGCCGCCGCAACGGACCGCGCCCTTCCCCGACCGGTGCTTAGCGGGTACGCGGGCAGACGCCGTCGTTGCCGAAGAAGAACTCGATCTCGCGCGCAGCGGTTTCCGCGGCGTCCGAGCCGTGGACGGCGTTCTCGTCGATCGAGGTCGCGAAGTCCGCACGGATCGTGCCGGGGGCCGCTTCCTTCGGGTTGGTCGCACCCATGATTTCGCGGTTCTTGGCGATCGCGCCCTCGCCTTCGAGCACCTGCACCATCACCGGACCCGAGATCATGAATTCCACCAGATCGTTAAAGAACGGGCGCTCCTTGTGCACGTCGTAGAAGCCTTCGGCCTGTTCGCGGCTCAGCTGCATCATGCGCGCGGCCACGATCTGCAGGCCGGCTTTTTCGAAGCGGCTGTAGATCTCGCCGATCACATTCTTGGCAACGGCATCCGGCTTGATAATGGACAGGGTACGTTCTGCGGCCATGTTGGCTCTCCTGACTAAGGTTGACTAAACGGGGGCTATCCTGCGTCGCAAACGCGAGAACCCGCCAGACGGCGGGCTTCGGGCAGGCACAGCGTGCGGCGCGTAGTGTAGGCAAACTCGCGCCCGCATGCACGCGGGCCAGACCGCCCGTATCAGACGTGCGCGGGCTTGCGGAACTCCACCTGCTTCCAGTATCCGAACAGGCTGGCCGGGGCCACCATCGCCGGTTCCTGTCCGGTCACATTCACGAAGTCCTCGAACTCCATGTCCGGTCGAAAGCCGACCGCGCGCGACAACGGCCGCAGGCAGCGCTCGAACCCGCGCAGCAGCCACTGCCTTGAAGCGAAGTGGTTGATCACCAGGATCTGCCCGCCCGGACGGCAAACGCGCCACATCTCGGCAAACAGCCGATCGGGGTTGGGCACCACGGTGGCGACATACATCGCCACCACCGCATCAAAGCTGCCGTCGGCGAACGCCAGTTGCTCGGCGTCCATCTCGCACAGGCCGGAGACCGCGGGCAGGCCGCCATTCAGACGGCCCCGTGCGACATCCAGCATCTCGCGCGAGACGTCGATCCCGACGATCTCACAGTCGTCCGGATAGTCCGGCAGCGAGAGCCCGGTGCCTACACCCACCTCGAGTATGCGCTTGCCGGACAGCGGCGCCAGGGTCTCCTGCGCGCGCTCGCGACCGGTCGCGAATACCCGCCCAAAGGTAGCGTCGTAGTGGCGGGCGTAGCGCTTGTAGCTCTTGCGGATACTGACCAGATCCATGCCGTTACGTCCCGGATACCGATAGCCGGGCACCCGAGGGTGCCCGCTGCGTGACGGAGCCCAGATCAGGCCTCGGACTCGACCGCTTTCATGCTCAGGCGGATGCGCCCCTGCTTGTCTACTTCCAGCACCTTCACGGTGACCGAGTCGCCCTCGGACAGGAAGTCCGCCACGTTCTCCACCCGCTCGTCGGAGATCTGCGAGATGTGCACCAGGCCATCACGACCCGGCAGGATCGAGACGAACGCCCCGAAGTCCATGATCTTCGCGACCTTGCCGGTGTACTGACGGCCGACCTCGATGTCGGCAGTCAGCTCCTCGATACGGCGCTTGGCTTCGAGGCCCGCGGCCTGGTCAGTGGAGGCAACCTTCACCGTGCCATCGTCCTGGATGTCGATCGTCGCGCCGGTCTCCTCGGTCAGGGCACGAATCGTCGCCCCGCCCTTGCCGATCACGTCGCGGATCTTGTCCGGGTTGATCTTCATGGTGATAAAGCGCGGCGCGTGCGAAGACATCTCCTCGCGGTGGCTCGGCAGCACTTCGTTCATGCAGCCAAGGATGTGCATCCGGCCCTCGCGCGCCTGCGCCAGCGCCTGCTCCATGATCTCGCGGGTGATCCCGTCGATCTTGATGTCCATCTGAAGGGCGGTCACGCCGTTGGTCGTGCCGGCCACCTTGAAGTCCATGTCACCGAGGTGATCCTCGTCGCCCAGGATGTCCGACAGCACGGCGAAGCGGTCGCCTTCCTTGATCAGGCCCATCGCGATCCCCGCGACCGGGGCCTTCAGCGGAACGCCCGCATCCATCAGCGCGAGCGAGGTCCCGCAGACGGACGCCATGGAGCTGGACCCATTGGACTCGGTGATCTCGGAGACCACGCGCACCACGTAGGGGAACTCTTCGGCCTTCGGCATCACGGCCGCCACGCCACGCTTGGCCAGGCGCCCGTGCCCGATCTCGCGGCGCTTGGGCGAGCCCACGAAGCCGGTCTCGCCCGTGCAGTAGGGCGGGAAATTGTAATGCAACATGAAACGGTCACGCCGCTCACCCTCGATCGCGTCAATCACCTGGGCATCGCGATCCGTGCCCAACGTGGCCACGACCAGCGCCTGGGTCTCGCCACGGGTAAACACCGCCGAGCCGTGCGTGCGCGGAAGCACGCTGGTCTGGACGCTGATCGGGCGTACGGTCTTGTTGTCGCGCCCGTCGATACGCGGGTTACCATCCAGAATGCGGTCACGTACCAGGCGGTACTCGAGATCGTGGAACGCCGTCTTCACGTCTTCCGCGCTCGGCCCGGACTCGTCTTCGCTGGCGATCGCCTCGACAGCCTGGCTGCGCAGTTCGCTGATGCGCTGGGTACGCGCCTGTTTCTCGGCGATCTGGTAGGCCTCAACGAGGTCGCTGCCCACGGCCTCCTTAACGCGGTCTTCCAGCGACGCCTCGGACGGCGGCGCCTGCCAGTCCCAGGCCGGCTTGCCGGCCTCGGCCGCCAGTTCCTTGATCGCCTGGATCGCGGCCTGCATCTGCTCGTGGCCGAACATCACCGCCCCCAGCATCGCCTCCTCGGAGAGTTCACTGGCCTCCGATTCGACCATCAGCACGGCATGCTCGGTGCCCGCCACGACCAGGTCGAGATCGGAGTCTTCCAGGGCGCTGTAGGTCGGGTTCAGCAGGTACTCGCCGGCCCGATAGCCGACGCGCGCGGCGCCGATCGGGCCCGCGAACGGGACACCGGACAGCGCCAGTGCGGCCGAGGCGCCCAGCAGAGCGGGGATGTCGGGATCGACATCGGGGTTGATCGACATGACCGTGGCCACGATCTGGGTCTCGTTCTTGAAACCCTCGGGGAACAGAGGGCGGATCGGACGATCGATCAGGCGCGAGGTCAGCGTTTCCTTCTCGTTCGGACGCCCTTCGCGCTTGAAGAATCCACCCGGGATCTTGCCGGCGGCGTAAGTCCGTTCCTGATAGTTCACGGTCAGCGGGAAGAAGTCGCGACCGGGCTCGGCCTCCTTGCGCGCGACGGCGGTCACCAGGACCACGGTCTCGGCCATGTTGACGAGGACGGCGCCACTGGCCTGGCGGGCGATGTCACCGGTCTCGAAGGTGACGGTATGGTTTCCGTACTGGAACGACTTCTTGTGTGCCACGTTATATCCCGTTTCCCGTAATGCGTGCATCGGTCTTGCTTGCGATGGGCCGGCCAGCGCCCCTGCGTGGCCGCCCCTGAAACTGAACGGGCCCGCACCAGTGGCGCGGGCCCGTTGTGCCTGCCTTAGCGGCGCAGGCCAAGCTCCTGAACCAGGGCCTGATAGCGGTCCTGGTCATTGCGCTTGAGATAGGTCAGCAGCTTGCGCCGCTGGCTGACCATCTTCAGCAGCCCGCGACGCGAGTGGTGATCCTGCTTGTGCTTTTCGAAATGCCCCATCAGATGCTGGATGCGGGCCGTCAGCAGCGCGACCTGTACTTCCGGCGAACCGGTGTCATTGGCATCGCGCTTGTGCTTCTCGACGATGGCCGATTTTTCTTCGGTAGTGAGCGACATGAAAACCTGACTCCTGAGATTTCTTGACCGTTAATCGACCAGTGGCGCTGGCGATAGGCGCGCAATGTTAGCACGACACAAAGGCATTGAATAGGAAGAATCCCGGCCCCTTCAGGGGGCCGGGACAAACAGCCGGCGTGGCCGCACCCGGCCGTCCGGTTCGCGCGCACCGACCGCCAGAAAACCACCCTCGGCGTCATACACCCGGACCAGCGGCCAGCCGCTTTCGGCCTCGACCGGCGCGCCTTCCGTACCCGGGGTCCGGGATTCGATCGCCTCGGGATCCGCTGGGTGACCATGGCGCATGGCCGCGCTGGCCTGGGCATTGAGGGACACCGAAGGCCAGTGTCCCAGTGCCGTTTCCGGGGCCTGCAGCATGGCCTCGATCGCGGCCGCACCCCCCGCCTCGAACGCGGCTTCCACCTGCTCCATCGTCACCATCGCGGCGGCCTCGAACGGGCCGTGCCCGATGCGCCGCAGGCTGTCGACCGCCGCCCCGCAACCCAGTGCATGCCCGATGTCGACCACCAGGGAACGCACATAGGTGCCCTTGCTGCAGCGCACGTCGATACGCAGCCGCTCGGGCGCGATGGCTTCGATGGACAGGGCATGGATCTGCACGGGCCGCGGGGGGCGCTCGACCTCCACGCCCCGGCGCGCCAACTCATAGAGCCGCTGGCCATCGTGCTTGAGGGCCGAGACCATCGGCGGCACCTGCTCCTGCGCCCCGCTGAACTGCTGTTCCAGCGCCCGCAGCCGCTCCGGCTCGATGGCCGGCACCGGCGCCTCGCGGATGATCGCGCCATCGAGATCGGCGCTGTCGGTCTCGACCCCCAGCTGCGCCTCGGCGACATAGTGCTTGTCAGCGTCCAACAGCCAGCCCGAGACCTTGGTCGCCTGCCCGAAGCACAGTGGCAAAAGGCCGGTCGCCCGTGGGTCCAGCGCCCCGGTGTGGCCGGCCTTCCTGGCCTGCAACAGATACTTCACGCGCCCCAGGACCTGGGTAGAACTCGGCCCGCGGGGCTTATCCAGCAGCAGAATACCGTCGACCTCGCGACGTGCGCGCGCCATCAAGGGAACCGGCCGGGATCAGGCCTCGCGGCCCGGGTCCTTCGGGTCCTCGGACTCGCCCTGATCACCGCTGTCGGACCCATCCGGGTCGGCGTGATGCGCACGATCCTCGGCCAAGGCCTGATCGATCAGGGAGGACATGCGAGCCCCACGCTCCGGGGTGTCGTCGTAGACAAACCGCAGCTGGGGCACGCTGCGCAGCCGCATGCGCTGACCCAGTGCACGGCGCAGAAACCCGGCCGCGTGATTCAGCCCCTGCTGCGCCTCGCGGCCCTTCTCCTCGCCACCCAGTTGGGTAAAAAACACCTTGGCATGGGCGAGATCCCGCGAGACCTCGACATCCGCCAGCGTGATCATTCCCACGCGCGGGTCCTTGACCTCCAGACGGATCAGCTCCGCCAGCTCGCGCTGGATCTGATCCCCGACCCGGTCGGAACGGTGGAAGTCGCGATTCCCGGGCATCAGAGGCTCCGAGCCACCTCGACGCGCTGGAAGACCTCGATCTGGTCACCGGCCTTCACGTCGTTGTAGTTCTTCACCGCGATACCGCACTCGGTACCGGCCTTGACCTCGTTCACATCGTCCTTGAAGCGACGCAGGCTCTCCAGCTCGCCCTCGTAGATCACCACGTTGTCGCGCAGCACGCGGATCGGGTTGCCCCGCTTGACCGCACCCTCGACCACGAGACAGCCGGCGACCTGGCCAAAGCCGGAGGCCTTGAACACGTCACGCACCTCGGCCAGGCCCACGACCTCTTCGCGGATCTCGGCCGACAGCAGGCCCGACAGCGCTTGCTTCACATCGTCGATCGCCTCGTAGATCACCGAGTAGTAGCGCACGTCGATCTCGTTCTCGGCGGCCAGGCGCTTGGCACCCGCATCGGCACGCACATTGAACGCGATCACGATCGCCTCGGAGGCCATCGCCAGATTGAGGTCGGACTCGGAGATCCCGCCGACACCGGCGGAGACCACCTTCACGCGGACCTCGTCGGTGGACAGCTTGATCAGCGACTCGCGCAGGGCCTCGGCCGACCCTTGCACATCCGCCTTGATCAGGATGTTTACGGTCGCAATCTCGCCTTCCTGCATCTGGTTGAAGATGTTCTCCAGCTTGGCGGCCTGTTGCGCGGCCAGCTTGCGCTCGCGCTGCTTGGCGTCGCGGTGCTCGGCGACCTCGCGGGCGGTCTTGTCGTCCGCAACCACCAGCACCTCGTCCCCGGCCTCCGGTACACCGGACAGACCCAGGACCTCGACCGGCATGGACGGGCCGATCTCCTTCACCGACTTGCCGGTGTCGTCGAACATCGCTCGTACGCGACCGTATTCCTTGCCCGAGAGCAGGATGTCGCCATGCTTGAGTCGGCCGGACTGGACCAGGATGGTCGCCACCGGGCCCCGCCCCTTGTCCAGGCGCGACTCGATCACCACGCCACGGGCCGGGCCCTCGTCCGGGGCCTTCAGTTCCATCACCTCGGCCTGCAGACCCAGGGCCTCCAGCAACTGGTCGATGCCCTCGCCCGTATGCGCAGAGACATTGATGAACTGCGTATCTCCGCCCCAGGCCTCGGGGATCACCTCGTGCTGGGCGAGATCGTTCATCACGCGCTCGGGTTCGGCCTCCGGTTTGTCGATCTTGTTAACCGCGACCACCATCGGGACGCCTGCCGCTTTCGCGTGCTGGATTGCCTCCAGCGTCTGCGGCATCACGCCGTCATCCGCTGCCACTACGAGGATCACGATGTCGGTGGACTGGGCACCACGGGCACGCATCGCGGTAAACGCAGCATGCCCCGGGGTATCCAGGAAGGTCACGCCGTCGTGGCCGTTGTCGACGTGGTAGGCACCGATGTGCTGAGTAATACCCCCGGCCTCGCCGGATGCGACCTTCTCCTTGCGGATGTAGTCCAGCAGCGAGGTCTTGCCGTGGTCGACATGACCCATCACGGTGACGACCGGCGGGCGCGGCTTGGCCTCGGCCGTCTGCTCCAGACCGGTGTCGATCTCGTCCTCGACCGAGGTCTCCTTCGCGGCGACCGGCGTATGCCCCATCTCCTCGACCACCAGCATCGCGGTGTCCTGGTCGATCGACTGGTTGATGGTCGCCATCACGCCCATACCCATCAGGGCCTTGATCAGCTGTGGCGCCTTGATCGCCATCGCCTGAGCCAGTTCGGAGACCGTGATCGTCTCCGGCACCTCGACCTCGCGGACAACCGGCGCGGTCGGCTTGGCAAAACCATGTTTGCTGGCAACGGCCTGCGCGGCGGCGGACTGCGCCTTGCGGCCCTCGCCCTTCTTGCGCCGACCACGACGATCCCCAGCGACATGCAGCTCTTTGCGGTCGTCCTTGCGCGTCTTGCGGCCTTTGCCCGCGCCGGCCGCGGTCTTGCCCGCTTCGGCCTCGGCGGCGGCCTGACGCTGGGCCGCCTCGCGCTCGAGGCGTGCCTGTTCTTCTTTCTCGCGCTTGGCCTCCTGGGCCTCCAGTTCCTTCTGGCGGCGTTTCTGGCGCTCGCCGCGCTCGACCTCTTCCTGCTTGCGCGCCTCCAGCGCCTTGCGCTGGGCATCGCGTTCGGCCTCGACCTGCAAGGCCAACTGTTCGGTCCGGCTCAGCGGGCGCTTCGGCTTGGCCGGGGTCGGCTCGGGCTCGGCTTCGGGCTCAGCCTCGGGTTCCGGTGCTTCGGCCTCTTCGCTGGCCTCCGCCTCAACCGGTTCTTCCGCAGCAGCCTCGACTTCCGGGGCGGCGGGTTCCTCAACCTCGGGTTCCTCCGGCTTGGGCTCCTCGGCCACCGGCTCGGCCGGGGCTTCCTTCGGAGTCGGGGCCGGTTCGGCGCTCGGCTCGGGGGTCGGCGCGGCTTCGCCCTCGAGCGGGGCTTCGGGCGGGGCCTCGACGGCTTCCTCGGCTGGCTTGCGCTTGATGGTGCGCTTCTTGCGCACCTCTACATTCACCGTCTTGGAGCGTCCGGGACCCGAGCTCACCTTCAGGGTCTGAGCCTGGGCACGGCGCTTGAGCGTCACCCGGCCGCCCTCACTCTCCCCGTGCGACTGCCGGAGGTGATCGAGCAGCTTGCGCTTCTCGGCATCGGTGATGGCCGCTTCCGGGCCATCCACCTCGACGCCCGCCTCCTTGAGCTGCTCCATGAGGCGGTCTACCGGCTTCCCAACCGATTCCGCGAATTGCTGCACTGTCATTTGCGCCATGGCGCCTTACCTCCATTCCATATTCTTTTCAGGCCAGCCGACGGCCTGTCACACGGGCTTCGCGATTCTTCGTCCGGGGGTTATTCCCCGGTTTCAAACCACGGGGCGCGCGCCGTCATAATCAGCTCGGACGCCTCTTCCGTGCTCAATCCGGTCATTTCGACCACGTCGTCGGCTGCCTGCTCCGCGAGGTCTTCCATGGTGCAGACACCATGCGAGGCCAGCTTGTTGGCCACGCCCTGGGTCATACCGTCCATGCTCAGCAGATCCTCGGCAGGCTGGTAGTTTTCGCCGCCCGCGATCGCGCGGGTCAGCAGGGCGTCGCTGGCACGGTTGCGCAGCTCGGCCACGATGTCCTCGTCGAACTCCTCGATCGCCAGCAGTTCGGCCTCGTCGACATAGGCCACCTCGTCCAGCGTGCTGAACCCTTCCTGCACCAGGATGCCGGCCACTTCCTCGTCCACATCCAGCGCCTCCATGAAGAAGGTCACCAGCTGCTGAGCCTCGGCCTCGCTCTTCTCGGCTGCCTGTTCCTCGGTCATCACGTTCAGCTCCCAGCCGGTCAGCTGGGAGGCCAGGCGGATATTCTGCCCGCCGCGGCCGATGGCCAGGGAGAGTTTGTCTTCTTCGACCGCGATGTCCATCGACTGCTTGTCCTCGTCGACCACGATCGACAGGACCTCGGCCGGGGACATCGCGTTGATCACGAACTGGGCCGGATTCTCGTCCCAGACGATGATGTCGATGCGCTCGCCCGCCAACTCGTTGGACACCGACTGCACACGCGAACCGCGCATGCCGACGCAGGCACCGACCGGGTCCAGGCGCGGGTCGTTGGAGCGCACCGCGATCTTCGCGCGCTGGCCCGGGTCACGCGCCGCGCCCATGATGTCGATGATCTCCTGCCCGACCTCCGGCACCTCGAGCTTGAACAGCTCGATCAGGAACTCCGGCGCGCTACGGCTCAGGATCAACTGTGGCCCGCGCGCGTCGGGACGGATCTCCTTGAGATAGCCGCGCAGGCGGTCATTGGTACGCACGGTCTCGCGCGGGATCATGTGTTCGCGCGGGATCAGGGCCTCGGCGTTGTTGCCAAGATCGACGTAGGTGCCGTTGCGGTCGGTGCGCTTGACGATACCCATCACCAGCGTTCCCACGCGGTCCTGGTATTCCTCGACCACCTTGGCGCGCTCGGCCTCGCGCACCTTCTGCACGATCACCTGCTTCGCGGTCTGCGCGGCGATACGGCCGAAATCCACGGCCTCCACCGGCTCCTCGATCACGTCACCGACCTGCGCATCGGGGTTTTTCTGCTGCGCGTAGGAGAGCAGGATCTGGTACTCCGGGGACTCGAACTCGGGGTCCTCGTCATCGACCACGGTCCAGCGACGGAAGGCCTCGTAGTCACCTTCCTCACGGTCGATGCTCACGCGCACGTCCATCTTGCCGCCATGGTACTTGCGGGTCGCCATGGCCAATGCCGATTCCAGGGCATCGAAAATAATGTCTTTGTCGACACCCTTCTCGTTCGCCACGGCATCCGCGACCAGCAGGATCTCCTTGTTCATCTCTTGTCTCTCCGCACCTCGGCGGTTACCCGCCGATTCAACAAAAACCGCGCGCCGGCCTACAGCTGTTCCAGGACCCGCGCATTGTGGATAGCGTTCAACGGCAGCTCGTAGCCCGTGCCGTCGACCTCGACTTCGATCATCTCCTCGTCCACGCCAATCAGCGTGCCGCGGTAGTTCCGCCGCCCGTGTTCCGGCCAGCTCAGGCGTACCTTCACCGGGTGGCCGATATAGCCCCGGTACTGATCGGGCGTGAACAGCGGCCGCTCGATACCCGGACTGGAGACCTCCAGGGTGTAATTGCCGCGCAGGGCCTGTTCAACCTCGAGCACCGCACCGGCCTGTTCGCTCACCAGCGCGCAGTCATCCACCGTCACCCCTTCCGGACTGTCGATGTAGATGCGCAGCATCACAGGCTTGGAACCGGGGTGGTACTCCAGCCCCCAGAACACAAACCCCTGCCCCTCGACCACCGGGGCCAGCAGTGTCTTCAATTGTTCGGGCTTTTCCGCCACGTGACTCCACTCGGAACGATTGACGAACCGGCCCTTTCCGGGGTCCGGAAACAAAAAAAGGGCGATAAACGCCCCTCGAACACCTCAGCGATGACCGCAGCCAGTCGTACTGACTGCTTGGCGCGCGGGAGCGCAGCCCGGCAAGACCGTCACAACGGATCTGCCTAACAAAAAGGCCCCATATGGGGCCTCTCTGAAAATTGGTAGCGGGGGCAGGATTTGAACCTGCGACCTTCGGGTTATGAGCCCGACGAGCTGCCAGACTGCTCCACCCCGCATCCGAGACGCGAAACTATAGCAAAGAGGGTTGGGACCTGCAAGGAAAAGCGCGAGATTTTTCCCGACCCGGAGGCCCCTCGCGCAGCCGCGCCGATTCCCTTACCGCGAGCGGTGTGCACGAGTCCGCAGGTGCTGCCGGAGATCATAGCGCCAGATGTACCCGGGCAGCGCGAAGACCGCGAACAGCGACAGGGTGATCACATAGAACTCCCATCCCTGCGTATGGATGCCGCCGGTGGCCTGAAACTCCAGGCCCTTTCCGATCAGGCCTACCAGCAGATAAAGCCCGGCCCATTCGAAGATACGGGTCCAGGGACCCTTCACGCCACTGGCCGGCGGCACCATCAGGCCGATGCGCTCGGTGAGCCAGGGCAGGTTCGCCGAGATAAAGGCGACAACGACAAAACCCCAGACCAGAACTTCAAACGGAATCCACTGTGTCACGACTTAGCCCATGATTGCGTAGTGGGTGACAGACAACAGCAGGCCCGGAAAAATTCCAAGAAGCAGCACTGCCAGCCCGTTAATGCTGAGCGCGGCGGCAAGCGCGCCAGAAGGCTGAATCGGCTCCTTTGCGTCTTCCTGCGGGTCATCGAAGAACATCATCTTGACCACGCGCAGGTAGTAGAAGGCGCCAATGATCGAGAAGATCACGGCAACAATCGCCAGCCAGACCAGATCCGCACCCACCGCGGCCTGGATCACCGCGAGCTTCGCGTAGAAGCCGACCGTCGGCGGAACACCTGCCATCGAAAACAGCAGCAGCAGCATGATGAACGCGAACCACGGGTTGCGCTTGGCCAGGCCCTTGAAGTCATCGATCTGGTCCGCCTCATAACCCTTGCGCGACAGGAACACGATCATGCCGAAGCCACCGGCCGCGGTGATCGCGTAGACGATCACGTAGAACATCGCCGAGGCGTAGCCGCTGTCGGTCCCGGCCAGGATGCCCATGAACACGAAGCCGACATGGGCGATGGTCGAGTAGGCCAGCATGCGCTTGATGCTGGTCTGTGCGATCGCGATCACGTTGCCCACCGCGAGCGACAGCACGGCCAGGATCACGAACATGCCCTGCCAGTCGGCATGCATCGGGCCCATGCCCTCCACCAGCAGGCGCATCAGGAAGGCAAACGCGGCGATCTTCGGCGCAGTGGCGATGAACAGGGTGACCGCCGTCGGCGCGCCGTCGTAGACGTCTGGCACCCACATGTGGAACGGCACCGCCCCCAGCTTGAATGCGATCGCCACCACCAGGAACACCAGACCGAAGACCAGCGGGATGTTCAGACTCTCGTCGGCTGCAGTCAGCTCGGCGGCAATCACCGCGATATCCAGCGAGCCGGTCATGCCGTAGATCATCGACATGCCATAGAGCAGAAGACCGGAGGCCAGCGCGCCCAGCACGAAGTACTTCATCGCCGCCTCGGTAGCACGGGTGTTGTCGCGCCAGAATGCGACCAGCGCATAGGACGACAGCGAAAGCAGCTCCAGGCCCAGGTACAGGGTCAGCAGGTTGTGCCCGGAGATCATGATCATCATGCCGAGCACGGCGAACAGGCCCAGGATGTAGAACTCGCCCTTGTGGATGCCACGCTCCATCAGATACGGGCGGGCGTACAGGAACACCAGGAAACTGGTCACGTAGACCGCGACCTTCAGGATGTCCGCCATGGGGTCCTTCACGAAGCTGTCCGAGAAGGTCAGGACCGTCTCCGGGCCCATCATCCACAGCGTCAGCCCGGCCGCCGCGACCAGGGTCGCCTGCACCAGGCCGTAGGTGATGTCGCGCCGCGAATCCGGCAGGAACGCGTCGATCACCAGGATCAGGCACGCCATCCCGAGCACGAACATCTCGGGCACGGCGGGGAGGAAGTTGGGGATCTCGAAAGTCATGTCAGGCGTCCGTTCAGAGCTTCGACTGCGCGATATGCGCCACGAGGTGGTCGATGGTCGCGTTCATCACATCCAGCAGCGGGGCCGGCCACACGCCCAGGAGCAGCGTGAAGAAGGCCAGCACGCCCATCAGGAAGAACTCGCGGCGGTTCATGTCGGAAAGTCCGGCCACGTTGTCGTTGGCCACCGCACCGAAGATCACGCGCTTGACCAGCCACAGGGTGTAGCCGGCGGCCAGGATCAGCGTGGTCGCGGCCAGGAAGGCAATCCAGAAGTCCGCCTTGAACGCCGCCAGGATGACCATGAACTCGCCGACGAAGCCGGAGGTGCCCGGCAGGCCAGTGTTCGCCATCGCGAACAGCACAAAGAACGCGGCAAACCAGGGCATGGTGTTCACCACACCACCGTAGTCCGAGATCTGCCGGCTGTGCAGACGGTCGTACAGCACGCCGACCGCGAGGAACATCGCCGCCGAGATAAAGCCGTGCGAGATCATCTGCACCATGCCGCCGGCGATACCCAGCGAGGCACCTTCCCAGTCACCGGTATTGCGGTAGATGTAGAACGCGAGGAAGAAGCCCAGGGTCACAAAACCCATGTGCGCGATCGACGAATAGGCGATCAGCTTCTTCATGTCGCTCTGGATCAGCGCCACCAGGCCGATGTACACGATCGCGATTAGCGACAGCACGATCATCAGCGTATCCAGCACCGCCGAGGCATCCGGGGTAATCGGCAGCGAGAAGCGCAGGAAGCCGTAGCCCCCGATCTTGAGCATGATCGCGGCCAGGATCACCGAGCCGCCCGTAGGCGCCTCCACGTGCGCATCCGGCAGCCAGGTATGCACCGGGAACATCGGGATCTTCACGGCGAACGCCATGAAGAAGGCGAGGAAGATCAATATCTGCGCGGTCATGCCGATCTGCAGGGCATGGAAGTCCTGGATCAGGAAGCTGCCGGATTGGATGTACATCCAGATCAGCGCGACCAGCATGAACACCGAGCCCAGGAAGGTATAGAGGAAAAACTTGATGGTCGCGTAGACGCGCCGCGGCCCGCCCCAGATCCCGATCACCAGGAACATCGGGATCAGCATCGCCTCGAAGAACACGTAGAACAGCACCGCGTCCATCGCCGCGAACATGCCGATCATCAGGCCTTCCATCACCAGCATGGCCGACATGTAGTAGGCGATCCGATCCTTCACCGACTCCCAGGCGGCAATGATCACGATTACGGTGATCAGTGTGGTCAGCAGGATCAGCGGCATGGAGATCCCGTCCACGCCCAGGTGGTAATTCACGTTGAACGCCGGGATCCACGAGGCCATTTCCTGGAACTGCATCTCCGCGGTGCCACGTTCGAACGCGAACCACAGCGGCAGACTGGCCACAAAGGTCGCCACGGCCACCGCGAGCCCGAGCCGCCGCGCCACATGGGGCGCGTCGCGCCCGGCGGCCAGCACCAGGAAGCCGCCGAGAATCGGCAGCCAGATCAACAGACTCAAGATAGGCCAGTCAGCAAACATGGTCGTTCCTTGAAACAGCGATGGGCTTCGAGCGCATGGGTGTCGAAGCCGCTCAGATCACGAAGGCGAACATCAGGACCAGCAGGCCGATGATCATCACGAACGCGTAGTGGTAGAGGAAGCCGGACTGCATATGGCGGACACGCGACGAGATCCAGCCGACCGAGCGCGCGGTGCCATTGACCAGCAGCCCGTCGATGATCAACGCATCACCGTAGCGCCACAGCGCACGGCCCAGACGGACAGTCCCGCCCGCGAAGAACCAGTCGTTGAAGCGGTCGAAGCCATACTTGTCCTCGAGGATGCGCACGCCCAGCTTCAGGCGTTCTGCGATCACCGCAGGCAGTTCCGGGCGCTTCATGTACAGGTACCAGGCCGTCGCCAGGCCGGCCATCGCCAGCCAGAACGCCGGCAGCATCAGGCCGTGCAGCACGAAGCCGATCACCCCGGTGTAGGTCTCGCCCTTGGTCGCCAGCACGTCCTGCTCCGGCAGCACAAACAGGCTGTCGGCGAAGAAGTCCCCAAACAGCATCGGGCCAATGAAGTAGCCGGCCACCACCGACGGGATCGCCAGCAGGATCAAGGGCACCGTCACCACCCACGGTGATTCCTTGGGCTGCAGCGGGCCGTGGTCGTGATGGTGATCGTCGTCGTGGTCGTCACCGTGATCCGGCATGTACTTGTGCGCCTGGTCGTAGCGTTCCTCGCCGTGGAAGACGAGGAAGAACATGCGGAACGTGTACAGGGCGGTCACGAATACGCCCGCCAGCACCAGCCAGTAGGCAAACGTCGCCCCCGGGATCTCGGAGTAGCCGACCGCCTCGATGATCGCGTCCTTGGAGAAAAACCCGGAGAAGAACGGGAAACCGATCAGCGCCAGCGAGCCGATCAGCGCGGTCGCATAGGTGATCGGCATGTGCCGGCGCAAGCCACCCATCGCGCGCATATCCTGCAAATGGTGCATCGCGATGATCACCGAGCCCGCGGCCAGGAACAGCAGCGCCTTGAAGAAGGCGTGCGTCATCAGGTGGAACAGGCCGGCGGCGTAGGCCGAGGCGCCCAGGGCCACGGTCATGTAGCCCAGCTGCGACAGCGTGGAGTACGCCACCACTCGCTTGATGTCGTTCTGCACCAGGCCGATCAGGCCCATGAAGAACGCGGTGATCGCCCCGATGATCAGGATGAACGACAGCGCCGGGACCGAGAACTCGTACAGCGGCGACATGCGCGCCACCATGAAGATACCCGCGGTCACCATGGTCGCCGCGTGGATCAGTGCGGAGATCGGGGTCGGGCCCTCCATCGAATCCGGCAGCCAGACGTGCAACGGAACCTGGGCGGATTTGCCCATCGCGCCGATGAACAGGAAGATCAGCGCCAGATCCAGCAGGCCGAAGGTCCAGCCTGGCCAGATGGTAATCGTCGCCTCGCTCATCGACTGGCCTTCGGCGAACACATCGGCGTAGTTCAGGCTGCCGGTGTAGAACACCAAGGCAGCAATCCCGATCAGGAACCCGAAGTCCCCCACCCGGTTGACGATGAACGCCTTCATGTTCGCGTAGATCGCGGTCGGGCGCTTGTACCAGAAGCCGATCAGCAAGTAGGAGACGAGACCCACGGCCTCCCAGCCAAAGAACAACTGCATGAAGTTGTTCGCCATCACCAGCATCAGCATCGAGAAGGTGAACAGCGAGATGTAGGCGAAGAAACGCTGGTAGCCGGGGTCGTCCTGCATGTAGCCAATGGTGTAGATGTGCACCATCAGCGAGACGAAGGTGACGACCAGCATCATCATCGCGGTCAGGTTGTCGACCAGGAACCCGACTTCGAACTGGATGCCGTCCGAAACCATCCAGGTGTAGACCGTCTCGTTGTAGACCCCGGCGTCACCGAAGACGTGGGCCCAGAAGACCACCACGGACAGGATAAACGAGATCGCCACCCCGAGGATGGTGACGCTGTGCGCCCCGGTGCGGCCGATCTGGCGCCCGAACAGGCCGGCGATGATCGCGCCGAACAGCGGCGCCAGGACGATAAGTAGATAGATCGTATCCATGGCCCGTTATCCCTTCATTGCGTCCAGGTCCTGGACATTGATGGTTCCGCGGTTACGGAACAGCAACACCAGGATGGCGAGGCCGATGGCCGCCTCGGCCGCGGCGACGGTCAGGATGAAGAACACGAACACCTGGCCCGCGAGGTCCTGCAGGAAGAACGAAAAGGCTATGAAGTTGATGTTCACCGCGAGCAGCATCAGCTCGATGCACATCAACAGCACGATCACGTTTTTCCGGTTCAGGAAGATCCCGGCCACACTGATCGAAAACAACAGCGCGGCCAGCACCAGGTAGTGCTCTAGCGTAATCATGTTCTAGCCCTGAGTTCTTTCGGGGGCGGCGCCCGCCCCCGGTGTCCGGGTCCCGACCTCTGGCCGGAATGCCTAGTTACTCGGATTGCCTATTTCCGGATTGCTATTTCGATGGGTCGTCCTGCTGCCCATCCGCATCGCCGCCCTCGGCGCCACGACGCGGTGACTTCTTCTTCTCGGAGGCCATGGAGACCATGCGTACCCGGCCTTCGCGCGACACCGCCATCTGCTGGCCCGGGTCGATCGACTTGTTATCCGGACGCTTGCGCATGGTCAGCGAGATTGCCGCGATGATCGCCACCAGCAAGATCACCGCCGCGATCTCGAACGGGTAGACATATTCGGTGTAGAGGATCGCGCCCAGGGCCTCGGTGTTGGCGTATTCCGGCCCCGCACGCTCCGGCACATCCATCGTGATGTAGCGGGTAATCACGGCCACCAGCACGGTGGCCATCGCGACCGCGACCACAATCCCCACCGGCAGGTATTCGGTGAACCCCTCGCGCAGCTTGGCCAGATTGATGTCGAGCATCATCACCACGAACAGGAACAGCACCATCACCGCCCCCACGTAGACGAGCACCAGCACGATGCCGAGGAACTCGGCCTCGGCCAGCAACCAGATCGCGGCCGCCGCGACAAAGCACAGCACCAGGAACAGGGCCGCGTGCACCGGGTTGCGCACACTGATCATCGCCAGGGCACCGCCCAGCAGGATCGCGCCGAAGAGATAGAAAAGGATCAACTCGAAGGTCATGGGGCGTTCCCTGCGTTACCGGTACGGGGCGTCGATCGCGCGGGCCTCGGCGATCTCTTTCTCGAAGCGGTCACCAATGGCCAGGAGCTTGTCCTTGGTCATGATCTGCTCGCCCCGGTTTTCGAAGTGGTACTCGAAGATGTGCGTCTCGACGATGGAATCCACCGGGCAGGCCTCTTCGCAGAACCCGCAGAAGATGCACTTGAACAGGTCGATGTCGTAGCGCGTGGTGCGGCGCGTACCGTCCGCGCGCTCCTCGGAATCGATCGTGATCGCCAGCGCCGGGCAGACCGCCTCGCACAGCTTGCAGGCGATGCAGCGCTCCTCGCCGTTCGGGTAGCGACGCAGCGCATGCAGGCCACGGAAGCGCGGCGACATCGGGGTCTTCTCGTCCGGATACTGCACGGTGAACTTTCGGCTCAGCAGGTAGCGCCCCGTCAGGCGCAGCCCCAGCAGCAGCTCAAAGAACAGAAAACTCTTCAGATAACGGCGCAACGCTTTCATCACGAACTCCTCAGGCGAACCACGGGCCGACGTTGAACGCGACCAGCACGCCCTCGACAAACAGCCAGAGGATGGTCACCGGGATCAGCACCTTCCAGCCCAGACGCATGATTTGGTCATAGCGATAGCGCGGGAAGGTGGCGCGGAACCACAAGAAGGCGAACAGGAACACCGCCGTCTTGAACAGGAACCAGTGGATGCCGTGGTCCAGCAACGCACCGATGACCGGCAGGTCAAAGGCCGCCTGCGGCAGGATGCCCTGGAACGGCGACAACCAGCCGCCAAGGAACAGGATCGCGGTCAGGGCCGAGATCAGGATCATGTTCGCGTACTCGGCCAGGAAGAACACGGCGAACGCCATGCCCGAGTACTCGACGTGGAAACCCGCGACGATCTCGGACTCGCCCTCGGCCACGTCGAACGGCGCGCGGTTGGTCTCGGCAATCCCGGAGATGAAATACACAAAGAACAGCGGCAACAGCGGCAGCAGGAACCAGTGGTACATGCTGCCCGACTGCGCCTCGATGATCCCGCCCACGTTCAGCGTGCCCGCGGCCATCAGCACGCCTACCAGGGCGAAGCCCATCGCGATTTCGTAGGAGACCAGCTGCGCGGCCGACCGCAACGAGCCCAACAGCGCGTACTTCGAGTTCGAGGCCCAGCCGGCGATGATGATCCCGTACACACCCAGCGAGGTGAGCGCCAGCAGGTACAGCAGACCGGCGTTCACATCAGCCAGCGCGCCGCCCTCGAAGAACGGGATCACCGCCCAGGCGGCCAGCGCCGGGGCAATGGTCAGCACCGGGGCACTCAGGAACAGGAAGCGGTTGGCATTGGTCGGGAGGATGACCTCCTTGGTCAGCAGCTTCAGCGCATCCGCGATCGGCTGCAGCCAGCCGCGCGGCCCGACCCGGTTCGGCCCGACGCGCACATGTGCATAGCCGATCACCTTGCGCTCGGCGAAGGTCGTGTAGGCGACGGCCAGCATCAGCGGGATCACGATCAGCTGAATGCCGATCAGGATCTGCATCACCGTCGGCAGGCTGCTGTAGAAGTTCATCATCCAGTCGAACATGTCTTACGTTCCCTCAGGCACGCGCGAGCGTGACCGTGGCGTTCGGGGCGCCCAACCGGCCCATGGCCGTCGAGCCCGCAAAGGTCACCGCCAGGCCCACCGGCACGGCGTCGTCCAGGATCAGGGTCAGCTCGGTCTCGGCGCCGGCCTGGCGCAGCTTCACGCGCGACCCGGTATCAAGTCCGCCCGCGGACTCGGGATGCACGATGACGCACTCGGCCAGCTGGCCCTCGGGGCTGCTCTGGAGTGGCTCGGCGCGGCGCACGAGGGCATCCGTGCTATAGAGCCCGGCCGCTTGCACACGATACAGGTCGCCCTGCGCCGGCTCCGGAATGGAAATCTGCGCCTTGTTCATATTGACCGCGGTATCGAAATTGGCATCCGCCAGCAGGCCCTTCAGCTCGTCACGCACCGCGCGCGAGTCGAGATAGTCCATGCCGCGCTGTTCCAGCAGGTTGCCCAGCACGCGCCAGACCTTCCAGCCGGGACGCACGTCTTCCGGTGCGCGGGCAGCGGCACGGTAACTCTGCCAGCGACCCTCGGCGTTCACGAAGGTCCCGGAATTCTCGAAGCTGGTGGCAACTGGGAGCAGTACATCGGCCACGGCTTCCAGATCGGCATTGGCATAGGCGCTCAGCGCCACTACGAAGCCAGCCTTCTCCAGCGCGACCCGCAGCGCAACCGGATCGGCCCCGTCACGCCCAGGCTCGATGCCGGCGACCACGAAGGCGTCCCGGCCCTCGGCCAGCATCTCGGCGGCGTTCCGGCCGGCGGCCTCGACCTCGGCCCCGGCCGGGCCGCGGTGCGGCAGCACGCCGGCGAGCCAGGCACCCGCGGCACTGGCACCGGCCGGCAGGTACCCGAGACGGGCACCGGTGTGCTTGGCGATCCAGCCGGCCAGGGCCCGCAGGGTCGCAAAGGCCGGCCCATGGATCGCGACCTGGCCCAGCAGGACGTGGCCCTGCTCGGCACCCAGCAGCGACTTGGCAATGTGTTCGAACGCCGCGCGTGCATCGGCGTCATCGGCCTCGGCGGCCTTGACGATTTTTTCCAGCTTCTTGGGCAGCGACTTGCCGGCAGCGGCCAGTTGCCCGGCCACGCCCGCCAGGGCCATCACCTGATCGCGCTCGTGGCCGACCAGCTGGGCCTGCACGGGATAAGTCAGGTCCAGCAGCATGTCGTTGATCAGGCTGACCCGCGCGCCGCGCGAGGCCGCCTTGCGCAGACGGTGGGCGAGCAGCGGCTGTTCGCGGCGCGGATTGCAGCCCACGAGCAGCACGGCATCGGCTGTATCGAGATCGCCGATGGCCGCGCCCAGGTACGGGAACAGCGGCGCGGCCGCCTCGTCGGAGAAGTCCACCTGATCGAGCCGGTGATCGATGTCGGTGACGCCCATGCCGCGCAGGACCTTCTGCGCCAGGTAGTGCTCTTCCACCGACAGCGACGGCGACAGCAGCGCGCCGATCCGCTCGGGGGCGGTCTCCTTCAGCCCCTCGACCGCATAGCTCAGCGCCGTCTCCCAGGAGACATCCTGCCACCGACCATCCACCTTCATGCGCGGGCGGGTCAGGCGGTCCTCGGCGTACAGGCCGGTGTAGCTGAAGCGGTCGCGGTCGGAGATCCAGGTCTCGTTGACTGCCTCGTTGTCACGCGGCACCACGCGCATCGCGCGCCCATCGTGGGTATGCAGGTGGAGGTTGGAACCGACCGCGTCGTGCGGGGCGATGGTCGCGGCCTGCGACAGCTCCCAGGCGCGCGCGGTGTAGCGCGACGGCTTGGCGGTCAGTGCGCCCACCGGGCACAGGTCGATCACGTTGCCCGACAGCTCGTGGGCCACAGTCTTCTCGACATAGGTGCCGATGCGCATATGCTCGCCGCGCCCGGTCGCGCCCAGTTCACGCACGCCGGCGATCTCCTCGCCGAAGCGCACGCAGCGGGTGCAGTGGATACAGCGGGTCATCTCGGTCTCGATCAGCGGACCGATATCCTTGTCCTTCACCACGCGCTTGGCTTCGGTGTACTTGGAGACACTGTCGCCGTAGCCCATGGCCACGTCCTGCAGCTCGCACTCGCCACCCTGGTCACAGATCGGGCAGTCCAGCGGGTGGTTGATCAGCAGGAACTCCATGGTCCCCTTCTGCGCGCGCAGCGCCAGCGGAGACTGGGTGTAGACCTTCATCCCGTCCATGACCGGGGTCGCGCAGGCGGGCAGCGGCTTGGGCGCCTTCTCGACCTCGACCAGGCACATACGGCAGTTCGCCGCCACCGACAGCTTCTTGTGGTAGCAAAACCGCGGAATGCGGATATCGGCATCGTCCGCCACGTCGATCAACATCGCGCCCTTGGGCGCCTCGATCGTGCGGCCGTCAATCTCGATGCTGACCAGATCCTGCTTCTGATCCTGACTCATGCTCGATTCCTGCTGCGGATGCGCGGGGGGCGTCAGGCGGCGTCTGCCACCGGGCTCCGACCGTGCTGGATGTAGTATTCGAATTCGTGGCGGAAGTGCTTGATGAAGCTGCGCACCGGCATCGCGGCGGCATCACCCAGGGCGCAGATGGTGTGCCCCTCGATCTTGCTGGCCACGTCGTCCAGGCGTTCCAGGTCCTCGGGACGGCCTTGCCCTTCCACGATGCGGGTCAGCATGCGGTAGAGCCAGCCGGTCCCCTCGCGGCAGGGCGTGCACTGCCCGCAGGACTCGGAGAAGTAGAACCGCGAGATGCGCTGCAGAGCCTTGACCATGTCGGCGGTCTCGTCCATCACGATCACCGCACCGGAGCCCAGCATGGACCCGGCCTGGGCGATGGAGTCGAAGTCCATGTTGGCCTTCAGCATCACGTCGCCCGGGACCACCGGCACCGACGACCCGCCGGGGATCACGGCCTTCAGCTGGCGCCCGTTCAGCACGCCGCCGGCCATCTCGAGCAGATCCTTGAACGGCGTGCCCAGCGGGATCTCGAAGTTGCCCGGCTTGTTCACGTGCCCGGAGACAGAGAACAGCTTCTCGCCACCGGACTTGGGCACCCCCAGATCGGCGAACCACTGCCCGCCGTTGCGGATGATGACCGGGATCGAGGCCAGCGATTCGGTGTTATTGATCGTGGTCGGCTTGCCGTACAGACCGTAGTTGGCCGGAAACGGCGGCTTGAAGCGCGGCTGGCCTTTCTTGCCCTCCAGGGACTCCAGCAGCGCCGTCTCCTCGCCGCAGATGTAGGCCCCGGCACCCAGCGACGGGTAGAGATCGAAATCGACCCCGGACCCGAAGATGTCCTTGCCGAGATAACCGGCGTCGTAGGCCTCTTTCAGGGCCGCCGTAAAGCGCGTGTTCACCTCGTCCATGAACTCGCCGCGCATGTAGTTGTAGCCCACCGTCGCGCCGATCGCGTAGCCGGCGATCGCCATGCCCTCGATCAGGGCATGCGGGTTGTACATCAGGATCTCGCGGTCCTTGCAGGTGCCCGGCTCGGATTCGTCCGAGTTGCACACGATGTACTTCTGCCCGGGGGTGTTGCGCGGCATGAACGACCACTTGAGCCCGGTGGGGAATCCCGCCCCGCCGCGACCGCGCAGGTTGGAGGTCTTGACCTCCTCGATCACGTCCTCGGGGGCCATCTTGCCCTTGTAGACCTTCTCCAGCGCCTGGTAGCCGCCAACGCTCTTGTAGGTCTCGAGCGAGGCGGGATCGTCCAGGTAGCGGGTCGCAAAGCAGATCTGGTTGGCCATGCTACTTCTCCAGACCGTCGAGAATCTCGTCCACCTTCTCGGGGGTGAGATTCTCGTAGTAGACGTGATCCACCTGCATCATCGGGGCACCACAGCAGGCTGCCAGGCACTCCTCTTCCATCTTCAGGTAGAACTTGCCGTCCGGCGTGCTCTCGCCAAGCTTGATGCCGAGCCGGTTCTCCAGGTGCTCGATGATCTGTTCCGAGCCGCGCAGCATGCAGGAGATGTTGTTGCACACCATGATGGTGTGCTTGCCGACCGGCTCCAGCTCGTACATCGAATAGAACGAGCCCACCTCGTAGACCGCGATCGCCGGCAGGCCGAGGTATTCGGCCACCGCGTCCATCTTGGCGGTGGAGAGATAGCCGTCCTCGTGCTGCACTGCACGCAGGGCGCCGAGCACCGCGGAGCGCTTCTGGTCTTCGGGATAGCGCGCCAGCCAGGCGTCGATCTCTTCGCGCTCGTGGTCGCTGAGTTCCACCTTCTTGCCGGCGGGCTTGTGGAAGGCGACGGTTTTCTGTTCGGCAGCCATCAGCGGTCGATCTCCCCGAATACGATGTCCTGGGTCCCGATGATGGCGACCACATCGGCCAGCATGTGGCCGCGCGCCATCTCGTCCAGCGCGGACAGGTGCACAAAGCCCGGTGGACGGACCTTCAGGCGATAGGGCTTGTTGGAACCATCCGAGACCAGATACACCCCGAACTCGCCCTTCGGATGCTCCACCGCGGCATAGGCCTCGCCTTCCGGCAGGCACATGCCCTCGGTGAACAGCTTGAAGTGGTGGATCAGGGCCTCCATGTCGGCCTTCATCTCCTCGCGCTTGGGCGGGGTGATCTTGTGATCCTCCAGCAGCACCGGGCCCGGGTTCTGGCGCAGCCAGTCCACACACTGGCGAATAATGCGGTTGGACTGGCGCATTTCCTCGATGCGTACCAGGTAGCGGTCGTAACAGTCGCCGTTGACGCCCACGGGGATATCGAAATCAAGCCGGTCATAGACCTCGTAGGGCTGCTTCTTGCGCAGGTCCCACTCGATGCCGGAGCCGCGCAGCATCGGGCCGGTAAAGCCCAGCTGCATGGCGCGTTCGGGATCGACCACGCCGATGCCCACGGTGCGCTGTTTCCAGATACGGTTGTCGGTCAGCAGGGTCTCGTACTCGTCGACGCAGCCCGGGAAGCGTTCGGTAAAGGCCTCGATGAAGTCCAGCAGCGAGCCCTGACGAATCCTGTTCAGGTCATCCACGACGTCCTGCGACTTCCACGAAGACGGCTGGTACTGCGGCATCGTGCCCGGCAGGTCGCGCGCAACACCGCCCGGACGGTAGTAGGTGGCGTGCATGCGCGCCCCCGAGACCGCCTCGTAGCAGTCCATCAGGTCTTCGCGCTCGCGGAAGGCATACAGGAACACCGCCATCGCACCGATATCCAGCGCGTGTGCGCCCAGCCACATCAGGTGATTCAGGATGCGGGTGATCTCGTCGAACATCACCCGGATGTACTGCGCGCGCAGCGGGGCCTCGATCTGGAGCAGCTTTTCCATCGCGAGCACATAGCCGTGCTCGTTGGCCATCATCGACACGTAGTCGAGGCGGTCCATGTAGCCGATCGACTGGTTGTACGGCTTGCTCTCGGCGAGCTTCTCGGTGCCGCGGTGCAGCAGACCGATATGCGGGTCGGCGCGCTGCACCACCTCGCCGTCCATCTCCAGCACCAGCCGCAGCACGCCATGGGCGGACGGATGCTGCGGTCCGAAGTTCAGGGTGAAGTTGCGAATCTCAGGCATTCTCGGCTCCTTCGCCCGGCTTCTCGCCCTCGCTGTAGCGATGGTCGTCGCGGATCACCTTGGGCACCAGCACGCGCGGCTCGATGGTCACCGGCTGGTACACCACGCGCGCCTGCTCGGCGTCGTAGCGCATCTCGACATGGCCGATCAGCGGGAAGTCCTTGCGGAACGGGTGGCCGACAAAGCCGTAGTCGGTGAGGATGCGGCGCAGGTCCGGATGTCCGGAGAACAGGATCCCGAACAGGTCGAAGGCCTCGCGCTCGAACCAGTTGGCCGAGGCCCAGACCTCCACCAGCGACTCGACCTCGGGGAATTCGTCATCCGCCAGCCAGGCGCGCATACGCAGGCGGCGATTGTGCTGGATCGACAGCAGCTGCACAGCCACGGTAAAGCGCGGCCCGTCCCAGAGGCTGTCTTCCGGGGCGTCATCGAAGGTGAATCGCCCGGAGGTGGCCGGCTCGACCCCGCGGGAGAAACCCGTGTTCGTCGCGGACTCTGTGCCCCACTCGTCCTGGCCGTATTCGAGATAGTCCACCCCACACAGGTCGATCAGCATCTCGAAGCTGAACGCATCACGCAGTTTCTCGGCGGCCTCGCGCCAGGCTTGCGGCCGGATATCGACGGTGACCTCGTCATAGGCCTCCGTGACCGTCTCCAGGGCGTCGCCCAGTTCCGCCCGCAGGGCGTCGATCCAGTTGTCTTGTTCAGCCATCTGAAACCCCGGGTGCGTTAGCGCGCGATGGTGTTCGTGCGCCGGATCTTGTTCTGCAGCTGGATGATGCCGTAGAGCAGGGCCTCGGCCGTGGGCGGACAGCCCGGCACGTAGACATCCACCGGCACGATGCGGTCACACCCGCGCACCACGGCATAGGAGTAGTGGTAGTAGCCGCCGCCGTTGGCGCAGGAGCCCATGGAGATCACCCAGCGCGGCTCGGGCATCTGGTCGTACACCTTGCGCAGCGCCGGCGCCATCTTGTTGACCAGCGTGCCGGCCACGATCATCACGTCGGACTGACGCGGACTCGGCCGGAAGATGATCCCGAAGCGGTCGAGGTCATAGCGCGCGGCACCGGCGTGCATCATCTCCACCGCGCAGCAGGCCAGACCGAAGGTCATCGGCCACAACGAGCCCGTACGGGCCCAGTTGATGAGCTTGTCAGCCGAGGTGGTGACGAAGCCCTTTTCAAGAACGCCTTCTATTCCCATTCCAGCGCCCCCTTCTTCCACTCGTAAATGAACCCAACCACCAGAATGAGCAAAAACACGGCCATCGCAAGAAGCCCGAACAGGCCAATGGCATCCAGCGATACCGCCCACGGGAAGAGAAATGCGATCTCGAGATCGAAGATGATGAAGAGGATCGCAACCAGGTAGAAGCGCACATCGAACTTCAGCCGCGAGTCCTCAAAGGCCTCAAAGCCACACTCGTAGGGCGAGTTCTTCGCGGCGTCGGGCTTGCGCGGCCCGACGGCCATCCCGACCACCAGCGGCACGATGCCAATCACGATCCCCACTGCGATGAACAGCAGGATGGGTAGATAACCTTCCAGCATGTCTCTCTCCCGTACACCGCCCTCGGGCGGGTCGGTTCGCAGGGTGCCGCGTGGATCCGGCGCGTCCGCGAGCCGTTCTAGCGTTGCTGGTTGAATGCACCGGTTGGTGGCCACCTCGATGGACGAGGCCGGGGCGCATACCGGGCACGGAGTCTAGGTGAACCGTGAAAACGGTGTCAAGTCTTTGTGATTTTATAAGTTACTGATTTTATTTTGTTTTGACTCCAAGCGCCGATTCTCGAACGTCGCCAGGGGCCTTTGAAATGGTGCAGATGGTGGGACTCGAACCCACACGGCTTTCGCCACTACCCCCTCAAGATAGCGTGTCTACCAATTCCACCACATCTGCCTGTCTAGGAGGCCGCGGTCGCCGGCCTATTCGGGTACGTCGGCCGGGCGATCCGAGGCCGGGGCGTCCGATTCGTCGTCCCGGGGTACTGTACCGGGAATGCCTTCCGGAATATCGCCCTCCTCGCGCATCTCTTCCGCCTCGAGCTGATCCATCAGGCTTTCGGCCTGGGGTGTCGAGGAGGCGAGATAGGCCAGCGTCAGGCTGTTCACGAAGAACACCACAGCCAGAAACGCGGTCGAGCGGCTCAGAAAGTTGGCTGAGCCGCGCGCACCGAACACGGTCGCGGACGCACCACTGCCAAAGGCCGCACCCGCGTCGGCACCCTTGCCATGCTGCATCAGCACGAGGGCGATCAGGGCGATCGAGACCGCGACCTGAACGACCAGGAGCAACCCGTAGATCATGCCGCGACCCGCTCGGCCGCCGCACGGGCGATCGCGGCAAAGGCATCGGCGTCCAGCGAGGCGCCACCGATCAGCCCGCCGTCGATGTCTTCCAGCGCCAGCAGGCCCGCGGCGTTGTCCGCCTTCATGCTGCCGCCGTAGAGGACGCGCAGATCCGCAGCGATGCGCGGATCACGACCCGCCACCCGGTTGCGGATAAAGGCATGCACTTCCTGCGCCTGCTCGGGCGTGGCGGTCAGACCGGTGCCGATCGCCCAGACGGGCTCGTAGGCAATCACGGCGCGATCGAAGGCCTCGACGCCGGCGGCATCCAGTACCGCATCCAGCTGCTCGGCCACCACGGATTCGGTGCGTCCGCCTTCGCGGTCACTCTTCTGCTCGCCGACACACAGGATCGGCGTCAGCCCGGCGGCCTGGGCGGCGATGAACTTGGCTGCCACCCACTCGCTGGACTCGTTCTGGCGCTCGCGGCGCTCGGAGTGGCCAACGATCACGTAACGACAGCCCGCCTCGGCCAGCATGGAACCGGCCAATTCACCGGTATAGGCGCCCTTTTCCTGATCCGAGCAGTCCTGCGCACCGACCTCGATCACGCTGCCCGACAGGGTCTCGGCGATCTCGGACAGGTAGACGGCGGGCGGACACACCGCAACGTCGACATCCTGCAGGTCGCCCAGACTGTCCTTCAGGGCCGACAGGAGGGCGCGGTTCGCCTCGCGCGAACCGTTCATCTTCCAGTTACCGGCGACCAGCGGCTTGCGCATGCGGATCTTCCTCCTGCGAGAACGGTCGGACCCGCGCGGATACACGGAGTCCGATCATGATGATTGGAGCGGCGGGATGTTACCGGCGCACCCGGTGCAAATCAACCGAGCCCGACACTGGGCAAACGGGCGGCCAATCCCCTGAGGAACGACCAATGGGCCGGTATCGCCCCCAGACCGGGATCAAACAGCCGCGCGGATGCTGTCGGCGATGCGCTCGGCGGCCTGGCGGGTAATGACTTCGTCCTGGGCCTCGACCATCACGCGTACCAGGGGCTCGGTACCGGACGGGCGTAGCAGGACACGTCCGTGCACACCCAGCTCGGCCTCGACCGCGGCGACCTCGGAGCGCACGGCAGGTGCCTCCAGACAGCCATTGGCCTTGCCCGAGATCGGGACGTTCACGAGGCACTGCGGCAGCTTCGGGATCTTCGCCGCGAGCTCCGCGAGCGAGCAGCCTGTGCGGTGCATCAGGTGGGCGACCTGCAGTGCCGCAACGGTCCCGTCGCCGGTCGTCGTGTGCTCCAAACATACGATATGCCCGGATCCTTCTCCGCCCAGCATCCAGTCGCGCTGACGCAGCTCCTCGAGGACATAGCGGTCGCCGACCTTCGCCCGCACGAACGGGATCCCGTGCTCACTCAGGGCATTCTCGAGCCCAAGGTTGGTCATCAGGGTGCCGACCACCCCACCCTGGAGCAGACCCGACTGCTGGCGATCAAGGGCGAGAATTCCGAGAATCTGGTCACCATCGACCACATTTCCGTTCGCATCCGCCAGGATCACGCGATCGCCGTCGCCATCGAGGGCGATCCCGAGGTCGGCCCCGGAGGCCTTCACCTGCTCGGCCACGACCTCCGGGTACAGCGCACCCACGCCGGCGTTGATGTTGTAGCCATCCGGTCGGGCACCCAGCACCTCCACCTCTGCCCCCAGCTCCTCGAATACCGGCGGGGCGACGTTGTAGGTCGCGCCGTGAGCGCAATCGACCACGACGCGCAGGCCGCGCAACTCGGAGCGCGCCGGGATGGCGCTCTTGCAGAACTCGATATAACGGCCGGCGGCATCGGCGATACGCACGGCCTTGCCCAAGTGCGCTCCGTCCACCGAACGCTGCGGCTCATCCAGACGCGCCTCGATGGCCTCTTCCACCGCATCCGCGAGTTTGTCGCCCTCCGGGGTGAAGAACTTGAAACCGTTATCGTGGAACGGGTTGTGCGAGGCGCTGATCACGACCCCGGCGGTCGCACGGAAGGTCCGCGTGAGATAGGCTACCGCGGGCGTCGGCATCGGCCCCAGCAGGGCCACATCCAGGCCTGCGGCCGACAACCCGGCCTGTAGCGCCGACTCGAACATGTAGCCCGAGACCCGGGTGTCCTTCCCCACGAGCACCGGACCCTGACGCTTGGACCGCGCGCCCAGCACCTCGCCCACCGCATACCCCAGACGCAGCGCGAACTCGGGCGTCATCGGCCAGTCGCCTGTACGCCCACGAATCCCGTCGGTGCCGAAATAACGCCCCATGCCGCTTGCTTCTCCCTTGATACAGAAAACGGATCACGGCTGGCGGGAGCCCCGCCATGCCTGTAGTGTCAGTGCAAAGTATAGCGCCAGCGCATCGTGTGTCCCTGCGACATCGTGCACACGCAGGACACGCGCGCCGGCCTGCGCCGCCAGTAACGCCGCAATCGCGGAACCGGTGTCACGTTCCTGGACCGGACGATCCCCCAGCAGGGCACCGATCATCGACTTGCGCGAGACCCCCACCAGCAGCGGCGACCCCAGATCGGCCAGCGCGGGCAGCGCATGGAAAAGTGCCAGGTTGTGCTCCAGCGTCTTGCCAAATCCGAAGCCCGGGTCCAGCAGCAACTGCTCGGCTGGCACGCCTTCGCGCGCAAACGCCTCGCGCCGATCACGCAGGAACGCGCCCACCTCCCGTGCGACGTCGTCGTAGTGCGGGGCCTGCTGCATGGACTGCGGCTCCCCCTGCATGTGCATCGCGCACAGGGCCACACCCTGCTCGCGGGCGGCAGTAACGGCGGCTTCCCAGGCCCCCTCGGCGCGAAACCCGTTGACGTCATTCAGCAGCGTGGCCCCCGCCGCCACGGCCTCGCGCATCAGCTCAGGCTTCATCGTGTCCACCGACAGCGGGACCTCCAGTTCCGCGGCAAGGGCCTCGATCACGGGCAACACCCGCCGCCGTTCCTCCTCCAGTGCGACTGGCTCAGCCCCCGGACGCGTCGACTCGCCCCCGATATCGATCAGGTCGGCGCCCTGCTCCACCATCCTGCGGGCGTGCTCCAGGGCCTGTTCCACACGCTGATGCGAGCCGCCATCGGAGAACGAGTCCGGCGTGACGTTCAGGATGCCCATGATCCGTGGGCGATCCAGCGCCAGCCGGTGCCTTCCGCAGTGCAGGATCGCTGTCGCGCCTTCCGTATCCATGCCCATGCTTTTGTGTCCTCCCCGCCAAATGAAAAGGCCGCCAGAGAAACCCTGGCGGCCCATGGCGGCCTGTCGCCACCCTGTTGAGATACGCCGGTCAGGACTGCGGGGCAGGCCCGCCGACAACACCCTTGCTGTCGTCGTCCTCGCGGCCGTCGTCGGAATCGGCGGCGGGCTCGTCGCCCGCCTGCGCCGATCCATCGGAACCACTGTCGCTGTCCCAATCCGCCGGCTCACGCGGTTCGCGCCCAGCCATGATGTCCTCGATTTGCTTGTCGTCGATGGTCTCGTACTTCATCAACGCCTTGGCCATCGCGTGCAGCTTGTCGAGGTTGTCCAGCAGGATCTGCTTGGCGTGCTGGTAGTTCGTGTCGATGATCCGACGCACCTCGGCGTCGATCTGGCGCGCGGTCTCGTCGGACATCGGCTTGGACTTCGCCCCCATCTGCCCGCCAAGGAACGGGTGCCCTTCCTCTTCGCCGTAGTCCAGCGGGCCCAGCTTCTCGGAAAGACCCCACTTGGTCACCATGTTGCGAGCGATCTGGGTGGCACGCTCGATGTCGTTGGAAGCGCCAGTGGTCACCTTGTCGTCGCCGAAGATGATTTCTTCCGCCAGACGCCCCCCAAACAGGCTCGCCAACTGGCTCTCCAGCCGGGTCTTGGAGTGGCTGTAGCGATCTTCCTCGGGCAGGAACATGGTCACGCCCAGGGCCCGTCCACGCGGGATGATGCTGACCTTGTAGACCGGGTCATGCTCGGGGACCGTGAGCCCGACGATCGCGTGCCCCGCCTCGTGGTAGGCCGTCAGCTTCTTCTCGTCCTCGGACATCACCATGGACTTGCGCTCGGCGCCCATCATGATCTTGTCCTTGGCGCGCTCGAAGTCGCTCATGTCGACCAGGCGCTTGCCGGCCCGGGCCGCAAACAGAGCCGCCTCGTTGACCAGGTTCGCCAGGTCCGCACCGGAGAAGCCCGGCGTGCCGCGCGCGATCAGGTCCGGACGCACGTCGTCGGCGATCGGCGTCTTCTTCATGTGGACCTTGAGGATCTGCTCGCGGCCACGCACGTCCGGCGGCGGGACCACCACCTGGCGGTCAAAACGGCCCGGACGCAGCAGCGCCGGGTCGAGCACGTCCGGGCGGTTGGTCGCGGCGATCACAATGATGCCCTCGGTGCCCTCGAAGCCGTCCATCTCGACCAGCAGCTGGTTCAGGGTCTGCTCGCGCTCGTCGTGACCGCCACCCATGCCGGCGCCACGCTGGCGACCGACCGCATCGATCTCGTCGATAAAGATGATGCAGGGGGCGTGCTTCTTGGCCTCGGAGAACATGTCACGTACACGCGAGGCGCCCACACCCACGAACATCTCCACGAAGTCGGAACCGGAGATACTGAAGAACGGCACCTTGGCCTCGCCGGCAATGGCCTTGGCCAGCAGGGTCTTGCCGGTACCCGGCGAGCCGACCATCAGCACGCCACGCGGGATCTGGCCACCCAGCTTCTGGAACTTGGACGGGTCGCGCAGGAAGTCGACCAGCTCGGAGACCTCTTCCTTCGCTTCGTCGCAGCCGGCCACGTCACCGAAGGTGACTTTCACCTGGTCCTCGGACATCAGCTTGGCCTTGGACTTGCCGAAGGACATCGCCCCGCGACCAGCGCCACCGCCACCCTGCATCTGGCGCATGAAATAGATCCACACGGCGATCAGCAGCAGCATCGGGAACCAGGAGATCAGGATGCTCATCAGCAGCGAGCGCTCGGCATCCTCCTGCGCATTGATCTCCACATTGTTCTGCAGCAGATCACCGATCAGGCCGGTGTCATTGGGATTGACCGTGGTGAAGCGCTGACCCTCAATGGTCTGGCCGCGGATCTTGTCGCCCTCAATGGTGACGCTGTCGATACGGCCGCCCTGCACATCCCGGATGAACTCGGAATAGGTAATACTCCGCACATCCTGCTGCTGTTGCGGGCTGAAGTTGTTGAATACCGACATCAGGACGATCGCGATGACCGCCCAGATGATCAAATTCTTGGCCAGACCGTTCAAAACGCCACCTCGAAAAACTTTTACCTACGTGGATTCTCGCGAGCTTTACACATCCCGAGGGCCACGCGCCAATACGTACACTTCGCGTGACCGTGGGCGCGAGGCTTGCGGTTTGCGCACCTGCACCTTCTCGAACCGGCGCCGCACCTCGGCCAGATAGGCGTCCGATCCCTCGCCCTGAAACAACTTGACCAGCATCGCACCCCGAGGGTTCAGCACATCGCAGGCCAACTCCAGCGCCAGCTCGCACAGATGGATCGAGCGCGGCTGATCGATCGCATCCGTACCCGTAAGGTTGGGGGCCATATCGGAAAGCACAAGGTCGGCGCGCTGCCCGTCCAGCGCCTCCAGGATCGCCTGCAGGACTGCATCCTCGCGAAAGTCGCCGGTAATGATCGTGGCACCGGGCACAGGATCCATCGGCAGGATATCGGAGGCCACGAGCCCCCCCTTGCGACCGATCTTCTGTGCGGCGTACTGCGTCCAGCCACCCGGCGCCGCCCCCAGATCGACCACGCGCATGCCCGGTTTGAGCAGCCGGTCACGTTCGTCGATCTCCTGCAGCTTGTAGACAGCGCGACCACGATAGCCCTCCTGCTGCGCCCGCTGCACGTACGGATCGTCGAAGTGCTCCTTCAGCCAGCGCTGACTGGAACGGCTACGCTTGGGCACCGTGGTTCTCCTGGCTCAGGCACGCGATCCGCGTGCTACAATTTGCGTGTTCCAATACCGAATCAAAATTCCACGTGAATCTGACCGACGCGCAACGCCGCCACCTGCGCAGCCTCGCCCACCCGCGCAAGCCCATCGTGACCATCGGCCGCAATGGCCTGACGGACGCCGTGGTCAAGGAGCTGGAACAGGCACTGGCGCATCACGAGCTGGTCAAGATCAAGGTCAATATCGGCGACCGCGAGGCCCGCAATGGTACGGTCGAGGACCTGTGCGAACGCACGGGTGCGGCCCTGGTCCAGCGAATCGGCTACGTGGCGACCCTGTTCCGGCGCAATCCGGACGAGCCCAAGGTTACCCTCGACCCGGCCTGATCCCGCCCGCTACGTCAGTTGACGTAGCGCACCTCGAGGATCTCGTATTCCGTCTCGCCACCCGGCGCCTGGACGGTCACGACATCGCCCTCTTCCTTGCCAATCAGCGCGCGCGCAATCGGCGAGGACACCGAGATCATGTTCTGCTTGATGTCGGCCTCGTCCTCGCCCACGATCTTGTAGGTCACCTGGCGCCCGTCTTCGGTCGCCTCGAGCACCACGGTCACACCGAACACGACCTTGCCCGTCTGTGGCAGGGCTGTGACGTCGATGATCTGGGCGTTGGAGAGCTTGCCCTCCAGCTCGCGGATGCGCCCCTCGATAAAGCTCTGCTGCTCGCGCGCAGCGTGGTATTCGGCGTTTTCCTTCAGATCGCCGTGTTCGCGCGCCTCGGCAATCGCATTCACCACCCGCGGGCGATCCTCGCCTTTCAGCTTCTTCAGCTCCGCCTTCATCTTCTCGGCGCCGGTTACGGTCAGCGGGGTCTTGTTCATGCGCTTTTCCCTCCGAGATTCTCCTGATGGAGGTCCTGCAGCCGGAACACGTCGTTCGCCCCCAGGTGATCCAGGGCCTGCACCGTGGCACGGGCGCCGGCGATGGTCGTGGTGTACCCCACCTTGTGCATCAGCGCCTCGCGGCGAATGGTGTAGGAGTCGGAGGTCGACTGCTTGCCCTCCACCGTGTTGATAATGAAGCTGATCTCGTCGTTCTTGATCATGTCGACGATGTGCGGGCGACCCTCGGTCACCTTATTCACACGCGTGACCGCGATGTCGGCCTCCTCCAGGATCTTCGCCGTACCGCGCGTCGCCAGGACCTCGAAGCCCAGCTCGACCAGGCGCCGGGCCACCTCGGCCACATGCGGCTTGTCGATCTCGCGCACGGACACGAAGGCCTTGCCGGTGGACGGCAGCAGCACGCCCGCCCCCAGCTGGCTCTTGGCGAAGGCCTCGGCGAAGCTGCGCCCGACCCCCATCACCTCGCCGGTGGACTTCATCTCCGGCCCCAGGATCGGATCCACGCCCTGGAACTTGGCAAACGGGAACACGGATTCCTTCACCGAGTAGTACTCGGGGTACACCGCATCGCCCACACCCTGTTCGGCCAGGGTCTGGCCGGCCATGCAGCGCGCGGCGATCTTGGCCAGCGGACGCCCGACGGCCTTGGACACGTACGGCACCGTGCGCGAGGCGCGCGGATTCACCTCCAGCACGTAGATGTCATTGCCCTTGATCGCGAACTGGGTGTTCATCAGGCCCACGACCTTGAGCCCCAGCGCCATCTTGCGTACCTGCTCGACCATCGCGTCCTGCAGTTCCATCGACAGCGAGAACGGCGGCAGCGAGCAGGCCGAGTCGCCGGAATGCACGCCGGCCTGCTCGATGTGCTCCATGATCCCGCCGATGATCACATTCTCGCCGTCCGAGATCGCGTCCACGTCGACCTCGATGGCGTCATCCAGGAAGCGGTCCAGCAGCACCGGCGCATCATTGGAGACGGACACCGCGTTCTGCATGTAGCTGCGCAGATCCTCGCGGTCACGCACGATCTCCATCGCACGGCCACCGAGCACGTAGGACGGGCGCACCACCAGGGGGTAGCCGATCTCGTCGGCCAGCTTCTCCGCCTCTTCCTCGCTGCGCGCGGTGCGGTTGGGCGGCTGTTTGAGACCCAGCTTGTGCAACAGGGCCTGGAAGCGCTCGCGGTCCTCGGCCAGATCGATCGAGTCCGGGCTGGTGCCAATGATCGGCACACCGGCCGCCTCGAGATCCCGCGCGAGCTTGAGCGGTGTCTGGCCGCCGTACTGCACGATCACGCCCACCGGCTTCTCGGTCTCGACGACTTCCAGCACGTCCTCCAGGGTCAGCGGCTCGAAATAAAGCCGGTCGGAGGTGTCGTAGTCGGTGGAGACGGTCTCCGGGTTGCAGTTGACCATGATGGTCTCGTACTTGTCCTCACGCATGGCCAGTGCGGCGTGTACGCAGCAGTAGTCGAATTCGATACCCTGGCCAATACGGTTCGGCCCGCCGCCGAGGACCATGATCTTCTGCTTGTCGGTCGGCTCCGCCTCGTTTTCCTCCTCGTAGGAGGAATACATATAGGCCGTGGTGGTCGCGAACTCGGCCGCGCAGGTATCCACCCGCTTGTACACGGGGCGCACGCCCAGCTTGTGGCGGTGCTTGCGCACGGCCTTCTCGGTCTCGTTGAGAAGCTTCGCCAGGCGCAGGTCGGAGAAACCGCGCTGCTTCAGGCGATACATCTCCTCGGCGGCGATGTCGCCCAGGATGCGATCCTTCAGGCCCTTCTCGACATCCACCAGCTCCTGGATCTGCGCCAGAAACCAGGGATCGATCGCGGTCAGGTCGAAGATGTCCTTGATCGAGAAGCCGGCACGGAAGGCATCGGCCACGTACAGCACCTGGTCGGGACTGGGGTTGGCGAGCTTCGTGCGCAATTGATCGACGACATCTTCGGCCGCCAGGTCGATCCGCTCGTCGAGGCCATCCATGCCCGTTTCCATCGAGCGCAGCGCCTTCTGGAACGACTCCTGGAAGGTGCGGCCGATGGCCATCGCTTCGCCCACGGCCTTCATCTGCGTGGTCAGCCGCGCCTCCGCCTGCGGGAACTTCTCGAAGGTGAAGCGCGGGATCTTGGTGACCACGTAGTCGATGGACGGCTCGAACGAAGCCGGGGTCAGCCCGCCGGTGATCTCGTTCTTCAGTTCGTCCAGGGTGTAGCCCACCGCCAGCTTGGCCGCGACCTTGGCGATCGGGAAGCCGGTCGCCTTGGAGGCCAGCGCGGAGGAACGCGACACCCGCGGGTTCATCTCGATCACGATCATGCGCCCGTTCTCCGGGTTGATCGCGAACTGCACGTTGGAGCCGCCGGTCTCCACACCGATCTTGCGCAGCACCGCCAGCGAGGCGTCGCGCATGATCTGGTATTCCTTGTCGGTCAGGGTCTGCGCCGGGGCCACGGTGATCGAGTCCCCGGTGTGGATGCCCATCGGGTCCAGGTTTTCGATGGAGCAGATGATGATGCAGTTGTCCGCCTTGTCGCGGACCACCTCCATCTCGAACTCCTTCCAGCCGAGCGCGGATTCCTCCAGCAGCACCTGGTTCACCGGCGAGAGATCGAGCCCGTTCTTGACGATGTATTCGAACTCCTCGCGGTTGTAGGCGATGCCGCCGCCCGAACCGCCGAGGGTGAACGACGGCCGGATGATCACCGGGAAGCCGATCTTCGGCTGGATCTCCTGCGCCTCCTCCCAGGAGTGCGCGAGCATCGCGGTCGGTGTATCCAGGCCGATGTCGGCCATCGCCGCCTTGAAGTGGTCGCGGTCCTCGGCCATGTCGATCGCCGCCTCGTTGGCGCCGATCATCTCCACGCCATACTTCTCGAGCACGCCCTCGCGCGACAGGTCCAGCGCACAGTTCAGCGCCGTCTGCCCGCCCATGGTCGGCAGCACCGCATCCGGGCGCTCCTTCTCGATGATCTTGGCGACCGTCTCCCACTCCACCGGCTCGATGTAGGTGGCATCCGCCATCTCCGGGTCGGTCATGATGGTCGCCGGGTTGGAGTTCACCAGGATCACCCGGTAACCCTCCTCGCGCAGGGCCTTGCAGGCCTGGGCGCCGGAGTAGTCGAACTCGCAGGCCTGACCGATCACGATCGGGCCGGCCCCGAGGATCAGGATGCTCTGGATGTCGGTACGCTTGGGCATGTGACGGCTCTCGCAGGCTGTCGAAATCGGGAAATCGGTAGGAGGGGCTTTAGCGACGCGCGGCGCGCATCATCTCGACGAAGTCGTCGAACGCCGGGGACACATCGTGCGGGCCCGGACTGGCCTCCGGATGCCCCTGCAGGCTGAAGGCCGGGCAGTCGGTGCGCGCGATCCCCTGCAGCGTGCCATCGAACAGCGACCGGTAGGTCGGCGTCAGGGTGTCGGGCAGGTTGTCCTCGTCGATCGCAAAACCGTGGTTCTGTGACGAGATCATCACGCGCCCGCTGGCCTCGTGCCGGATCGGGTGGTTCGCCCCGTGGTGGCCGAACTTCATCTTCACGCTCTTGCCGCCGCTGGCGATGCCCAGCAGCTGATGCCCCAGGCAGATCCCGAACAGCGGCAGTTTGCGCTCGCAGAAGTCGCGGATCGCGTCGATCGCGTAGGTGCAGGGCTCGGGGTCGCCCGGGCCGTTGGACAGGAACACACCGTCGGGCTTGAGCTCCATCACCTCGTCCACCGGCGTCTCGGCCGGGACCACGGTCACGCGGCAGCCACGATCCGCCAGCATGCGCAGGATGTTCTGCTTCATGCCAAAGTCGTAGGCCACCACGTGGAATTCGGCCTGCTCCGGGTCCACCCGGGCCGACTCTTCGCCCAGCTGCCAGGTCCCTTCCAGCCACTCGTAGCGGTTGCGCGTGGTGACCTCGCGCGCCAGATCCATCCCCTTGATGCCGGGGAACTCGCGCGCCGCGGCCAGGGCCGCTTGCTCGTCCACCTCACCGGCCTGGATGCAGCCGTTCAGCGCACCCTTCTCGCGCAGGATGCGGGTCAGCTTGCGGGTATCGATCCCGCTGATCGCCACGATGCCGTGGCGCAGCAAGTAATCCGGCAGCGACTCGCGCGAGCGCCAGTTGGACACCAGCGGCGGCAGGTCGCGGATGATCAGACCGGCGGCATGGGCGCGCGCGGACTCATCGTCCTCCGGAGTGGTCCCGGTATTGCCGATATGCGGATAAGTCAGCGTGACCATCTGCCGGTGGTAGGAGGGATCCGTCAGGATCTCCTGATAACCGGTCATCGCGGTGTTGAACACCACCTCGCCGACCGTCTGGCCCTGGGCGCCAATCGCCTGACCATGAAACACAGTGCCATCTTCCAGGACGAGCAGAGCGGGCGCGGACACAGGGGACCTCCGGATGGTCTGGGTCGAAGCCGCCAGGCCATATGCCGGCGGCGATACTGCGATACATTCGGGATCTTTGACCCGACCTCGCCCGCACCGTCTACCGGGGCTGGACCCCGCATTCGGACAACGGTTCGGCGGCTGAGTGACGGGTGCGGTTACGCCTGCAAGTGTACGCGAGCGCCGCGCACGACGTCCAACGAGCATGGCCACTGCGCCCTCGTGGAACACCTTCAAATGCGGCCCTGCCGGGGAGCATCAGATCACACCATCTCGGGGCCAGACATGCGAAAGGGGCCCACTCGGGCCCCTTTACTGAATCTGGCGGAGAGGAAGGGATGACTCGGCGCGCGCGCCTCGCCCTTCGGGCCGTCGCCTGCGGCGACGTTCGGGTGCCGCTGCGCGTCACCCGTCGAACCCGGCTTTCTCATGCATCGAGGGTTCGAATCCC
>NZ_KB822966.1:0-85000 GCF_000364985.1 Thioalkalivibrio sp. HL-Eb18
GTGGAGCATCCGTTCCATGTGGTGAAGAACCTGTTCGGATATCGCAAGGTGCGCTACCGCGGCCTCAAGAAGAACACCGCGCAGCTGCACAGCCTGTTCGCCCTGGCGAACCTGTACCGTGCGCGACAATGGGGGCTGCTGCCGCAGGGGTAGTGTGTCCGCAGGACCGGAAATCGCCCCTGTAACCGCCAAAAACGGCGGTTACAGGGGCCCAGGCCGGCCGTAATGGCCCCAGTGCCCTTCCAAAAACGCTTCGGCGGGGCACGGAGCCGGATGCAGGCCCATTGATCAGCGTTTCCCTAGAACGGGGCCTTCCTGGGGCGATAATGGGAGCGTCTCTTCTTGCCGGAGGGTTGGTGATAATCAGTTTCGATAGTCATGAAATCGTGACGAGGATTCACCCTTTCTTATGGGCAGGTTTGTGGCTTCCTGTTGCGTTCTTGGCGGGTCTTGAAGTGAAAAGCAAGGATTTAGGTATCGAGTGTTCAGGTGATCGAAAGGGTTGTGATCTTCGATGATCCAGAAGACCTCTATAGGCCGTTGTATAGAGACCCTTCATGTTGTCAATCTGAGCGTGGTTGGAGGTGTGGAGTCTCTATTTTGCGACTTCATTGAATCAGGGGGGCTGGGTGACGGGTTCACTCAACATGTGGTCAGTGGTACGTCAGTCCATGACGAGTTCAGCGGTCGGTTAAAGGATACCGCCGAAACGCTAGTCTGTTTGAAGAAGGCGCGTTTTGGGGTCTACCTTCCACGACGTCCTCGGTGGTTGAGGGAACATCGGGCGCGGGCATTGGCCCGGCGCGTTTCGCCTATGGTGATAGCTGCATGGAACAATCCAGGGCGTCGCGAGGCTGTTCTGATGAAACGGGAGTCGCCTGGCGCGTCGTTAGTATATTTAGAGCATGGTGCATCGTGGGATTCGGATCCAGTGAAGACACGCGCATTCCTCCAGGAGTGTGATCGCGTGGTTTGTAATTCCTATGCCGCAAAGAGGGTGATTGAGGAACGTTTTGGGGTTGTCGCGGACAATGTTGTCCGCGTGCCCCTGCGGCCTAGAGTACTAGCGGACGTTGGGATATCGCACGCGAAGTGTGTACAGAGGCATCGGCCGTTTCAGCTGGGGATTGCGGGCCGACATGTTCCACTGAAGGGATACACGGTGGTACTTCATGCATTGAAGGCGCTGATTGATGGGGGATATGACGCGGAGTTGCAGGTCGCAGGGACGGGGCCGGAGCTTCCACGGTTTCTGAAGTTGGCGACCTCGCTGGGGTTGGCGCGGCGGGTCCATGCTCGCGGGCATGTCAGTCACATGGGGGGCTTCTTTCGGGACATAGATATCCTTTTGGTACCTTCCGTCAGGGAGCCGTTTGGCCTCGTTAGCGTGGAGGCGGCAGCGCATGGGTGCATTGTGGTCGCGGCCGCAGTGGACGGTCTTCCGGAGACAATGAGTGAAGGCTGCTCTGGGATTTTGGTGCCGCCGACTGAACCCTTGACTTCCCTTCAGGAGCTGGGCGGTACCTGCGAGCGCATTCCTGATCGGGTATATGACCCGGTCTCAGATTCGCTGCGGATCCCCAAGGTGCTGGATCCAGGAGCGCTGGCTAGGGCGGTGTCAGGGCTTGTGGACGATAGCTCCGGGTTTCAGGCAATGAGCCAACAGGCTATGGATTATGCCCGGAGCGCTTATCGTTTTGACGCCTATATTGAGGCGCTGGGCGATGAGATACGGGCTTTGCGCGGCGCGTCCTCCCCCCTGATGATGGATTGAATGTTTCAGAGAAGGCTTGCATGGTAGACGCGGTGGTGACCTGGGTGGATGGCGACGATGCGGAGCTTTGTCGCGAGCGGATGCGGTTTCTGGATGGGCGTGCGCAAGAATTGGAGCGGGAGGCGGCGGATGCGACACGCTTCCGATCGCAAGGGGAAATCTATTACTGTCTGCACCTGTTAAGGCAGAACGCACCTTGGATCAGGAGAGTGTATCTGGTTACAGATCGCCAGCGGCCCGACTTTCTCACCTCTAGGGAGCAAGACAGATTAGGTGTGGCCGTCATAGACCATCGGGAGATTTTTCGAGGGTATGAGGAGGTGCTCCCCACGTTTAACTCCTTGTCTATCGAAACCGTTCTACACCGTATTCCTGGGCTTAGTGAAGAGTTCCTGTATTTCAATGATGATTTCTTTCTGCTGAAGCCAGTTGTTCCATGCGACTTCTTTTGTAGTCCACTGGCAGTGTGGCGAGGTTTGCTCTGGCCCGGAAACCCTGCGGTCTACCGTCTGAAGAAGAAGCTTAGGCGGGTTCAGAAGCGTTGGGGGCGTAGATGGTATGTCGATGGGCTTGTGGGTTTCTTCAGTGAGAAGCACTGGCTCAGGGGCCGGAGTCATCTTCAACTGGGGCACGCCCCTTATCCGATGAGGCGAAGTTCACTGTCGATGTGTCTGGAAGGACGTATAGCTGCCAACGTACGGTATCGGTTTCGACACTATGATCAGTTCAATCCGATTGCACTAGTGGCGAACTGCGAGTTGAGAAAGGGGTTGGTTAGACTCGGGCCAAGGGACTGGGGATACTTAGATTGCAAGAAGGAGGAAGGGGAGGCGATATGTCGGAAAATGGCGAATTTTATTGATGACCCGAAGGTTCGGATGGCGTGTGTGCAGTCGATGGATATGGCCAGGCCAGAAGTGGCTGCGGAAATAAGATCTATGTTGCAACAGCTATTGGATTTTGGGGCAAGATCAAGATCCCGGGGAACACCGGTCTCAGCTGGGTAGCTGCTGGCAGATGGCATCTATTACAGCATTCAACTCGATACTGTCCATTGTTTGCCCATCAGGGTGGCTTTTTTTGCCTTGGCCTGGGGGGATGGGCTGGATCCCGCGGACGATAAGAGCTCGGTCGGTCAAAGGGCCCCAGCGCAAGGGGTCAGTCGGGCCGAACAGGGCCACGATGGGACTGCCTGCTGCAGCGGCAAGATGCATAGGGCCGCTATCGTTACCAACGAAAAGGCGACACTGGCTGAGCAACGCGATCAAGGTGCCGATCGGTAGCTGTTCCACGAGGTCCAGCGGGCGGTGCTGACAGTGTTCGAGTACCTGATTTGCGGCCATGCGATCGGGTGCGGCGCCGATCAGCGCGGGGCGCAGGCCTTGGTTCGCTAGCCAGTCGATGATCCGAGCGTATTTTTCCAGCGGCCAGTGCTTGTAGCCCTTGCCCCCTGCGACGTGGAGACAGACGATGTCACCCGGATCGCCCAAGCCCCGGCTTGCCAGGTCTGCGTGGTCCTCCTCGGTGGCCTGAAGGCTGGGGTGTCCCCAGCCGGAGCCGTGACCTGCGGCGGCGGCCAGGGCGCCGTATGTATCGATCCGGTGATGGCCGAGTGCCTCAGGGTCGGCGTGGCGGTTATATAGTCGAGCGTGAGGTGCTCCCTGGTGGCAGATGCGCCACGTCGCTCGCGACAGTCCGCCGGCAAGGGCTGCGGTCTTGCTGCCGCCGAAGTCGATGACCATCTGCGGGCGATGCTGGCGTATGGCCGATAATGTTTGGTGAAAGAGTCGCGCCCGAGACCAGAGGTTATCTCTAGAGGCGGAAATGAGGTGTGGCTTGGGTAACCCGGGGATTCTCTGAGCCAATGCGGCATGGGGGCTGTGCAGTATCAGCTGCGCCGTCTGGAACTGGCGGGCCAGGTGCCGAAGCACCGGGCTGGCAACCAGGAAGTTGCCCAGGTGGCGGTCCAGCATTACGAGGACGGCGGATTGGTTGTTGGTCTTCATTTGCTGTTCGGTACGTTATCGTTCGGCGGATACTCCGGATCGGTATCCAAGGACACGGGCCGCCGACCGTAGCGCCGCTGGTGGCGGAGACTGATGCGTCGAACGACCGGGCGCATGGTTTCGTAGATGGTGGTCTCCGAGAGAGCACGGGTTTCGCAGTACACGCTGCAGATTCGGGCCGCCCAGGTGGTGTTCAGTCCCTGCTCCAGGCCACCGACTATGAAACGCGCCAGATCTTTGGCCCCTGCGCGCGCACTCACGCGCCAGCGCTGTCTGGCGCTGTCCAAGTCCACCAGTACGGGCGTCAGCTCCTCGGTGACCAGTATATTCCCCCACTTCAGGTCGCCATGGATGACGCCCAGGGAGTGCATGTATGCAATGGCTCGGGCGGCCTCAGTCGTGACCGTTTGCATTTGGCCTGGTGTCAGGGCGTTATCTGCCAGGCGCTCGGTTAATGCCGCTGCGCCTTCTATGGCCTCGGTGATGAACCATACACCCGAGTTTCCAGTAATGAGAGCGTGGGGGAGTGGAACCGGTACCCCATGGGTATGAAGGGACCAGTTGATTTTCCAGGTGCGTTTGGCCGCTCGGCGAGAGAACAGACTGGGGCGGGTCAAGTAGTGCTTGAAAAACAAGCTCGGCAGATTCTGTTGTGAGGGTTGAAGGAAGCCGCTAACCACTTTTCGATTGCGCTTGATCACTCGCAGTTCGTGATCCGCAGGAGGCCAGTCGCCAGTAGACAGGCGTGTTGCCACGGTGGACCCCGGAAGGTCATGGGCCTTGCGGTTACCGGAAATACGGACGAGCCGGTCCATCTAATCGGAGGCCTGGGACGAGTAACGCGCCTTGGGGCCTCCTCGTGCGAGGCGGCGCTTCAAGCGTCGGGCTCGCGCATGTTCGACGGCCCGAGCCAATGTACGGGATTGCTCGCGGCTCAATTTCTGGGCCTTGGCGTAGCCTTGCAGCAGCCGGTACTGATCGAAACGGCTGAGTAGGTTGCGAGGGGTCATTAGAAGCTGGACGAGGTTTCGCATGCGGTCGCTGGTCCGTCGCGAGCGCCGATTGCCCTCGTTGTCCAGGTACCAGAACTTGGGTGCGCCATCAGGGCCATGCCATTCGCACAGGATGTTGCCCAGGCGGAGATCGCCATGTATCCACCCAGCGGTATGCAGGCGGGCGATCTCGGCGCCGACCAGGTTCAGGAGCTGCCACCGTTCCCTCGTGCCCAGCGCGATGGCGCCGCCCTCATGGGTTGCCAGGTCATTCACCGTGGGATGCGGGAGGGCGTCGGTTGCAACATACTCGATTGAGCCTCGGATCCAGCCGTGGCACAGGGAAGTGGGTGTGGCAAAGCCAGATTCGTTCATCCGAATGGATTGATCCACTGCTCGTACACCACGGCTCCCCCGCACCAGTGCCTTGACAGGCTCTGACCGGCTTCTGGGGATGAATAACTTTAGGAAGACCGGCCGCTCGTTCCACTCGCCTTTGGCCACTCTGGTTTGAGCGGAGCTGCTCAGTACCCGCCAGCCGTCGAATTGCCGACTACACGCGATCGCGTTCGCCACGGCGGCGAGCTCCGGGCAGCGGTTGGTGGCGGCGAGGTAGCGTGGGGCGAATCCCAGCGACTTGAAGATACGGTGACGGATCATCGCGGTAACCCCTCGGGCACGCGGCCGTGTTCGCGTTGATACTGCCAGCGGGCGCGTTGTGTGACGCGCTGCCACAGGGTGGAGTCGGAGTTGAGGGTGACACGGATGGAACTGTGGCGGTACTCGCGGATGAAGCGCAGCAGGTCGCGGTGGCCAAGGCCAATGTCCAGTGCGGAAAAGTACAGCCCGCCCAGGTCTTTGATGCGTGCACGTTCTGGGAGGCGGGTATGGCACTGCACGCGGTGCAGGTCCATCAGATACAGGCACGGCGGGATGCGGCCCGACCGGGTGGCGTCCTCGTTCGTGTTCAGGTCGAGTCGGAAGTGGCACAGGTAGAAGTCGCGGTGGTTCATGCCGCTCCCGTGCAGGGTGCGGGCAATGCGGGCGACCTCTCGGATCAACTGCAGGCGAAAGGCGAATGCCGGTGGCTGTTCGGGCCAGCTCAGGCATTCCTGCTCGAGGGTGCGGGTGCGGCCCAGGTCGCGGGTGATCACGAACGAGCGTTCCCGTGCCGGGTTCAGTCCGCGCCGGATGCCGAATGCGACGGGAGGCGTGGTCGGGATGCCGAGTTCCTGCAGGCGGTGGATCGCGCGCCATTCAGGCTCGGCGCCCAGCACCGGGATACGGAACTGGCTCAGCTTGCGCAGGATGCGCCGCCAGGGCATGCCGTTGTGCACCTTGGCGAAGTAGCGCTGCCCGCCCAGTTCGAAACGGAATGTGCGCCGCCCGTCGACGTTGCGGACGATCTCGCCATCCAGCGCCATGGCCTGCTCGAAGGGGTCTCCCGGGCCGCAGCGTGCGGTCAGCGCCGCGCGGAAGGCATCGTCCATCACCAGTTCGTTGCGCCGGAGCACGCTCATGCCGCCGTCTCGCCATAGCGGGGGGCTTCGATGACCCGCAGCGCGTGCTCGGCGCGTGCGCCAAGCTCGGTGCGTTCGCTGTAGCACAGGGCCGCATCACGCCAGGCCTGCAGCTTGGGCTGGCTCAGCATGCGGGCCAGGGCGGCGTCCATCATGGGCTGCTCGAACGGCGTGGTCAGCACCTCGCCACAGCCAGCGCGCTCGACGTGGAAAGCGTATCCGCAATTGGCTGTAACGAGGGCAGGCAGACCGGCGGCGATGGCCTCGACGATCGCGGTCCCGGTGTTCTCCTGATACGCGGGGTGCAGCAACAGGTCGGCCGCAAACAGGAAGTTGGCCACGTCGTCCCGCCCCTGCAGGAAATGCACCTGTCCGGCGACACCGAGACGGCGCGCCAGCCGCATCAGCGGGGCCGCACGCCCCTTGCCCAGTACGTACAGCGAGGCGCGTTCGCGCAAGCCGTCCGGCAGGGCGGCCAGTGCCCGGATGCTGCGGTCGACACCCTTGCGTCGGAAGTCCGACCCGACCATCAGGAGCATGAGCGAGTCGTCCCCCAGGCCAAGCTCTTTGCGAAGAGCGCGCCTTCGTTGCGGGGTGTCGGCATTGGCGAAGCGGTCAGCCGAGACATACGGTGGCATCAGGTGGAAGCGATCCTCGGGAGTCGCGTACCAGCGCTGGAACAGGGGCTTCTCGGCCTCGGAAAGCAGCAGGATGCGGTTGTTCGCCTCAGTGCGAAAGACCGCCCGCTCAAGGGCCGCATGTACGCGGTAGCGCCCGGAGAGGCGATAGAACCGGCTGCGAGCCTGCGCCCGTTCGATGAAGCAGGGGTCTGCGTTGTAGTAGACATCCAGCCCGGGCAGCTTGTTGAACCCGACGACGCGATCGGGCTGTAGGGCCTGGACCTCCGATTGAACGCGGCGGGCGAAATGGCGATAGCGTGTGTGGTTGCGCCAGCCAGGCACCCGCAGTACATGCAGCTTCAGCTGCGGGTGCTCCGGGGTCCAGCCCTCCCATGCGAGTGTGAATACGTCGATCTGATGGCCGCGCTCCAGCGCGAGCTCGGTGATGCGGCGGAAGTTGCGCTGCAGCCCGCCATGCGGGAAGTACTTGAACAACACGAATGCCAGATGCATCAGCGCCTCTCCCCATGCAGGGCATCGGCGGCCTCCAGTACCTGCTCGGGCGCCAGCTTGCGCAGGCAGTTCAGGTGTCCCAGGGGGCACTCGCGCTGAAAGCAGGGGCTGCATTCCAGGCCTAGATGCAGGATGCGCCGGTGGGAGGTGAGCGGCGGCGTGTAGCCAGGGTCGGAGGACCCGTAGACAGCGATCACCGGGCGGCCGGTGGCGGCCGCAATGTGCATGAGCCCCGAGTCATTGGTGATGACCAGGTCTGCGCAGGCAAGCAAGTCTATCGCCTGGCCCAGCTGCGTGCGCCCGGCCAGGTCTGCGCAGCCCGGGGCGGCCTCGGCAATCGCCTGGGTCACTGGGCGGTCCTTCTGCGAACCGAACAGCCAGACCTGCCAGCCTGCTGTCAGGCGGGCCCGAGCAACTTCTGCATAGTGTTCGGCAGGCCAGCGCTTGGAGGGGCCGTACTCCGCGCCGGGGCAGAGTGCCAGAACGGGTGCGTCCTGGTTGCCCAGTCCCAGTGCAATGCGTGCCTCGTCCCGTCCACGTTCGGAGATCTCCAGCCTGGGTTCCGGAATCGGGGGCGGTTGTGGTGCATCCGGGGCGTGCCCGAGCGCGACGAACCGATCGACCGTGCGATACAGGCGCTGACGATCCAGTGGGCGGATGTCATTGAGCAGACCGTAGCGGAGCTCGCCGCGGTAACCGGTCCGTCGGGGTATCCCGCTGGCGAAGGCCGGTACGGCCGCCTTTGCTGAACGCGGCAGTACGATCGCCTGTTGATAGTGCGCGTACCGTAGTGACCGTCCTAGATGCCAGCGCCGGCCGAGTGCAAGCTCCCCGTGGCCCACGGGCAGCGGAATGGGGCGGCGCACCTCGGGCATGCGCTCGAGAATCGGCAGGCTCCACGCGGGCGCAATCACATCCACAGCGGGTGCGGGCTCACGTTGCTTGAGCGTCATGAACAGGCTCTGTGCCATCACCATGTCGCCAACCCAGGCCGGGCCGACGACCAGGACAGCCGGGGTGTGGGCGCCGCTTGAACTCAACACGATCCCCCGGCCAGCACGAAAGCACACCCGGTCGCGCCCGGGGCTTGCTGGGCGGCAGGGGCCGCGGAACATGGGACAAAGCTGCCCGGCATATGGCTTGCAGCTGGCACGAAACTCGAACTGGCGCTGAGAAACATTCCCAAATTGTACATGGCGCTGTGATACCGCGACGTGCGGTGGCTTGTGGCCTCGAGGATACGCGGTGTACTTTGCCCGGCAACGGCGGGTGTGTCCTGCTGACCATTTACATTGTTCAGTGTTTCCCTGGCGGAGAGCGCAAGTGCGGGAAGGAATTATCGAGGAGCTCACGGCGGCCAGCCGGCTGTTCGGGCGGCTGGCAGAGGACCGGGCGTTTGTCGCCGAGGTCGAGACGGTTGGGCAGCGCTGGCTGCAGTGCATCCGTGACGGCGGCAAGGTGCTGCTGGCGGGCAATGGCGGCAGCGCGGCGGATGCGCAGCATATTGCGGCGGAGATTGTCTGTCGTTATCGGGCGGTGCGGCCGGGTGCGGCGGCGATCGCGTTGACGACCGACACCTCGGTGCTGACGGCGATCGGGAATGATTTTGGCTACGAGCATGTGTTCGCGCGTCAGGTCGAGGCGCTGGGGCAGCCGGGGGATGTATTCGTCGGGATTACCACCTCTGGGCGTTCGCCGAATGTACTCGAGGCCTTCGAGATGGCGCGTCAGCGTGGGCTCGTTGCCGTTGCCCTGACCGGCGAGAAGGGGCTGCCCGAGACGCATACCGCAGATCATGTGCTGCGGGTGCCCGATGCCGCGACCGCGCGGGTTCAGGAGGTGCACGGGCTGATCGGGCATCTGTTGTGCGGGATCGTCGAGGATGCGCTGGTGGCCGATCAGGACCGTTCGGGGTCGGTGTGAGTGCGCGTGCCCTGTTTCTCGACCGCGACGGGGTAATCAATGTCGACCATGGCTATGTGCACCGGCCCGATCAGGTCGAGTTCGTCTCCGGCATCTTCGAGTTGGTGGCGGCTGCGACCGCCCGTCAGTGGCCGGTGGTGATCGTTACCAACCAGTCCGGCATTGGCCGCGGCTATTACGGTGACCGCGAGTTCCGGCAGCTGACGGACTGGATGCGCGAGCGCTTTGCCGAGCGCGGCGGCCGCATCGAGGCCGTCTACCACTGCCCCCATCATCCCCATGATGCGCAGCCCGACTATCGTCGTGCCTGTCCGGATCGCAAGCCGGAGCCGGGCATGCTGTTGCGGGCGCGGGATGATCTGGATCTGGATCTCCCCGGTTCGGTGCTCGTTGGGGACCGCGCTTCCGACCTCGAGGCCGCGCGGCGCGCCGGGGTCGGCGCCCGGTTGCTGTTTGACCCCTTGGGCACGGAACCGCTACCCGCTGAAGACGGCGCCATCCGTATCCGCGCCTTGCCCGAGGCCATTGCGTGGCTCGACTGAGCCGCTAGCCGCGATGCGCCACATTGTGTACACCGCCCTGCTGCGACTGGCTGCTCCGGCCTTGCTGGCGCGGCTGGTGCGCCGCGCGCGGGCGAACGCGGTACCGGTGGCCCGCTGGCGTGAATGGCTGGGAGCCGGGGAGCCGCTAACACCCGGCTCCATCTGGGTCCATGCCGCCTCGGTGGGCGAGGTGGAGGCGGCGGTACCGCTCGCACGTGCCCTGTGCAGCCGCTATCCGGAGCGTGCGCTCCTGATGACGACCACGACACCGGAGGGGGCGGCCCGGGTGGAAGCGGCTCTCGGAAGCGATGTCCAGCACGCTTATCTGCCGCTGGACCTGCCCGGGGCCGTTCGCCGATTCTTGCGGCGGACGCGCCCGGCCGTCGCTCTGATCGTCGAGACCGAACTCTGGCCCAATCTCTACCGTGCCTGCGAACAGGCCGGTGTTCCGCTCTGGGTGGTGAGTGCACGGCTGTCGCCACGCTCACTCAAGCGGTACCGGCGTCTGCAGCCGCTCGTGCGGGAAACCCTTGCGCGTGCCGAGAAGATCCTGGCCCAGGACGAGTCGGCCGCCCGGGGATTTCGCGAGCTGGGGGCACCGAACGCGCGCGTTCAGGTGATGGGGAATCTGAAATTCGATCGCGCATTGCCGCCTGGGCATGAAGAGGCGGGGGGGCTGCGTGTGTCGGTTGCGCCCGAGAGGGCGCCGGTCTGGGTGGCGGTCAGTACGCGTGAAGGTGAAGAAGGGGCCGTGCTCGAGGCGCATCTTGTGGTGCGCGAATCCCATCCCGACGCTGTATTGCTCTGGGTGCCACGCCACCGCGATCGCTTTGATGTGGCGTTCGCGGCGGCCCGGGCAGCGGGGTTGTCTGTCGGGAGGCGCACGCAATGTCCGGGGCCGCCGCTGGATGTGCTGGTGGGCGATACGATCGGCGAGATCGGAGCCTATCTGGGTGCTGCGGATGCTGCTTTTGTAGGCGGCAGCCTGGTTCCCCTGGGGGGGCAAAATGTACTCGAGCCCGCCGCGCTCGGACTGCCGGTGCTTGTAGGGCCCAGTACCGAGCACTTTACATTTGCCGTCGAGCGCCTTGAGGATCGAGGTGCGTTGTGGCGTGTGCAGGATGCCGAGTCGCTGGGCCGCGCCGTCGCGGAGTTACTGGGAGATTCCGAGTGTCGGAAAACCATGGGTGATGCGGCGCGCACGGTGATCGACGAGGGGCGTGGTGCAGTGGAGCGCGTCCTGGCCGAGTTGGAAAACCGGTTGCATGATCTGCGTTGACCGCCCCGCCAGGCTTTGTATGGATCTTTATTTCTCCCGCCGTAGCCGCTGCCCGCATTCGAGGCATTCATAGCGGTATCGGCGCCGCTGAATCAGATAATGCCGCCGCGCACTCAGCGCGTGGGTCTGGCAAGCGCAACGGTAAGTATAGGTCCTGACGCTTCTGCCTTTCAGGGGGGTGCTGTGCGTAACGCGCGGTTCGCACTCGAACGCTTCCATCCAGGACCGCCATTCCGGACCGTGCGGGCGTACGCGGCGTAACCCGAACGTCCGGTATACGAGTGAGTGCGCCACCTCGTGGGCGACGGTCTCCGGGAAGTGCGCATCCCAGTCCTGGAGGAAGGCCTCGGGGTTGAACCGAAGCTGCTCGTGCCCGTTGCGCAGTCGCCATTGCCCGGCGGCTTTTCCCTTCAGGTTAAAAAGAACTTCTGGAGTCGTGTTCGGCTGTTCGGGGCATGCCTTGATGTAAAACGCGCACACCTTTTGTCGGATTTTCGCTTCCTCTTCAGGTGTTAATATATTTCTCGGCTCTTGTAATTTACTTCCATTTTTATCATATTCACCCGTGCGATATGTGCCGTCCAGGGCGTGCGAAGGGTTGGAAGCCGTTCTGGTCATTGAGAAGTTCCGAACAAGGAGACGAGTAATGAGTCTGGATAGCAAGAAGGCCTCCGAACTTTCCGCCGAAGAGCTGTATGCACTGGCCCGGCAGCGGGAAAAGGAAGAAGCCGAGCGCCAGGAAGCCGAGCGCCGCAAGAAGCGCGAAAAGCTGATGGAAAAGCGCAAGGAGATGATCGCGCGTCATCGCAAGGAACTCAACGAGCTTGAGCGCCAGATCCGTGAGCTGGGCGGCCGTGTGGGTCGTGCTGGCGGTGGCCGGCGTAGTGGCCGGGGCGGCAGCTCGGTCAGTCAGCAGCTGGTCGAGATCGTGGCGGAGAAGTCCGAGATGGCCACCAAGGAGATCAAGGAGCGTGCCGAGAAGGCCGGCCTGGATACCAAGAACATCTCGCAGACGCTCGCTTACCTGAAACGCCAGGGCCGACTGAAATCCCCGCGCCGCGGTGTGTACAAGTCCGCGGCATAAGCGGGTTGCAGCTGGCGACGATCGCGGCGTCTAGGGAGACGCCGCGATCGTTTCGCTAACGGGTTCCATATCAAGCTCGCCACTGGGCTTGCACGCCAGGCGACTCTCGCCGCTAAACCAGTGCTGGATGGTCTGACCCGCAATCTCCCGGCGCCAGCCACTCGCCAGGCGGCCACTCTTGCCGTCGCTCTTCAGTAGTTCGATCACATCCTTCCGTTGCGCGATTGCCGCGGCGCTGATTTGGTGCTCGCGTGCACATTCGCGCAGCAGCGCCATGCCGATATCGACCAGTACCTCGTCGCGCTCATCCAGGCGCGGCTTCTCCGGCAGCTGTGGCCATTGTTCGCGCGGCAGGGCCTGGCCTTCCCGGATGGCGGCCAGAAGCGATTCGGTGTGTTCCGGCTTCATCCCGCCGGGGAACTGGCGCAGTTCGCGCAAGCCCTGGGCATCAGCCGGTGTGCGGCGCGCGATATCCAGCAGGAGGTCGTCGGACAGGACCCAGCGCCGCGGGCGATTGCTGCTTTGCGCGGTGCGCTCGCGCCAGGCCGCGACGCATTTGAGTACGCCGCGCTCTTTGGGTTTCAGTCGCTTGACGCCCGATACGCGCTGCCAGCTTTGTTCCGGGTCCGGTTCGTACAGGGCCGGATTGCTGAGGGCCTCCATCTCCGGGCGCAGCCAGTGCATGCGATCGTGGGTGTCCAGCTCGTGCAACAGGCGGTTGAACAGCGTTGCGAGGTGGCGGACGTCGTCCGCGGCATAACGGATCTGGTCTGCGCTCAGCGGGCGCCGGGACCAGTCGGTCCGGGTCTGGCTCTTGTCGAGATCGCGATCGAGCACGTTCTTGACCAGGTTGGCATAGCCGACCTGCTCGCCGTAGCCGAGCATGCTGGCCGCAATCTGGGTGTCGAACACAGGGCTGGGCACAAACCCCAGCTCGCGATACAGCAACTCCATGTCCTGCGAGGCGGCGTGGAAGACCTTGGTAATGCCCGGGTCCCGGAACAAAGGGGCCAGTTGCTGGATATCGAGTTGCAACGGGTCGATGCAGGCAAGCTGATCCAGCGTGGCGGCCTGCATCAGACAGAGCTGCGGGTAGTAGGTCTTCTCGCGCAGGAACTCGGTGTCCAGCGCGATCCAGTCCGTCCCGGCGATGGCATCGAGGAACGCCTGCAGGGCCTCGGGCGTCTCGATCAGCCCGTGGTCATGCATGGCTCGATTTCTGGCTCGCCTCGAAAGCCGCCTTCTGCTCGGCGGTTGCTTCCTTCTGGTAGCGCTCCTTCCATTCGCTGTAGGGCATGCCGTAGACAATCTCGCGGGCCCCCTCGTAGTCGATCGACTCACCGCGTTCCTCGGCCGCCGCGACGTACCACTTGGACAGACAGTTGCGGCAGAAGCCGGCGAGATTCATCAGGTCGATGTTCTGCACATCCTTGCGCTCATCAAGATGCTGCAGCAGCCGCTGGAATACGGCGGCCTCGATTTCGGTACGGGTCTTCGGGTCCATGGTGTGTCTCTCCATTCTTTAGTGAACTACTGATCAATGTACATGTTCGCGCACGCGTGGCTTTTGGGGGCGTTCGACCAGAACGGGTGGCCCGTGTTCAGCTCAGGTGGAGCAGCCAGCGCCGACGCATGTCCCTTAGGAGCACGAAGATCAGGGGCCAGACCAGTGCGCTGGTCGCCACTGGCGCCCAGTACCAGGCGCTGCCGGGTGGCAGTCCGATCGCGCCCTGGGGCCACAGGGCCAGAAGCTTGTAAAACGCGGTGAGGGCGGCCACCACGATGGCCTGCTGCCATACGGGGTAAACACGCAGGCGTGGATGAATCTGCAGCACGATGTACGCCACCACCGCCAGGGCGATGGCGTTCTGCCCGAGCAACTGGCCGTACAGGGCGTCCAGTAGCAGACCCATGATAAAGGCCGTCAGTACCCCGAAGCGCTGGGGGAAGGCCATGATCCAGTACACCAGCGCCAGCAGGAGCCATTCAGGTCGGGCCGGGGGCAGTGCATCGGGTATCGGCACGATGGACAGGGCCAGCGCGACGACCAGGGTCAGGGCGATCAGCCAGGGGATGCCCAGCGCGCGGTTCATGGGTTGTCAGCCGCCTCCGGCATATCGGCCTCGCTCTCCGGTTCTGCTTCGCGCTCGGTCGTTTCCCCTTCTTCTTCCGGGCGGGCATCGGCGTCCGCGTCCGGACGCTCGCTGGTCCACAGCAGCAGGACCTCGCGCGAGCGGTCCAGGGCCGCCAGAGGCTCGGCCTGGATATCAAGAAACGGTTGCCCCGGCTGGCGTTCGACCGAGATCACCCGGGCGACCGGGTAGTCCGGCGGGAAACGTCCACCGAGCCCGGAGGTCAGCAGGAGATCGCCCTCCTCGATGTCCTCCTGGGGCGGGACGTGTCGCATTTCGAGGCGCCGCGGGTTGCCGGTGCCAACGACAATGCCACGCAGACCGGTACGGGCACTGAGCACAGGCAGGGCATGGCCGGGGTCGGAGATCAGCAACGCGGTGGAGCTGGTCATTTGGGTGGACAGGACCTGTCCGATCACGCCATCGGGGTGGATGACCGGCTGCCCCGGGTAGACACCGTGTCGGTTGCCCTTGCTGAGTACGATCTGCTGGCGGAAGGGGTCCAGGTCCACGGCCAGGAGCTTGGCGATCTCGACGCGCTCTTGTGCGCGTTCGGCAGTATTCAGGAGTGCGCGCAGGCGGTCGTTTTCCATCTGCAGTGCATCGAAGCGCAGCTGGCGGGCCCGCAGCTCCGCGTTTTCTTCGCGCAGGATGCGGTTCTCGGTAATCAGGTCTTCGCGGCTGGTGAAGGATTCGAGCAGCCGGCTGCCTGCCCGGATCGGCGCATCGACCGCAACCTGCAGGGGGTAGGCCACCGTGGACAGTGCGTTGCGCACCGTCTGCAGCTCGTTCAGTCGGTGATCCAGCGCCATCAGCGCCACACCCAGCAGGATCACCGCGAGCAGGCGCAGAGTGGGCGATACACCCAGTCTGAACAGCGGCTTGCTGATGGCTTAACCTCCGGTTGCGGGTCGTGATTGGGTCAGGGGCGCGCCACGGTTGGCAGGTGCGATGGGAAGGGCCCCACCAAACTTCCAGGATGCGGGGCGACGCCCCATCCCCCGATCCAGCCCGGAGTCTACTCCATGGACAGGAAGTCCACCTGCTTCTCGTCGAGCATCTCCAGCACACGCCCGCCGCCACGCGCCACACAGGTCAGCGGATCGTCGGCGATGACTACCGGGATGCCCGTCTCTTCCATCAGCAGGCGATCGATCTGCTGCAGCAGCGCGCCGCCGCCGGTCAGCACGATGCCGCGCTCGGCGACATCGGAGCCCAGTTCCGGCGGGGTCTGTTCCAGTGCGGTGCGCACGGCGGAGACGATCCCGTACAGCGGGTCCTGCAGGGCCTCGAGGATCTCGTTGGAGTTCAGCGTGAACGAACGCGGCACGCCCTCGGCCAGGTTGCGGCCCTTGACCTCGATCTCCAGCAGCTCCTTGCCCGGATAGGCGGAGCCCACCGCATGCTTGATGCGCTCGGCAGTGGCCTCGCCGATCAGCACGCCGTAGTTGCGGCGCACATACGACATGATCGCCTCGTCGAAGGTGTCGCCGCCGATGCGCACGGACTCCGAGTAGACGATGCCGTTCATCGACAGCACCGCGACCTCGGAAGTCCCGCCGCCGATGTCCAGCACCATGGAGCCGACCGCCTCGTCCAGCGGGATGCCGGCACCGATCGCGGCCGCCACCGGTTCCTGCAGCAGGTACACCTTGCGCGCGCCGGCGCCGAACGCCGATTCGCGGATCGCGCGGCGTTCCACCTGGGTCGCGCCGCAGGGCACGCAGACCAGCACCCGTGGGCTGGGGCGGAAGATCCGCCGCTCGTGCACCTTCTTGATGAAGTACTGCAGCATCTTCTCGGTGGTGGTGAAGTCGGCGATCACGCCGTCCTTCATCGGGCGGATCGTCACCACGTGCTCTGGCGTGCGCCCGAGCATCTTCTTCGCCTCGATGCCTACGGCTTCGATGGAGCGTGGGCCACCCGGCCCCCGGTCCTGCCGGATCGCGACCACGGACGGTTCGTTCAGGACGATCCCCTGGCCGCGCATGTAAATAAGGGTGTTGGCAGTACCGAGGTCGATGGAGATGTCGTTGGAGAACAACCCCAGGAGGCGTTTGAACATGAAGAGGAAACCTGCGTTGATGGTCGGGCGGGAAAGCCCGAGACTCTAGCAACTGCCCGGGGTTTGGGCAATAACGGCTTTGTGGTAAGTTTGCCGGCCGCATTCCGCATCATCATCGACTGATACAGGATCCTTGCCGATCATGTCTGTAGAAGCTTCCGAAGTTCAGCGCATCGCGCATCTCGCTCGTCTGGCCATGAGCGACGAGCAGGCCCGCGAGTTTGCCGGCGGTCTGAGCGATATTTTCGCCTTCGTCGAGCAGCTCGACGGTGCCCCGATCGAGGGCGTGGAACCCATGGCCCATCCGCTGGATGCCGAACAGCGTCTGCGTTCGGACGCGGTTACTGAACCCGACAATCGCGAGGGTTTTCAGGCGATTGCGCCGGCCGTCGAGGGCGGGCTTTATCTGGTGCCGCGCGTGATCGAGTAAGCCGCGGGCACCGCTGGCCGATTTCGCCGATTTCATCACGCTTTATTCGACAAGAGTTCCCGAAACCATGTCCCAGGAAACCCTGTCCGGCTGGGTGCGCAAGCTTCAGGCCCGCGAGATCAGCTCGCGCGAGCTGACTCAGCTGTATCTGGAGCGGATCGAGCGCCTCGATCCCCAGCTCAACAGCTTTATTACCGTGACCGCCGAGTCCGCGCTGGCGCAGGCTGATGCCGCCGATGCACGTCTGGCCAATGGCGAGCAGACGCCGCTGCTCGGCGTGCCGGTCGCGCAGAAAGACATCTTCTGCACCGAGGGCGTGCGTACCTCCTGCGGCTCGCGCATGCTCGATCCGTTCATCTCGCCCTACAACGCTACCGTCGTCGAGCGCATGAACGCCGCCGGGGCGGTGATGCTGGGCAAGACCAACATGGACGAGTTCGCGATGGGTTCGTCCAACGAGACCAGTTTCTACGGCCCGGTGCGTAACCCCTGGGATACCGAGCGTGTCCCGGGCGGCTCCTCCGGCGGTTCCGCCGCGGCGGTGGGCGCGCGTCTGGTGCCGGGGGCGACCGGGACCGATACCGGCGGCTCGATCCGCCAGCCGGCCGCGTTCTGCGGCATTACCGGGCTCAAGCCGACCTACGGGCGCGTGTCGCGCTACGGCATGATCGCCTTTGCCTCCAGTCTCGACCAGGGTGGGCCGATGGCCGTGACCGCCGAGGACTGCGGTCTGATGCTGAACGCCATGGCCGGTTTCGACGAGCGCGACTCCACCAGCGTCGAGCGCCCGGCCGAGGACTTCACCGCCGGTCTGAACCAGGACCTCACGGGTTTGCGTATCGGCCTGCCCAAGGAGTTCTTCGGCGAGGGCCTGGACGAGAAGGTGCGTGGCGTGATCGACGCGGCCGTCGAGGTGCTCAAGGGCCGCGGTGCCGAGATCCGCGAGGTCAGCCTGCCCTACAGCCACCTGTCGGTGCCGGCCTACTACGTGGTCGCCCCGGCCGAGTGTTCCTCGAACCTCGCCCGCTTCGACGGCGTGCGCTACGGCCACCGCTGCGACAACCCCGAGGATCTGATGGACCTCTATACCCGTTCGCGCGGGGAGGGGTTCGGCGACGAGGTGAAGCGCCGCATCATGGTCGGCACCTACGTGCTGTCCGCCGGCTACTACGACGCCTACTACCTGAAGGCACAGAAGGTCCGGCGCATCATCGCCGACGACTTCCGCAGCGCCTTCGAGGACGTCGACGTCCTGCTCGGCCCGACTACGCCGGAGCTGCCATTCGCGCTGGGCGCCAAGGCCGACCCGGTCAGCATGTACCTGTCGGACATCTACACCATTGCCGCGAACCTCGCGGGCCTGCCAGCGATGTCGCTGCCGGCCGGCGAGATCGACGGCCTGCCGGTGGGGCTGCAGCTGATTGGCAACTATTTCGACGAGGCGCGCCTGCTCGGCGTCGCCCACCAGTACCAGCAAGAAACCGACTGGCACACCCGTGTGCCGGCGGCCTTCGCCTGAGGATCGCCGCATGGAATGGGAAACCGTCATCGGGCTGGAGATTCATGCCCAGCTCAACACCGTCTCCAAGATCTTCTCCGGGGCGCCGACCGCCTACGGCGCCGAGCCCAACCGCCAGGCCTGCGCGGTGGACCTGGGTATGCCTGGCGTGCTGCCGGTGCTGAATCAGGGCGCGGTGGAGAAGGCCGTGATGCTGGGGCTGGCGATCGACGCCGAGATCACCCCCCGCTCGGTGTTCGCGCGTAAAAACTACTTCTACCCGGATCTGCCCAAGGGCTACCAGATCTCGCAGTACGAGCTGCCGATCGTGGGGTTGGGGCATCTGGACATCGAGCTGGAAGACGGCACGACCAAGCGCATCGGCGTGACCCGAGCGCATCTGGAGGAAGATGCCGGAAAGAGCCTGCACGAGGGCTTCGAGTCGATGACCGGAATCGACCTCAACCGTGCCGGTACCCCGCTGATCGAGATCGTCTCCGAGCCGGAACTGCGTTCGGCGAAAGAGGCCGTTGCCTACATGAAGAAGCTGCACTCGCTGGTGCGCTATCTCGATATCTGCGATGGCAATATGCAGGAGGGCAGCTTCCGCTGTGATGCGAACGTCTCGATCCGGCCCAAGGGCCAGACCGAGTTCGGCACCCGCGCGGAGCTGAAGAACCTGAACTCCTTCCGCTTCGTCGAGCGCGCGATCAATCACGAGGTCGAGCGTCAGATCGACGTGATCGAGGGTGGCGGCAGCGTGGTCCAGGAGACCCGCCTGTACGATCCGGATCGCGACGAGACGCGCTCCATGCGCACCAAGGAAGAGGCCAACGACTATCGCTATTTCCCCGATCCGGACCTGCTGCCGGTGGTGGTGGATGCCGCGTTCGTAAACCAGATGCGCGAGCGGTTGCCGGAGCTGCCGGGTGCCAAGCGCGCCCGCTTTGTCGAGCAGTACGGTCTGTCCGACTACGATGCCGGTGTGCTGACCGCTGCACGCGAGATGGGCGACTTCTACGAGGCCGTGGCCGCCGGCTGCGGCGCGCCCAAGCTCGCCGCCAACTGGGTAATGGGCGAGTTCTCCGCGGCGATGAACCGCTCCGAGGTTGAGCTGGCCGACGCCCCGGTGAACGCAGAAGGCCTGGCCGGGCTGCTGGCCCGCATCCAGGACGAGACCATCTCCGGCAAGATCGCCAAGGAGGTCTTCGAGGCGATGTGGAACGGCGAGGGTGATGCTGACACCGTGATCGAGGCCAAGGGGCTCAAGCAGATCACCGATACCGCGGCGATCGATGCGATCATCGACGAGGTGATGGCCAATAATCCGCAGCAGCTGGAACAGTACCGCGGCGGCAAGGACAAGCTGTTCGGCTTTTTTGTCGGCCAGGTGATGAAGGCCACCCAGGGCAAGGCCAACCCGGCCCAGGTGAACGAGCGCCTGAAGGCCAAGCTGGACGGCTGATGCAGGGCTGCGGATTCCATGCGTGAACCCGACACTCTGCACCGCTTCATGCTGGAGGAGGCCGGGGTGCGTGGCGAATGGGTGCACCTGGACGCCGCCTGGCAGGCCCTGCTGGAGCGCCACGAGTATCCGCCAGTGGTGCGCGACCTGCTGGGTCAGGCCTACGCGGCCGTGGCGCTGACCGCCGCCACACTCAAGTTTGATGGCTCGCTGATCTTGCAGGTGACCGGCACCGGTCCGGTGCACATGATCGTGGCCCAGGCCGATGGGCAAGGACGGCTGCGCGGACTGGCCCGCTTTCGCGAAACCCCGCCGGAGGACGCTACGCTGGCTGAATGTGCCGGCGACAACGCCCGGTTGATGCTGACGCTGGATCCGGGCGATGGTGGTGAGCGCTATCAGGGTGTGGTCGAGCTCGAAGGCGAGACCCTGGCGGATGCGATGAATGTCTACTTCGAGCGTTCCGAGCAGCTGCCTACCCGGTTGTGGCTGGCCGCCAATGACCAGTCGGCCGCGGGGATGCTCCTGCAGGCCGTGCCCGGCGAGGGTGGCCATGCGGTCACGCGCGATTCCGAGGCTTGGAACCGCGCGAACATCCTGGCGGAGACGACCACCCCCGAGGAGATGCTGGAGCTGGATGCCGGCACGCTGCTCGGCCGGCTGTTCGCCGAGGAGCGTGTACGTCTGTTCGACGGGACCCCGGTCCAGTTCCACTGCCCCTGCTCGCGCGAACGGGTGTCCGAGACGCTGCGTGGTCTCGGGCAGGACGAGATCCGCGGCATCATCGAGGAGCAGGGCCGGATCGAGGTGACCTGCGAGTTCTGCAACGCGCAGTATCACTATGACCCGGTGGATGCCGAGGCCCTCTGCGCTACCCAGACATTCCAGCCGCCGACGCCCGATACGCGCCAGTAACCGCTCGCGAAACAATCGGGAGCGGAATCTTCCCGCCGAGTGGCGGTCTTTGCTATAGAGATAGATAGGCTATGGCACTGGCGGGGGCTGGTCATGTATTCCCGGCATACCGAGATTCCCACCCTGGATACCCGGCCCGGATGGCAGGTCGAGGCCCGCTATTACAATCAGGCGGCCCTGGCCCTGCGGCGGCTGGGCCCCGAGATCCGACTGCCCTTGCCGATCCTGAAACACCTGGATCTGATCCTGCAGCCGGATGCCTGGGTTGTCGTGGATCGTGTGCTCAACGACATGCCGGTGGTAGCCTGGACGGCCTTTCGCGCCGCCCGCCGTCATAACCTGCATCGCCCGGTGGCCTGCGAGCTGCGCCTTTATCATTCCATGGCGACCATGGTCACCAATCGCGCCCTGGCCTGCATGGCCGACCGTCTGACCGTTGCCCTGGCCCAGGAGGATCAGCGTATCCCCCGTGGCCAGGTGATCGCCTTCCGATCCCGTTCCAGCGCCTGACTCAGGCCGGACGCTGGCCGCAGACCGGGCAGTCCGGGTCGCGGCGCAGACGAATCTCGCGAAACTGCATGTTGGTCGCATCGACGATCAGTAGCCGACCACTCAGGGTCGGGAGCCCGATCAGCAGCTTCAATGCCTCGGTGGCCTGCAGGCTGCCAATGACGCCCGGGAGGCTGGCCAGCACCCCATTGGCCGCGCAGGTGTCCTCGTCCCCGCCGCCCTCGCCATACAGGCAGTGGTAGCAGGCGGCCTCGGGGTCGCGGTAATCGAAGGTGGTGAGCTGTCCCTCGAAGCGGATCACCGCGCCGGAGACCAGCGGTGTACCGCTGGCAATGGCGGCGCGGTTGATGGCGCCCCGACTGGCGAAGTTGTCGGTGCCGTCCAGCACGACATCGGCCTGCGCGAACAGGGTGGTCATGGCCGCCACATCCAGGCGTTCGGCGCGGGTCTCGACCCGGCAGTTCGGATTCATCGCCGCCAGGCGCCGCTTCGCGGACTCCACCTTGTCGTGGCCGATGTCCGCGTCGGTGTGCAGGATCTGCCGCTGCAGGTTCGTGACCTCGACATGGTCCGGGTCGACGAGTGTGAGCCGTCCGACCCCGGCGGCCGCGAGATAGGCCGCGACCGGCGAACCCAGCCCGCCCAGGCCCATGATGACCGCATGTGCCTCCTGCAGGCGCTGCTGCCCCTCGACCCCGACACCGGGCAGCATGATCTGGCGGCTGTAGCGCAGCAGTTCCGGGTCATCCACGGGGCGTTCTCCAGTGTGAATCGGGTCAAGGCTTGGTCATGTAGTCCGGAAAAGTGTAACCGGGGTCACGCTCCTCGGGTGGCTCGGTTAGGAACCGTTCAGGAAGCGTCCGTAATCTGGACCGTGGCAATTCTGCCAGTTGCGCAGTTCAAGGAGGTACACGATGAAACGCATGATGATCGCCCTGGCGCCGGCGGCGTTGCTGGCGTTTGCCCTGACGGCCCCGGCGCATGCGGCCCAGCCGGTCTCCGGCTTTGTGCACACCGGTGCCGCAGCGTTCGACCCTGATGCCCTGCAGCATGTGCATCATCGTCCGGGCCACTATGGTGGCCCGCCGCATGCCCGCAGCCACCCTGGCTATCGCGGCCACAAGTATTCCAAACGCTCGCATAACCGTGGGCGGGGCCATAAGCGGGGGCACTATTACAGCTACCAGGAGCACCATCATCACCACTATCACAGCCGCCCGCGGCACCGCTCGCCCAGCGGCTCGATGAACCTGCACCTGCATCTGCCGTTCTAGGCATTGCCCGCATCACACGGTTGGCCCCGGCGTTCGCGCCGGGGCTTTTTTATGCGTGTACCCCAATCGTGATGCGCTCGTGTCCGGCGGGGTCACGCAAACTCTGCACCTCGCGATAGCCCTCCTGCTCCATGCGGACCCGAACGTCGCGGGCCTGATCGAACCCGTGCTCCAGCAGCAGCGGGGCGCCCGGGAGCAGGTGGGTGAGTGCGGTATCGATGATGGTGTACAGGTCGCCAAGCCCGGCTTCCGGCGCGGCCAGCGCCTCCCGCGGCTCGAAGCGCAGGTCGCCGCGGGTCAGGTGGGGGTCGTCCGGCGCGATGTAGGGCGGGTTGCTGACGATCACGTCGAAGGCGTCGCTGGGCTTGAACGGGTCGAGCCACGTCCCCTGCAGGAAGGCCACGTCCAGTCCCAGGGCGTCGGCGTTGGCGCGGGCCTGGCGCAGGGCGTCCGGGCTGCGGTCGGTGGCGACGGCCTCAATGGCCGGGCGTTCCGCCTTCAGCGCAAGGATGATCGCGCCGCTGCCGGTGCCCAGATCCAGTACCCGGGGATGCGCTCGCTCGCAGGCGTCAATGGCCGCGATTGCCCGTTCCACCAGCAGTTCGGTCTCCGGGCGCGGGATCAGGCAGGCGGGGGAGATCCCGAGATCGAGGGTCCAGAAGGCGCGACGGCCGAGGATGTGGGCGATCGGCTCGCCCGTCTCACGGCGTCTGCACAGGGCGTCGGCGCGTTCGCGCTGCGACGCGGTGGGTGCCTCAAGTCCGCGGGCGATCAGGGCGCTGGTGTCGAGGCCGGTCGCCGCGCCAAGCAGCAGGCGGGCCTCGAGCCCCGGTTCTTCCGATCCGGCTGCCTGCAGACGGTCGCGCAACTCGCGCAGCAGGGCGTCCAGCGTGGTGGTCACTCCGGATCAGCCCTCGGACAGGGTGGCGAGCTGCTCGGCCTGGTATTCGTGGATCAGCGGGTCGATCACCGGGTCGAGGTCGCCGGCCATCACCTGTTCGAGCTTGTAGAGGGTCAGGTTGATGCGGTGGTCGGTCACGCGGCCCTGTGGGAAGTTGTAGGTGCGGATGCGCTCGGAGCGGTCGCCGCTGCCGACCAGGCTCTTGCGCTCGGCGCTCTGCGCGGCGGCCTGGGCCTCGCGCTCGGCCTCGAACAGACGGGCGGCGAGGTAGGTCATCGCCTTGGCGCGGTTCTTGTGCTGCGAGCGTTCTTCCTGACACTCGACCACGATGCCGGTCGGCAGGTGAGTCAGGCGGACCGCGGAGTCGGTCTTGTTGACATGCTGGCCACCGGCCCCGGAGGCGCGGAAGGTGTCCACGCGCAGGTCGGCCGGGTTGATATCCGGCATCTCGACCTCGTCCAGCTCCGGCAGGATGGCCACGGTGGCGGCCGAGGTGTGGATGCGGCCCTGGGATTCGGTCTCGGGGACGCGCTGCACGCGATGGGCGCCGGATTCGAACTTGAGCCGCGAGTACGCGCCCTGGCCCGCCAGGCGCGCGATCACCTCGCGGTAGCCGCCGTGTTCGCCCTCGCTGGCGCTGAGGATCTCCAGCTTCCAGTTCTGCTGCTCGGCGTAGCGGGTGTACATGCGCAGCAGATCGCCAGCGAAGATCGCGGCCTCGTCGCCGCCGGTGCCGGCGCGGATCTCGAGGAACACGTTGGCCTTGTCGTGTGGATCCTTCGGGATCAGGTGGCGGTAGAGTTCGGCCTCCAGGGCCTCGGTCTGCTCGGTCAGGGATTCGATCTCGGCCTCGGCCATTGCGCGCAGCTCGGGGTCATCCTCCGCGAGCATCGCGCGGGCCTCTTCCAGCGCGGCCTGGTTGTCGTGCCAGGCCTTCCAGGCTTCGGCGACGGGCTCGAGCTGGCTGTATTCCTGTGACAGCCGGCGCAGTTGATCGGCGTCTTCGGCGGCGTCCGGGGTGGCCAGCAGTTGTGCGATCTCGGCATGACGCTCGGCCAGGCCCTCGAGCTTGGTGCGGAACGAGGCCTTCACGAACGGGAGCCGGATTCGGGGTCGTGGCCGGGGTCGTCTTCCGGGCTGGGCAGCTGGAACAGCCGGTGGGCGGCATCGAGCAGGCGCGCGTCGCCCTCGTGGGCGGCGGTGTTCAGCGACTTGCAGGGGGCGTGCATCAGTTTGTTGGTCAGGCTGTGGGCCAGCAGTTGCATGGCCTCCTCCGGCGACTTGCCGGCGCGCAGCATCGCCTCGGCCCTGGCCAGGGATTCGGCCTTCACGGCCTCGGCGCGCTGACGCAGCTGGCGGATGCTGTCCACGGAGTCGCGGGCGCGCAGCCAGCGCATGAATTCGCTGGCGCGCTGGGTAATGATCTCCTCGGCCTGTGCGGCGGCGGCCTGGCGCGAGGCCATGTTCTCGTCGATCACCTCCTGGAGGTCGTCCACCGTATAGAGGTAGACGTCCTCGAGCTGGCCGACCTCGGGTTCGATGTCCCGCGGGACGGCGATGTCGACCATGAAGATCGGTTTGTGCCGGCGCTTGCGCAGGGCGCGTTCCACCGCCCCCTTGCCGAGGATCGGCAGCGGCGCGGCGGTCGACGAGATCACGATGTCGGCCTCGGCCAGGCGATCCGGCAGCTGGTTCAGGCTGATCGCCTCGCCGTCGAAGCGTTCGGCTACGGCCTGGGCGCGCTCCTCGGTGCGGTTGGCCACGATCACCTGGCCGATCCCGTGGCCGGACAGGTGCTGCAGCGCCAGTTCGATCGTCTCCCCGGCCCCGATCACCAGTGCGGTAAGCGGCTTCAGGTCGCCGAAGATCTGGCGCGCCAGCGAGACCGCGGCAAAGGCCACGGAGACGGCGCTCTGGCCGATCGCGGTCTGCGTGCGCACGTCTTTCGCGGTGGCAAAGGCATGCTGGAACAGGCGCTCCAGCGAGCGGCCCAGCGTGCCGGCGTCGTGGGCATGCTGGTAAGCCGTTTTCATCTGCCCGAGAATCTGGGGCTCGCCGAGGACCAATGAATCCAGTCCGCTCGCCACGCGCAGGGTGTGGCGTACCGCGGAGCCGTCGTGGTGCAGGTACAGGTAGGGTCTGAGCTCGTCGCGGTCGATGCCGTGGTAGCCGCCCAGCCAGTCGAGTACGCGGTGTTCCGACTGCTTGCCGCCCTCGCGGAAGTACACCTCGGTGCGGTTGCAGGTCGACAGGATCGCGGTTTCCGGCAACAGCACACCCGAGCGCAGCGAGTGCAGGGCCTCGCCGAGCTGGTTTTCGTTTACCGACAGCCGTTCGCGGATCGCGACCGGGGCGGTCTTGTGATTGATACCAAGAGTGAACAGCATGCTGACGCTATTGTGCCGCAAATGCCCGGAAAAGGCCCCCGAAACATACAAGTCGCCGAGGGAGAAGTGCATTCCCTCGGTGGTGGGTGCGTAGTGTACTGGCCCGTGCCGTCCGTTACAGTGTCCAGCCGGTGTGCCGCTCGGTTGCCAGTTTGGAACCGTGGCACGGGATGGGCGTCCCATTAGTGATGCAACTAAGTGATGCACTTATCCGAGTCTCCCCTGAATGCAACGGAGTAATCCGATCGGACCCGAAATGATTCGACCCCTTTTTGTGGCACTGGCCGCGCTCGTGCTGGTGGGCTGCGCCCACATGCCCCTGGGCGCCTCGGAGGGCGAGGCCCTGGAGACGGATCGCCCCGTGATCCTCCCGATCATGCCGGCGCAGGACCCGGAAGCGGCCCTGATGCTGGGGGTGCTGGTCGGCGAGATCGCCGTGCGCTCCGGGCAGTACGAAGAGGCCGCGCGCTACTACGGCGCCGCGGCCCTGCTCAGCGACGACCCGGCCATCGCCGAACGGGCCACCCGCATTGCGCTGTTCGCCCGGGATCGCAACCAGGCCCTGCAGTCTTCCGAGCGCTGGCGCCAGCTGGCACCGGAGAGCCTGGATGCCCTGCAGTTGTCCACGGTGCTGCGTCTGGACCTCGGGCAGCCGGATCCGGCTGCCGAGCAAATGGGAACGGTGATCGACCTGCAGGCCGTGCAGGGTGGAGACCCCTACGCGGCGCTTGGCGCGGTTGTCGGGCAGACACACAACCGCGAGGCCGCGCTGGAGGCCCTGGAAAAGCTGACGGATCAGCGTCAGGACGACGTTGGTGTGCATCGCGTATTTGCCGAGGCGGCACTGCGCTTCGCGCCCGGCGATCCGGCACTGGAGGCGACCGCGCGGGGTGTGGAGCGCTTCCCGGAATCCGTGTCTTTGCGGCTGCTGCGCGCCCGCGCCCTGGACGAGGCGGGGCAGTCCGACGAGGCGCTGGAGGAGCTGCGCGCGACGGTGGCCAACCACCCGGAGAGCCGCGAGGCCCGTTTTGGCTATGCCCGTATGCTGGCGGAGCACGATGATCGCGAGATGGCGCGTGAGGAGATGGACCGCCTGGTCGAGCAGGACCCGGAGGATGTGCAGCTGCTGCTGGCCCTGGCACTGATGAACCTCGAGGCCGAACAACTGGGGCCGGCCCGGACCTATCTGGAGCGTCTGGACGCCCTGGGCGAGCGCGAGGACGACATTGCCTACTACCTGGGGCGGCTGCACGAGATGGAAGACGACCCGGAAGGCGCGCGCCAGGCCTACGAGCGGGTCGGGGGTGGCGGCCACGCCGATGATGCCCGCCTGCGCGCGGCGCGCATGACGCTGGAGATCGAGGGCGAGTCGGCCGCGCGCGAGCGCTTCGAGCAGATGCAGCAGGGTCCGGATACCGAGCTTGCCCGACGTGCCTATGTTGGCGAGGCGAACCTGCTGCGTGAAAAGGGCGAGTACACGGCGGCGCGCGAACGCCTGAATCGGGGACTGGTGCAGTTCCCCGGCGATACCCGGTTGCTGTACATGCGCGGCCTGGTGCACGAGCGCCAGGATGACATCGAGGCCGCCGAGGCGGATTTTCGCGCGATCCTGGACAACGATCCGGAGAACGTCGCCGCGCTGAATGCGCTGGGCTATACGCTGGCGGACCGCACCGACCGCTACGAGGAAGCGCTGGACCTGATCGAACGGGCCTACGCGCAGGAGCCCGACGACGCAGCGATCATCGACAGCTACGGCTGGGTCCTCTATCGCCTCGGGCGGCTGGACGAGGCCGAGGACTTCCTGCGTCGCGCCTACGATCTCTCCGACGACGGCGAGATCGCGAGCAACCTCGCTGTGGTGCTCTGGGAGCGGGGCGAACGCGACGAGGCACGCTCCATTCTGGAGGCGGCGCTGGAGCGCGAGCCGGATCACGAGCGCCTGCTGCGGGTGCGTGACGAACTCCTCGAGTGATGTTGTCTGGATCCCCAGAGTCCCGTGCGCCCTCGTGGGCGGGAGTGACCCGCTGGGTGTCGGGTGTCGTCGTGGCGCTGGTGCTGATCGGTTGTGCGGCCCCAATGCCCCGTACTGAAGATCCCGCTGCACGGCAGGCCTTCGACGAGCGCGCCGAGGTCGTGAAAGCCTTTGACGAGTGGCGCCTGGCGGCCCGTCTGGGGCTCTCCACCGAGACGGAGTACTGGTCCGCGCAGCTGAACTGGCGCGTGCAGCAGGAGCGCCATGTCCTCGACCTGTCCGGCCCGATGGGGCGCGGGGGTGGCCGCCTGACGCTGGCCCCGGATCAACCCGCGGTGCTGGTGACACGGGCCGGCGAGCAGTATCAGGCCGAGGACCCGGATGCCCTGGTCGCCTACCTGACGAACGAGTCGATACCGGTGTCCGGCATGCGCTACTGGGTGCGAGGTCTGCTCGCGCCGGGCGCCGATTACGATCTCGAGACGGACGAGGACGGCTTGCCCCGGCGCATCGAGCAGTCCGGCTGGGTGATCGAGTTCGGCGAGTTCGATGAGGTTGACGGCATGGCGCTGCCGGTGCGCATGGACCTCGAGCGCGAGGGCGTGGAACTGCGCGTGCGAATCGCCAACTGGCACATGGCGACGCGATGAACGGCGATTTCGATGTGGCCTTCCCTGCGCCGGCCAAGATCAACCGATTTCTGCATATCACGGGGCGCCGTCCCGATGGTTACCATGAGCTGCAGAGCGTGTTTCAGTTCGTCGGGCTGGCGGATTCGCTGCGTTTCGAACCGCTGGAGCGGGGGCGATTCGAAATGTCGACCGAGGGAGTCGACGGGGACAACAACCTGTGCCTCCGTGCCGCGCGGGCGCTGGCGGATGCCGCCGGTTCACCGTTTGGCGTGCGGGTGCACCTCGATAAATGCATCCCGATCGGGGGCGGCCTGGGTGGGGGCAGCTCCGATGCCGCGACCACGCTGGTGGCACTGAACCATCTGTTCGACCTCGGGCGGTCGGAGGATGAGCTGGCCGCGATCGGATTGGGACTGGGGGCCGATGTGCCGGTGTTTGTGCGTGGACGGGCGGCCTGGGCCGAAGGTGTCGGGGATCGCCTGGTGCCGGTGGAGCCGGATCTGGCCTGGCTGCTGCTGCTGGACCCCGGGGTTTCGGTGGCCACTGGCCCCATGTTTGGCGCGGCGGAATTGACACGCGACTGTCCCGCCGAGACAATTTCGCCCGAAATCGATACCGCGCGCTTTCGCAATGTCTTCGAGCCGCTGGTTCGCCGGCAGTACCCCGCCATTGGCGAGGCGCTGGACTGGATGGGCGGGCAAACGGAGCGCGCGCGGCTGAGCGGCACCGGGGGCTGTATTTTCGGGATGTTCCCGAACGAGGCCGCCGCCCGCCAGGCGCAGGCCGCACAGCCCAGACCGTGGCGGAGCTGGGTGGCGCCGCTGACGAACGTGTCACCCCTGCGGCAGTGGCTCCCGGGCAGCGCCGCCGAGGGTGATGGTGCCGAGCAATGAGTCATTGGGCCGTAGCCAAGCGGTAAGGCAACGGGTTTTGATCCCGTCATGCGCAGGTTCGACCCGAGCGGCGCAGCCGCGAGAGCACGCCACCGCAGGTGGCGCCCGAAGGGTGGCGGGCAGCGCCATCATCCTGCCGGCCCGGATCGGCGGCAGCCGATCCGCCATGGGTTCCGGAAGCGGGACCCGGGCAGGGTCGAGGCAGGCAACAACGAGCAATTGGGCCGTAGCCAAGCGGTAAGGCAACGGGTTTTGATCCCGTCATGCGCAGGTTCGAATCCTGCCGGCCCAGCCATACAACGCGGGTGGTGATGCTGGATATCGCCACCGCGCCATACACCACAGGTCCCGGCACCACGCCGGGGTCTATTTTGGAGCCAGGTGGCCAGTTCACCCGCTCCGCACCACCCAGACCGGAAAAAACCGTGGTCGACAAGAGCCGAATGATGGTCTTCGCGGGGAACGCGAACCCCCGCCTGGCACAGAGCGTTGCCGAGCACCTGGGCCTGCCGATGGGCAAGGCGATTGTGGGCCGCTTCAGTGACGGCGAGGTGCAGGTCGAGATCCTGGAGAACGTGCGCGGTCGCGACGTGTTCCTGATCCAGCCGACCGGGCAACCGACCAACGAGAACATCATGGAGCTGGTCATCATGGTGGACGCGCTGCGACGCGCCTCGGCTGGCCGCATTACCACCGTGATCCCGTATTTCGGCTATGCCCGCCAGGACCGCCGGGTGCGCTCGGCGCGGGTGCCGATCTCGGCCAAGGTGGTCGCGAACATGATCGAGGCGGTCGGCGCGGACCGCGTGTTGACTATCGATGTGCACGCGGATCAGGTGCAGGGTTTCTTCAACGTCCCGGTGGATAACATCTACGCCTCACCGGTGCTGCTGGGCGATGTCTGGCGGCATGTCTCCGGCAATTTGACCGTGGTTTCGCCGGACGTTGGCGGTGTCGTGCGTGCCCGCGCGATTGCCAAGCGTCTGGATGACGCCGATCTGGCGATCATCGACAAGCGCCGTCCGCGTGCGAACGAGTCCGAGGTGATGCATATCATCGGTGATGTGCGCGACAAGTCCTGCATCATCATCGACGACCTGGTGGATACTGCCGGCACGCTGTGTCAGGCGGCCAAGGCCCTGAAGGCGCACGGTGCAGCGTCGGTGAGCGCCTATGCCACGCACCCCGTGCTTTCTGGTGCGGCAATTGATAACATTAACGGTTCGGCGCTGGACGAGCTGGTGGTGACCGACACCCTGGCCCTGCAGCCGAATGCCCAGGCTTGTGCGAAGATCCGGCAGCTGTCGGTCGCGGAGATGCTGGCCGAGACCATTCGCCGGATCAATCGCGAGGAGTCGGTCAGTTCGCTGTTTGTAGATTGACGCGTTGTAGACTGACGCGCAGGGCGTTCCGGCGTCACGATTTCGGGGGATTGTCCCCCAACCTCACGCCTCATCTGGTCGCGGATGAGGCGTGTTCATTTGGAGAAAGCAACGATGAGCATGAGTTTTACCATTGAAGCCGAGAAGCGGGACGAGCAGGGATCGAGTGCGAGCCGCCGCCTGCGTCGCGCCGGCAAGCTGCCCGCCATCCTGTACGGTGGCGAGAATGACGCGCAGCCGATCACCCTCGACCACAACGCGATGGTGCACAACCTGAAGCATGATGCGTTCTACTCGCACATCCTGAGTGTCAAGCTGGATGGCAAGACCGAGAAGGCGATCCTGCGCGATGTGCAGCGTCACCCGTTCAAGCCGACCATCTATCACGTTGACCTGCTGCGTGTGTCCGCGAACCAGCCGATCCGCGTGCATGTGCCGCTGCACTTCCACAACGAGGAAGAGTGCAAGGGCGTGAAGCTGGGTGGTGGCATGGTCAGCCGTATGCTGAACGACATCGAAGTCGAGTGCCTGCCGGGCGACCTGCCCGAGTCCATCGACATCGATGTGGCCGAGATGGACGTCGGTGACACCATCCACATCTCCGAGCTGAAACTGCCGAAGGGTGTGGAGAGCGTGGCCCTGATGCATGGCGATGACTACGACTACGCCGTGGTCAGTGTCCTGCTCCCGCGTGCCGCGAAGGCCGAAGAGGAAGACGGCGAGGAAGTCGAAGCCGCCGAGGCCGAGGGTACCGAGGCCGAGGGTGGCGAAGAGGCAGCCTCCGGCGACGAAGGCGAGTCCGAGGACAAGGAATAAGCCTCACGGCCATTCCTGAGCCCTTCTGACCCATGGCGATTCGCCTGATCGTCGGGCTGGGCAATCCGGGCCCGCGTTATGCCGAGACCCGGCATAACGCGGGCTTCTGGTTTGTGGATGCCCTGGCTCGGCGCTATTCCACCGAGTTCCGTAGCGAGAGCCGCTTCGATGGCGAAGGGGCGCGGCTGACCCTGCCCGAGGGCGACTGCTGGCTGCTCAAGCCCATGAGCTTCATGAACAAGAGTGGTCTCCCGGTGCGCAAGTGCGCGGATTTCTATCGTATTGCGCCGGAAGAGATTCTCGTGGTGCATGACGAGCTCGACCTGGACCCCGGTGTCGCGCGCCTGAAGATGGGCGGCGGGCATGGCGGTCACAATGGTCTGCGCGACCTGCATCGCCATATGGGCGGGCCAAACTATGCGCGTCTGCGTCTGGGTATCGGTCACCCCGGGCACCGCGACGACGTCGTCCCGTTCGTGCTGGACCGTCCCGGTCGGGACGATGCGCGTGCGATCGAGGATGCCATCGATGCCGCGCTGGACCAGGTGCCGGCGCTGATTGCCGGGCGCTGGGACGAGGCTGTACGCAATCTGCATGGCGGCGGGTCGAAGGCGGCCCACGCAACATCCGAGGAAACCCGATGAGCCTGAAGTGCGGGATCGTCGGCCTGCCGAATGTCGGCAAGTCGACCCTGTTCAATGCCCTGACCCGCGCCGAGATCGCCGCGGAGAACTACCCGTTCTGCACCATCGACCCGAACGTGGGAGTGGTGGAGGTGCCGGATCCGCGCCTGGCGCGACTCACCGAGATCGTGAAGCCCGAGCGTACGCTGGCCACGACGGTGGAGTTCGTCGACATCGCCGGTCTGGTGGCCGGTGCCGCGCAGGGCGAGGGGCTGGGTAACCAGTTCCTGGCCCATATCCGCGAGACGGATGCGATCGCCCAGGTGGTGCGCTGTTTCGAGGACGACGACATCGTGCATGTGGCCGGCAAGGTCGATCCGCTGGCCGATATCGAGACCATCAGCACCGAGTTGATGCTGGCGGACCTCGAAACCGCCAACAAGGCGCTGACCCGCCTGGCGCGCGCGGCGAAGTCGCAGGACAAGACGGCCATCGCGCAGCTGAAGGCAGCCGAGAAGGTCGCGGCCGGCCTGGATCAGGGGGTCCCGGCGCGGGCCCAGGATCTGGACGAGGACGAGCGGCGCCTGCTCTATGATCTGCACCTGCTGACGATCAAGCCGTTAATGTATATCGCCAACGTCGACGAGGCTTCGCTGGCCGGCGGCAACGCGATGGTCGAGGCGGTGCAGGCCAAGGCGGCCGAGGAGGGCGCCGAGGTGGTCAGCGTCTGTGCAGCCATCGAGGCGGAGATCGCCGTGCTGGACCCAGAGGAACGGGTCGAATTCCTGGCCGATCTGGGGCTTGAGGAGCCAGGATTGGATCGGGTAATCCGTACCGCTTACCGGCTGCTGGACCTGCAGACCTTCTTTACCGCCGGCGAGAAAGAGGTCCGCGCCTGGACCGTACGTCGGGGTTCCACCGCGCCGCAGGCCGCGGGCGTCATCCACACCGATTTCGAGCGCGGCTTCATCCGAGCCGAAGTGGTGGGCTATGACGACTTCGTCGCGAACAATGGCGAGCAGGGTGCGAAGGACGCCGGGAAATGGCGCCTGGAGGGTAAGGAATACCTAATGCACGAAGGTGACGTGGTACATTTCCGCTTCAATGTCTGAGCATTACACTGCGAATTGATGATCGGGCGCGGTGCCGCTGGTGCCCGCCCTGTTTTGCACCGAATCTTTGGGAGTACTTCGATGGACGTAATGGACCGCATCCGCCAGCAGGTGGAAGACAATCCGGTGGTGATCTTCATGAAGGGCACGCCGCAGTTCCCGATGTGCGGGTTCTCCAGCCGCGCGGTCGAAGCGCTCAAGCGCTGCGAGCAGGAGTTTGCCTACGTGAACGTGATCGCGGATCAGGAAGTCATGCAGAACCTGCCGCGCTTCGCCGACTGGCCGACTTTCCCGCAGGTCTATGTGGATGGCGAACTGATCGGTGGCTGCGACATCACCCTCGAGATGTTCGAAAGCGGCGAACTGAAAAAGGCGGTCGACGAGGCCCACGCCAAGCGCGCCGCGAGTTAAAGCACGCGGTGTGGCAGCCCGAAGGGCTGCCACACACCCTAAAACCGTCATCGCGAGGCCCCGCAAGGGGCCGTTGCGACCCCCTGATGCAACCACCGGATCCCGCTGTCGTGCCAGCGTTGCGAGATTGCTTCGCCCCGTTCGGGATTCGCAATGACGGGGTTGGGGCTGTGTCATCGCGAGGTGCGCAGCGCCGTGGCGATCTTCAGGGATGGTCGCGGGGCGAGTGTTTCCGTCAGCTCCCCGGCGGCAGCTCTTCCGGGTCGGGCAGGCGCAGGGCGTTCTGCGGCACTCCGACCCCGTCCTGCCAGCGGTTCGCGATCTGGCAGAAGATGTCCGCCGTCTTTTCCGCATCGAAGGCCGCGCTGTGGGCGGCCTCCGCATCCCATCCGAGCCCTGCGGCATCGGCCGCCCGTGCCAGGACCGTCTGGCCGAACGCCAATGCGGCCAGGGACACGGTGTCCAGGCTGGAAAATGGGTGGAACGGGTTGCGCTTGATCCCGCAGCGCTCGGCGGCGGTATGCACGAAGCCGAGATCGAAGTGGGCATTGTGCCCGACCAGGATCGCCCGCTTGCAGTGGTTGATCTTTACCTCCCGCCGGACCTCGCTGAACAGCCGGCCCATGGCCTGATCTTCGGGGTAGGCCGCGCGCAGCGGGTGGTAGGGGTCGATCCCGTTCACCTCCAGCGACTTCGGATCCATCTCCGACCCTTCATAGGGACGCACATGCAGGCTGACGGTGCGGTCGCGCACCAGGTGGTCGTTTTCGTCGCGGCGCAGGAATACGGCCGCCACCTGCAACAGGGCGTGGCGGCGGCAATCGAAGCCCCCGGTCTCGACATCCACGACGACGGGCAGAAAGCCGCGAAATCGGTTTGCCATGGGGCGGTGTTGCGGGTCCAGCTGGACGGGTTCGGCCATCGGTGTACTCGGTCCTGAATGGGGGCGGCGGGCGGTATTCGCGGGTATTGGCGGCACAAGGGCGGGCTTTCTTGATGTTTGCGGCTTTTCCCGCAGATTTCCCCGAAGATCGGCGCCATAGGCGGCTTTCGCTTGACCTGTTGGCGGCACAGTCGGGATACTTGCGCCTTTTATGCCCGCCCAACACCGGCGCATGGTAGCAAATGCCCGCCCGCCCGGTGGCCTGGAGCCGTGATGGCATCCTGATTCCCAACCCGTTTTCAGGGGTAGACGCATGGACCCGAACGCGACCGAACACGATATCGACCCGCAGGAGACCCAGGAGTGGATTGACGCCCTGGCCTCCGTGCTGGAGACCGACGGCCCCGAACGGGCGCACGCCCTGCTGGAACGTCTGGTCGACAAGGCGCGCCGCAGCGGGGCCTACCTCCCGTATTCGGCCAATACCGCCTACGTGAACACCATCCCCACGCACCTGGAGCCCGAGTATCCGGGCGACGGCGCGGTGGAGCACCGCATCCGTTCCTATATCCGCTGGAACGCGATGGCGATGGTGGTCAAGGCCAACCGCGTCTCGGCCGAGCTGGGCGGGCATATCGCGACCTTTGCATCCGCCGCGACGCTCTATGACGTCGGCTTCAACCACTTCTGGCATGCCCCGTCGCACGATCATGGTGGCGACCTGCTGTTTGCCCAGGGGCACTCCTCGCCGGGGATCTACGCCCGCGCGTTCATGGAAGGTCGCCTGACCGAGGAGCAGCTGGACCACTTCCGCCGCGAGGTGGATGGCAAGGGGCTTTCGTCCTATCCGCACCCGTGGCTGATGCCGGACTTCTGGCAGTTCCCGACCGTGTCCATGGGCCTGGGCCCGATCATGAGCATCTACCAGGCGCGCTTCATGCGCTATCTGCAGGATCGCGGCCTGGCGCAGACCGAGAACCGTCGCGTCTGGAGCTTTGTCGGCGACGGCGAGGTGGACGAGCCGGAGACCCTGGGCGCGATCACGCTGGCCTCGCGCGAGAAGCTGGACAACCTGACCTGGGTGGTGAACTGCAACCTGCAGCGTCTGGACGGTCCGGTGCGCGGCAACGGCAAGATCGTCCAGGAGCTGGAGGCGATCTTCCGCGGCGCCGGCTGGAACGTGGTCAAGGTGCTGTGGGGGCGCTACTGGGACCCGCTGCTGGCCAAGGACACCGATGGCCTGCTGCAGAAACGCATGATGGAGGCGGTCGACGGCGACTACCAGAACTACAAGTCGCGCGACGGCGCCTACGTGCGCGAGCACTTCTTCGGCAAGTACCCCGAGCTCAAGCGCATGGTCGCCAATATGTCCGACGAGGACATTTGGCGCCTCAACCGCGGCGGCCATGACCCGGTCAAGGTCTATGCGGCCTACAAGGCGGCGGCCGAGCACAAGGGCCAGCCGACCGTGATCCTCGCGCACACCGTGAAGGGCTACGGCATGGGATCGGCGGGCGAGGCGCAGAACCGCACCCACAGCCAGAAGAAGATGGACGCGGACGACATGAAGCAGTTCCGCGACCGCTTCAACATCCCGCTCTCCGACGAGCAGGTGGAGAAGGCCGAGTACATCAAGCCGGACCCCGACTCCGAAGAAATGAAGTACATGCACGAGCGGCGCAAGGACCTCGGTGGCTACCTGCCGGTGCGTCGCCCGCTGGCCACCCCGCTGGAGATCCCGGGGCTGGACGCCTTCAACGGTCTGCTGGAGGCCTCCGGCGAGCGCGAGATGTCCACCACCATGGCCTTCGTGCGCCTGCTGACCCTGCTCGCGCGCGACAAGAAGATCGGCAAGAACATCGTCCCGATCGTGCCCGACGAGGCGCGTACCTTCGGCATGGAAGGGCTGTTCCGCCAGCTGGGGATCTACTCCTCGGTCGGCCAGCTCTACGAGCCGCAGGACAAGGACCAGGTGATGTATTACAAGGAGGACAAGAAGGGCCAGATCCTGGAAGAGGGGATCAACGAGGCCGGCTCCATGTCTTCCTGGATCGCGGCGGCCACGTCCTATTCCACGCATGGCGTGGCGATGGTGCCGTTCTACATCTTCTATTCGATGTTCGGTTTCCAGCGTATCGGCGACCTGATCTGGGCCGCCGGCGACATGCGTGCCCGCGGCTTCCTGATGGGGGCGACGGCCGGGCGTACCACGCTGGCCGGCGAGGGCCTGCAGCACGACGACGGCCACAGCCTGATGATGGCCGCCAACGTGCCCAACTGTATCGCCTACGACCCGACCTTCGCCTATGAGCTGGCGGTGATCGTGCAGGACGGCATGCGCCGTATGTACGCGGAGCAGCAAAGCGTCTTCTACTACATCACCGTGATGAACGAGAACTACCCGCAGCCGGCCATGCCGAAGGGCGCCGAGGAAGGCATCCGTCGCGGCCTGTATCGGCTGCAGGCGGGCGGGCGCAAGAAAAAGAAGGTGCGCCTGCTGGGTTCCGGCACCATCCTGCGCGAGGCCATGGCCGCCGCCGAACTGCTGGACCAGGATTTCGGCGTGGCCGCCGAGGTCTGGAGCGCGACCAGCTTCAACGAACTGGCCCGCGACGGCCGCGATGCCGAGCGCCATGCGCGCCTGCATCCGGAGGCCGAGCCGCGCACATCCTGGGTGGAGGAGTGCCTGGGTGGCTCGGAGGATCCGGTGATCGCCGCGACCGACTACGTGCAGGCCTATGCCGATCAGATCCGAGCCTTCGTGCCAGCCGAGTACCGCGTGCTGGGGACTGACGGCTTCGGTCGCTCGGATACCCGCGCCGCGCTGCGCCGGCACTTCGAGGTGGATCGCTACCACATCGCGGTCACGGCGCTGAAGGCCCTGGCTGATAACGGGACCGTCGAGGTCAAGACCGTGTCCGACGCGATCAAGAAGTACAAGATCGACGTTGAACGGCCCAACCCCTTGCAGGCCTGAGGCCGCCGGACCCGAGGCAGGAGCAGACATGAGCAACACGACTACTGTGCACGTCCCGGATATCGGCGACTTCAAGGACGTCGAGATCATCGAGGTCATCGTCAGCCCGGGGGACACCGTTTCCCCCGAGGACCCGCTGATCACGCTGGAATCCGACAAGGCCTCCATCGAGATCCCCGCCCCGCAGGGCGGCACGGTGAAGGCGCTGAAGGTGAAGGCTGGCGACCGCGTTAACGAGGGCGACCCGATCCTGGAACTGGAGCCCTCCGACGAGGGCGCCGCCGAGGAGGCCTCCGGCAAGGAGGAAGCGCCGAAGGAGGAAGCGCCGGCCGAACCGGCCCCCGAGGCCGAGGAGCAGAAACCGTCCGAGGCGCCGAAAGCCGCCGACCGGGCCGACCCGCGGCCGTCGCCCACCGAGCACATCCGTGACGAGTCGGCCTTCCGCAAGGCGCATGCCTCGCCGGTGGTGCGCAAGTTCGCGCGCGAGCTGGGCGTGGACCTGGCCAAGGTCGAGGGTTCCGGACGCAAGGGGCGCATCCTGCGCGAGGACGTGCAGGGCTTCGTCAAGCGTGCGTTGAGCCAGGGCGCCGGCGGTGGCCTGGGCGTGGAGCCGATGCCGGAGATCGACTTCTCCGAGTTCGGCCCGGTCGAGACCCAGCCGTTGTCGAAGATTAACAAGCTCACCGGCAAGAACCTGCACCGCAACTGGGTCACTGTCCCGCACGTGACGCAGTTCGACGAGGCTGACATCACCGAACTCGAGGATTTCCGCAAGTCGCTGAAGGCCGAGTACGAAAAGAAGGGCGTGAAGGTCACCTTCCTGCCGTTCCTGATGAAGGCCGTGGTCTCCGCGCTCAAGCAGTATCCGCGCTTCAACGCCTCGCTGGATGCCACCGGCGAGAACCTGATCATCAAGCAGTACTACAACCTCGGCATCGCCGTGGATACGCCGGACGGTCTGGTCGTCCCGGTGGTGCGCGACGTCGACCGCAAGAGCCTGGTGGACATCGCCTCCGAGCTGATGGACCTGTCCCAGCGCGCCCGCGACAAGAAGCTCAAGCCCGCGGACATGCAGGGCGGCTGCCTGACCATCTCCAGCCTCGGCGGGATCGGTGGCACCCAGTTCACCCCGATCGTGAACGCCCCCGAGGTCGCGATCCTCGGCGTGTCGCGCTCCAGCATGAAGCCGGTCTGGAATGGCCAGGAGTTCGAGCCGCGCCTGATCCTGCCGCTGGCGCTGTCGTACGATCACCGGGTGATTGACGGTGCCCTGGGCGCCCGCTTCGCCACCACGCTGAGCGCATTGCTGTCCGACATGCGCCGCATGCTTTTGTAATCGCAACCGGAGTGACTGGATGAGCCAGACGAAGACCATCGAGGTCCCGGATATCGGGGATTTCAAGGACGTCGAGATCATCGAGGTCCTGGTACAGCCGGGCAGCGAGATCGCGCCGGAAGACCCGCTGATTACGCTGGAGTCCGACAAGGCGACCATCGACGTGCCTGCCCCCGAGGCCGGCACGGTGAAGAAGCTGCATGTGAAGGTCGGCGACAAGGTCTCCCAGGGCAGCAAACTCCTGGATCTTGAAGCCAGCGGTGCGGCCGCGGGCAGCGATGACGCCCCCGCAGCCGGTGGCGACAAGACCGAGTCCGACAAAGCCGAATCCACGGCCGGGAGTGCGTCGCAGAAGGCCGCACCCAAGGCGGCCGCCGACCCGAACACCGACAGCCAGTGCCAGGTGCTGGTGTTGGGCTCCGGCCCCGGCGGTTACACCGCCGCCTTTCGCGCGGCGGACCTTGGGCTGGACGTGGTGATGGTCGAGCGCTACCCGCAGATCGGTGGGGTCTGCCTGAACGTTGGCTGTATCCCATCCAAGGCACTGCTGCATGCCGGCGAGGTGCTGCACGAGGCCGAGCGTTTCGCCGCGCTGGGCATCAAGTTCGGCGAGCCGGAGATCGACCTGGACGGGCTGCGCGGCTACAAGGGCAACGCGGTCAAGAAGCTGACCGGCGGCCTGAAGCAGCTGTGCAAGCAGCGCAAGGTCCGCGTGGTACAGGGCACGGGCGAGTTCACCGGTGCCAACAGCATCGCGGTCGAGGGCGATGACGGTCGTGAGGTGATCGGCTTCGAGCACGCGATCATTGCGGTCGGTTCGCAGGCGATCAAGCTGCCCGGCTTCCCCTGGGACGACGAACGGGTGATGGACTCCACCGATGCCCTGGACCTGGCCGAGATTCCGGAGCGCATGCTGGTGGTCGGCGGCGGCATCATCGGCCTGGAGATGGCCTGCGTGTACGAGGCGCTGGGCTCGAAGGTCACGGTGGTGGAGCTGTCCGACACCCTGATGCCGGGCGCGGACCGCGACATCGTGCGCCCGTTCGAGAAGCGCGCGAAGAAGCGCTTCGAGAACATCTTCCTCAAAAGCAAGGTATCCGGCGCCAAGGCCACCAAGACCGGGATCGTCTGCCAGTTCGAGGGCGAGGCCAAGGGCCTGCCGGAAGAGGATACTTTCGACCGCGTGCTGGTCGCCGTGGGGCGCAGCCCGAACGGGGCGAAGATCAAGGCCGAGGCGGCCGGCGTGCAGGTGAGCGAGCGCGGCTTCATCGAGGTCGACAGCCAGCAGCGCACCAACGTCGAGCACATCTTCGCCATCGGTGACGTGGTCGGCCAGCCGATGCTGGCGCACAAGGCGACCCACGAGGGCAAGGTGGCGGCCGAGGTGATCGCCGGGCACAAGGTGCACTTCGACGCCCGCGCGATCCCGTCGGTGGCCTACACCCACCCGGAAGTCGCCTGGATGGGCGTGACCGAGGAGCAGGCCAAGGCCGACGGCATCGAGTACACCAAGGGTGTGTTCCCCTGGGCCGCCTCCGGCCGCGCGATCGCGCTGGGCGCCGAGGACGGCATGACCAAGCTGCTGTTCGATGCCGATGGGCGCGTGATCGGGGCCGGCATCGTGGGCCCGTCCGCCGGCGACCTGATCGGCGAGGCCATGCTGGCGCTGGAGATGGGCGCCGAGATGGAAGACATCGGTCTGACCGTGCACCCGCACCCGACCCTCAGCGAGACCGTGGCGTTTGCTGCCGAAGTCGCGCACGGCTCGATCACCGATATCCTGCCGCCCAAAAAGCGTTAGCACGGGGCGTTCGTGTCCGTGCTTCGCCAACTTTCTCTCCTGCTCGCCGGGGGGGTGTGGCTGGCGCACGGGATTGCTCAGGCGGGGGTCGTGCCGCACCGCGAATCGCTCGAGCGCAGTGACTGGCAGGTGATCGAGCTGGACGATGCCTGCCGTATCGAGCAGGGCGTGCGCCATGGCGGTACGCTGCGTTTCGAGACACAGCCAGGACTGGCTATTCGCGCCTTCTGGCGAGCCCCCTATGCGATGCCTGAAGGCGCTACCGCGCGACTGCGCACCGGTGCCCCGGAGTGGCTGGGGGCGAGTCCGAAGTCGCCCCTGGATCTCGAAATGCGCGCCGAAAGGCCGGATCGCTTCCGGGTTCCGGACGCACAGGTTCAGGCGCTCAAGGCCCGCCTGCTGGTGGGCCATGACGTGCGCATCGACTTCCCCGGCGCCGAGGATGCGGTGCATTTTCGCGGCATTCGGTTCGCCCAGCGCGCCGCGGGCTTCGAGGCCTGCTACACCGGGGCCGAAGGGCCCGATGTCGGGGCCCTGGATCGCTGGTCGGTGTATTTTGCGACCGGTGGACGCGATCTGGATTCCAGGGGCCGCGAGACGGTGGCCCGTGCGGCCGAGACCCTGCGCACGGTGGAACGCCCACGGGTGCGCCTGGTCGGGCTGACCGATGCCGAGGGCCCGCGCGAGCTGAACGAACGCCTGAGCCGTCAGCGCGCGGAGGCGGTCCGCGCGGCCCTGATCGAGTCCGGGGTCCCGGGCGATGGATTGACGGTCGAGGCCGGTGGTGTCGATCCGGAGGCCGATGGCGAGCGCGAGGGTTCGCGCCGCGTGGATATCTGGTGGATGGGGGGTGTGGACGCCGCGGCGGAGCCATCCTCCGGCGCCTCGCGCCCAAGCCGCGCGCCGGCCCCGGCCGAACCGCTGGCAGTGCCGGAGTCGGCCCCGGATGCCCCGCCCTCTGCGGGCTGGTAGTGAAGCCCGTCACAGAATTGGCTATAACTCTTACGAAGAAAGAAGGATTGGTATTCCCATGAGTTCGAAGATTTCCCGCGTCGTGCTGGCCTATTCCGGTGGCCTGGATACCTCCGTGATCCTCAAGTGGCTGGAGGATCAGTACGGCTGCGAGGTGATCACCTTCACCGCCGACCTGGGCCAGGGCGAGGAGGTCGAGCCGGCCCGAGCCAAGGCCGAGGCCCTGGGGGTCAAGCAGATCTACATCGAGGATCTGCGCGAGACCTTCGTGCGCGACTACGTGTTCCCGATGTTCCGCGCGAACACCATCTACGAGGGCGAATACCTGCTGGGCACATCGATTGCGCGGCCGCTGATCGCGCGCCGCATGGTGGAGATCGCCGAGGAAACCGGGGCCGACGCCATCGCCCATGGCGCGACCGGAAAGGGCAACGACCAGGTGCGCTTCGAGCTGGGCGCCTACGCGCTCAAGCCGGGGATCCGGGTGATCGCCCCCTGGCGCGAATGGGACCTGAACTCGCGCGAGCGCCTGATGGCCTACGCCGAACAGCACAATATCCCGGTGGACTACAAGAAGCAGGGCACCAAGTCGCCGTACTCGATGGATGCCAACCTGCTGCACATCTCCTACGAGGGCGGCCCGCTGGAAGACCCGTGGACCGAGGCCGAGGAGGACATGTGGCGCTGGTCGGTCTCCCCGGAGGCCGCACCGGATGAATCCGAGACGCTGACCATCGGTTTCGAGAAGGGCGATCCGGTCTCGATCAACGGCCAGCGCCTGAGCGCCGCGGAACTGCTCGCCAAGCTGAACGAGCGTGGCGGGGCCCACGGTGTCGGCCGTCTGGATATCGTCGAGAACCGCTATGTCGGCATGAAGTCGCGCGGCTGCTACGAGACCCCGGGCGGCACCATCCTGCTCAAGGCGCGCCGCGCGCTGGAGTCGATCACCCTGGACCGCGAGGCCGCGCACCTAAAGGACGAGCTGATGCCGCGCTACGCCAGCCTGATCTACAACGGCTACTGGTGGAGCCCGGAGCGGCGCATGCTGCAGGCCGCGATCGATGACACCCAGGGCGTGGTCAACGGCGAGGTGCGCCTGCGCCTGTACAAGGGCAACGTGATCGTCGCCGGCCGCCGCTCCGAGGACACCCTGTTCGACAACGCGATCGCCACCTTCGAAGACGATGCCGGCGCCTACGACCAGAAGGATGCCGAGGGCTTCATTCGCCTGAACGCACTGCGTCTGCGCATCGCCGCCAGCCGCAATCGGAAGCCCATATGAGATGAGCCCGCGTGCGTACTTCCGGCGATCGCCAGGCTGCCTGTCCTGGTTCGGCAGGGGCGGTCTCGGGGGTGTCGTTCTGCTGTGGGGGCTGTTCTTTGGCGCGCTGCTGGCAACGCCTGCGGGTGCGAAGGCCGAGGCGGCCGAGCGCGAGTTGATCTTCGCGGTGCTCGCGCACCGGGGCGAGGATGCCGCGCGCGAGCAGTGGACGCCTTTCGCCGAGTACCTGGAGCAGACGCTGGAGGGCATTCAGGTCCGCCTGTTGCCGGTCGACAACGATGCCCTGCAAGCAGGGGCGGCCGAGGACCGCTTCGATCTGGTGCTGACCAACCCCGGCTCCTATGTGATGCTGGAGCAGCGTCATGGTATCTCCCGTATCGCGACCATGCTCCCGGCCGAAGTTGGACGCGAGGAAGACCGCTTTGGCGCCGTGATCGTCGCGCGCGAGGGCCGTGTGGACCTGGTCGAGCTCGGTGACCTGGTCGGGCAGCGGATCTCCGCGGTCCACCCCGACGCCTTCGGCGGTTGGTGGATGGCCTGGCGCGAACTGCAGGCGGCCGGGCTGGATGTCGAGGACGATCTGGATCGCGTGGTATTCACGGGCTTCCCGGTCTCCCGGGGACTGGATCTGTTGTTGGCGGGCGAGGTGGATGCCGCGACCTTTCGCACCGGGATCCTCGAAGATCTGCGTGAGCAGGGCGACCCACGGGTCGAACAAGTGCGCCTGATCGGCGAGCGGGCCGTGCCCCGCTTCCCCTACCGAACCTCCACCCGCCTGTACCCGGAGTGGCCGCTGGCAATGCGCGGCGATCTCGATGCCGAGATCGCGCAGGCCGTGCTGCGCGCCATTTTGGCGCTGGATGCCGAGCACCCGGTGAGCCAGGCGGCCGGGATTGCGGGCTGGTCCGCGCCGCGTTCCTACGAGGATGTGCAGGGCCTGATGTACGACCTGGGCGTGGGGCTTTACGCCCCCGAGCCGTTCGCCGTGCTGCGATGGGCGCGCGACAACCTGGCGGTGCTGCTCGCTGTCCTGGCGGCAGGCATCGCGGCGATTCTCCTGTATGTGCTGCGAGTGCATGCCCGCATGCGCGTCGCCGGGCACAACTTGCGCCGGGCGATGTGTGCGATCCCGAACGCGGTGATCACGCTGGACGCCCGTGGCGGGATCGTCTACATGAACCCTGCGGCCGAGCAGATGGCGGGGCTGGTCCGCCTGCAGGCACTGGGTTGCACCCTGGAGCAGGTCCTGGACCTGCGCGAGATGGGGACGGATCGGCCGCTGGGTGCAGAGCGATCCGAGCCACTCGCCGCAAATCTGGGGGAGCATACCGAGGCCCGGCTGGTGACCCCGAGCGGCCAGGAGCGGATCGTGCGTATCGACCGCACGGCGCTGGACCCGGTGGCGGGCAGTTCGGTGCGCACCCTGCTGGTGCTGGCCGATATCTCCGAGGAGCGCGAGCTGGTGGATCGGCTGGTGCATGAAGCGAGTCACGATCCGCTCACCGGTTTGTTGAACCGGCGCGCATTCGAGCGCGAGATGCAGCGCGCGATGGACAATGCCCGTGAATACTCGTCGGTAGCGAGCCTGCTGCTGGTGGACCTGGACTACTTCAAGGCCGTGAACGATCGCCATGGCCATCGGGTGGGCGACGAGCTTCTGCGCCGCGTGGCGACGATCCTGCGGCAGCTGACGCGATCGCGTGACGCCGTGTCCCGGATCGGGGGCGACGAGTTCGCGGTGATCGCGTACGAGACCGATGCCGAGCAGGCCCGGGTCCTGGGCCAACGCATCTGCAGTGCCCTGGGCGACCGGCCGTTGCAGGTCGAGGCGCGGGACGTCACCATTGGGGCCTCGGTGGGTGTGGTGCAACTGGGCGAGACGCTGCCGAGTGTGGACGCGGCCTTTGTGGCTGCTGATCGCGCCTGTTACACCGCCAAGAGCGAGGGGCGGGGCCAGGTTGGTGTGGCCCGCAAGGCGGATATTCACCCCATTACCGGTTCCTGACGCCCAGCGTCGGGCGCAGCGAAAAAGGAATCGTATGTCGGTTGTTTCCCGTTTACGCGTGGGGTTGGCGGCCCTGATGGTGCTGGCGCTTTCCGGCTGTGCGACCGTGCCCAGCGAAGATCGTCATCCGGACGACCCCTGGGAGTCGTATAACCGGGTGGTGTTCGAGATCAACGACGACTTCGACCAGGCCCTGCTGCGCCCGGCCGCGGTCCAGTACCGGCGGCTGCCGCAGCCAGTCCAGACCGGGGTGGGCAATTTCTTCTCCAACCTCAATGATTTCACGGTCCTGTTCAACAACCTGTTGCAGGGCAATCTGGACAACGCTGCCTCGGATACCGGGCGCATCATGTTCAACACGACCTTCGGCCTGCTCGGCCTGATTGATGTCGCGACGCCCATGGGCCTTGACAAGAACAACGAGGACTTCGGCCAGACGCTGGGGACCTGGGGCGTGGCGCGCGGCCCGTACCTGCAGCTGCCGCTGCTCGGCCCCAGTACCGCGCGGGATGCCCCGGCGCGTCTGGTGGATGGCTACACCAGTCCCCTCTACCACACAAACCTGCGCACCGATCACACCGGCTGGTGGTTGGGCCTGATCGCGCTGGACGTGGTCGATATGCGCGCCGGACTGATCCCGACCGAGCGCATGCTGGCGCAGATCTCCGATGATCGTTACATCGCCATGCGCGAGGCCTATTTGCAGCGCCGCGACTTTCTGGTGCGAGGGGCGTCGGACGAGCGCGCAACCGAGATGCTGGACGAGCTTGACGAACTCGAGGCCCTGGAGGCGATGGAAGCCGAGGAGGGCATGGATTGAACAGCCTCTGGACGATGCTGGACATCCTGCGCCTGCGCAGTGGCCCGCAGGACCTGCCCCCCGATAACGCTACGCTGATCTTCTGGCTCGGGGTTGCCCTGGTCACGGGTATGGCGGTCGGGATCCCGATGTACGGCACGGGTCAGGCCCTGGTCCTGAATGTGCTCGATCTCGTCGTGCTCTACCTGTTCATTGTCGTGGTACTGCGCATGGGGGGTGTTCCCGACCGCTGGCTGCAAACCTTTACCGCGATGGCCGGCACCGGGGCCTTGCTGGGCCTGCTGATGGCCCTGTTGATGCTGATTGATGCCCCGACCGACCCGGAGGAGGTCTCCACCGGGGCCCTGCTGGCGCTACTGACACTGGTGGGCTGGTTGCTGCTGGTCTTCGGGCACATCCTGCAGCAGGCCCTGGAACTGGGCAGCCGTTTCGTCGGCATGCTGATCGCACTGGGCTATGTGGTGGTCTCCAGTGTAATCACCCAAGTGGCCCTGGGGGCCCTCTAATGCGTGCGGGTCATCTGCACATCCTCGGGATCGGCGGGACCTTCATGGGCGGGCTGGCCCAGCTCGCCCGGGCGCGCGGCTATGAGGTCACCGGTTCCGACCAGAAGCTGTACCCGCCGATGAGCGAGCAGCTGGAGCAGGCCGGTATCCCCTATCACGAGGGGCATGACCCGGCGACCCTGCCGGAGCAAGGACCGGTCGTGGTCGGCAACGTGATGACCCGCGGCATGCCGGTCATCGAGGCCCTGCTGGATCGCGGGCTGTCCTACACCTCCGGTCCGCAGTGGCTGGCCGAGCATGTGCTGCATGACCGCTGGGTGCTGGCGGTGGCTGGTACCCACGGCAAGACCACCACCGCGAGCCTGCTGGCCTGGATCCTGGATCATGCCGGGCTGAGCCCGGGATTCCTGATCGGGGGCGTGCCCGGCAACTTTGGTGTCAGCGCGCGGATGGGCGAGGCCCCCTTCTTCGTGATCGAGGCGGACGAATACGACTCTGCCTTCTTCGACAAGCGAGCCAAATTCGTCCACTACCGACCGCGCACCCTGGTGCTGAACAATCTCGAGTTCGATCACGCGGACATCTATCCGGACCTGGCCGCGATCGAGCGTCAGTTCCATCACCTGGTCCGAACCATCCCCGGGCAGGGCCTGATCCTGCTGCCCGCGTGCGATGCCGCGCTGGAGCGCGTGCTGGAGATGGGCTGCTGGACGCCGGTGGAGCGCATCACGACCGACCCGGACACCGGGGATACGGTGGCCCTGGCGGCACGGCCTCTGAATGAAGATGCCTCGGAGTTCGAGGTGTTGGTCAACGGGGTCGTCCAGGGCCGGGTGGCCTGGGAGATGACGGGGCAGCACAACCTGTCCAATGCCCTGGCCGCGCTCGGGGCGGCCCGCCATGCCGGGGTACCGCTGGCCGCGGGGATCGCGGCCCTGCCGGCCTTCCGCGGTGTGCGCCGGCGTCAGGAGCTGCGCGCCGAGATCGACGGGATCCGCGTGATCGACGACTTCGCCCATCACCCGACCGCGATTCGTTTGACCCTGGAAGGCCTGCGGGGCCGGGTCGTGCCCGGTGGACGGCTGATTGCCGTACTGGAGCCGCGCTCCAATACCATGCGCATGGGGATCCATGCCGAGGCCCTGGGGGCGGCCCTGGAGCGCGCGGACGCGGCGCACCTCTATCATGCCCCGGATATCGATTGGTCCACCGACGACCTGGAGAGACAGCTCGGCGGACAGCTGGCCGTGGCGCGTGATATCGAATCCCTGTTGCAGGGGATTCTTGCCACGGCACGCCCTGGCGATACGCTGGTCATCATGAGCAATGGTGGTTTCGATGGCCTGCATCAGCGCCTGATCGCCGGGCTGCAGCGCCGTGAATCCTCGGGGACCCCCGCATGAGTGGAAAGCCGCGCTCGATCGCCCTGGCCCTGACCGGTGCCTCCGGCGCGCCCTACGGGCTGCGCCTGCTGGAGTGCCTGGTGCAGGCGGGGGTGCAGGTACATCTGATGCTGTCGAAACCGGCACAGGTGGTGCTGGGGCTGGAGACCGATCTCGACGTGCCCGGGCGGCCGGCCGACATTGCGCGCTTTTTCGCCGCGCGCCACGGGGCCGCCGATGGACAGATCCGCTGCTATGGGCCGGAGCAGTGGACCGCACCGGTGGCCAGCGGCTCGGCTGTGCCCGAGGCGATGGTGGTCTGCCCCTGCACTACCGCGACCGTATCGGCCATCGCGACCGGGGCCTCGCGCGGGTTGATCGAACGCGCGGCGGATGTGGTGCTCAAGGAACGGCGCAGGCTGGTGCTGGTGGTGCGCGAGACGCCGTTCTCCGAGATCCACCTGGAGAACATGCTGCGCCTGGCGCGCATGGGTGCGGTGGTCATGCCGGCCAACCCGGCCTTTTATCATCGGCCGCAATCCATCGACGATCTGGTTGATTTCATGGTAGCGCGAGTGCTGGACCATCTGGACATCGAGCATGCCCTGGGCCCCCGCTGGGGCGAGGCGTCGTTGCCGCCGGAGGACCCGGCATGACGACCCTGCCACTGTTCCCGCTGAATACCGTGCTGTTCCCGGAGGGGCTGCTGCCGCTGCGGATCTTCGAGACGCGCTACCTCGACATGGTGCGCCGCTGCCTGCGCGAGGATGGTCGCTTCGTGATCGTCGCCATCGAACCCGATACCGAGTCCGGGGCGCCCCGCCCGGACGCCGAGACAGACCCTTCGGTCGGCTTCCACCCGGTCGGGACCGAGGTCGCGATCGTCGACTGGGACCAGCGGCCGGACGGCCTGCTCGGGATCCTGGTCAAGGGCGAGCGCCGCCACCAGTTGCACAATCCGCGTCGGGCCGAGGACGGGCTCTGGCTGGCGGAGGTCGAGCCGTTGCAGGAGCGCCCCGATGTCAGCCTGCCGGTGGATTATGCATCGCTGGCGGATCTGCTCGAGCGGCTGCTGGACCAGCTCGGCACGCCCTGGTCGCACCTGGAGCGGCGGTTCGACGATTCCTCCTGGGTGGTCGGGAGGCTGACGGAGTTGCTACCGATCGATCTCGAGGTCAAGCAGCAGCTGCTGGAGGCGGATGACCCGATCGAGCGCCTGGAGCGCCTGCGAGCGGCCATGCTCGCGGCATCGAAATCCTGAAACCCTGCGGCGGGGCTGTTAAGGTTTCGGTACACACTTTGACTGGAGCTCGCCATCATGGCCGTTCAGGAACTCACGCAGGATACGTTCGAATCCACGATCACCGGCAACAACATCGTCATTCTGGACTTCTGGGCCCCCTGGTGCGGCCCGTGCCAGCAGTTCGCCCCGACCTTCGAGGCGGCCTCCGAGCAGCATTCCGATGTGGTCTTTGCCAAGGTGAATACCGACGAGGAGCAGGGGATCGCCGGGGCGTTCCAGATCCGTTCCATCCCGACGCTGATGATCTTCCGCGAGCAGATCATCGTCTTCTCCCAGCCGGGCGTGCTGTCCGCCGGGCAGCTGGACGAGGTGCTGGGCAAGGTGCGCGAGCTGGATATGGACCAGGTGCGCGCCGACATCGAACGCCAGCAGCAGGAGCAGCAGGCCGGTCAGGCCTGATGACCTTCTGACGCGAAACCTGTCGCCCTAAACGAGCGCCCCCATGCTGACGGTCATGACCCAGATGGGGGCGCTCATCGTTGCGGGCGTCGTCTGGCGCCTGCTGCGCCCCGGCGGGCTGGACGCCGACACCGCCCGCCGGGTGCTCACCACCCTGGTCTACTATCTGCTGCTGCCCGCACTCGTTTTGCAGGTGCTGTGGACCGCTCCCCTGGGGCTCGACTCGCTGCGCATTGCCTTCGTCGCGGGCCTTACGGTCCTTGCGATGGTTGGCGCAACGCTGCTCGCCTGTCGAGTCTGCATGGCCGAGCGTGCGGCCATCGGCGCCATGTTGCTGGCGGCGGCCTGGCCCAATGCCACCTATCTCGGCCTCCCCGTTCTCGACAGCCTGTTCGGCGAACCCGGGCGCGCGGTAGCCATCCAGTACGATCTGTTCGCCTGTCTGCCGCTGGTGCTGACCCTGGGGGTGCTGCTGGCTCGGCGCTATGGCGACCCCGAGGCCGTACGTATGTACGGGGGCGCCAGTCCGCTAAGGGGGCTGGTAGCGGTTCCCTCCATCTGGGCGGCACTGGTCGGGGTTGGGCTGAACCTGGCCGGGGTACCGCTGATCGACTGGCTGGACGCCTTTCTGGGCTTCCTCTCTAATTCGGTGGCCCCGCTGATGCTGTTCTCGCTGGGGCTTGCGCTGGTGTTCAACCGCTTTCGCGGGCGGGATGCCCGCCCCCTGGTGATGGTGACGGTGATCCAGCTCGTGCTCGCCCCCGCCTTTGCGCTGACCCTGGTGCTGTGGACGGGCCTGGAGGGCGTGCCCGGGGTGGGCTCGGTGCTCGAGGCCGCCATGCCGGCGATGGTCCTGGGGCTCGTGTTCTGCGATCGCTTCCGGCTGGATACGGGGCTGTACGCGGCGGCGGTGACCCTGACAACCGCGTTGTCGTTGCTGACGCTGCCATTGTGGTTTGCCCTTGCCGGGCAGGTGGTCCCGGGCGGCTGATCCGGGGCGCGGGCCGCCACCGGCAATCGGTTACAATCCGCGAGTGAGACATCCGGCTCAATCCACTTCCGGCATTCGCTAGGGAAACACTCATGGTGCTCCCCGTCATCGCCGTGATCGGCGGTCTGATCCTGCTGACCTGGAGTGCCGACCGCTTCGTGTTTGGTGCCTCGGCATTCGCGCGCAGCGTGGGGGTGAGTGCCCTGCTGGTCGGGCTGACGATCGTGGCCTTCGGGACCTCGGCCCCGGAGGTCGTCGTCTCCATCCTGGCGAGCCTGCAGGGCAACCCGGGCCTCGCGGTGGGTAACGCGATCGGTTCGAATATCGCGAACATCGGACTGGTGCTGGCGGCAGCGGCGCTGGTGGCGCCGCTTGCGATCGGGCGTGGGCTGGTGCGCCGCGAGCTGCCGATCCTGATGGGGGTGACGCTCGCGGTCCTGTTTCTGCTGCTCGACGGCGAGTTGGGCCGCCTGGAAGGCGGGATCCTGATAGCGGGGTTGCTACTAGTGACCGCCTGGGTGATTCACATTGCACGGCGCGCGCAGGCACTGGACCCGGCCGAGGCGCCTGAAGAGGTGCGTGGCATGGTTGAAGCCATCCCGGCGGTCACTTCTGCCGGTCACGCCCTCGCTTGGCTGGGTCTTGGTCTGGTGCTGCTGATCGCCAGCAGCCAGCTGGTGGTCTGGGGTGCGGTCGGGATCGCGGAGCAGCTGGGTATCAGTGATCTGGTGATCGGCCTGACCATCGTGGCGATCGGGACCAGTCTGCCGGAACTGGCGACTTCAGTGGTCGCAGCCTTTCGCCGCGAGGCGGGACTGGCGATCGGCAACGTGATCGGTTCCAATCTGTTCAACCTGCTGGCCGTGCTGGCGGTTCCCGCGCTGATCGCGCCGCTGGCGATCGAACGCGAGGTGTTGCTACGCGACTATCCGGTCATGCTGGGCATGACCGCCGCGCTGTTCGTTTTTGCCCTGGCGCGTGGCGCCGAGCTGCGGCGCTGGCAGGGAGCGCTTCTGCTCGCGGTGTTCGCGGGCTACCTTGTCTATCTCGGAATCACGGCGACTGCATGAATTTCAATCCCGAAACCACCCGCAACCTGGCCCTGGCGGTCCTGAACAACGAGGCGGACGCCGTGCGCCGGTTGACCGAACGCGTGGACGAGGCCTTCCTCGAGGCCTGCCGTCACATCCTTGAATGCCGGGGACGTGTCGTGGTGACCGGTATGGGCAAGTCCGGTCACATCGGCTCCAAACTGGCCGCCACGCTCGCCTCTACCGGCACCCCGGCGTTTTTCGTCCACCCCGGCGAGGCCAGCCACGGCGACCTCGGCATGATCACTCGCGATGACGTGGTAATTGCCCTGTCCAACTCCGGCGAGACCGACGAACTGCTGACCATCCTGCCGCTGATCCGGCGGCTGGACGTGCCGCTGATCGCGCTGACCGGTAACCCCGGCTCGCGCCTGGGACAGGATGCGACCGTGCATCTGGATGTCTCGGTCGAACGCGAAGCCTGCCCGCTGGGCCTGGCCCCGACCTCCAGCACCACGGCCGCGCTGGCCATGAGTGATGCCCTGGCGATCGCGGTGCTGGATGCGCGCGGGTTTACCGCCGACGATTTTGCTCGTTCGCATCCCGGTGGCCGGCTGGGGCGGCGGCTGCTGGTTCATGTCGCGGACATCATGCACACCAATGATGCGATCCCGCGCGTGGGTCCGGAGGCCCCGCTGAAGGACGCCCTGTTCGAGATTACGCGCAAGGGGCTGGGGCTGGTGATCGTCGCCGATCCCGATGCGCACCTGCTTGGTGTGTTTACCGATGGCGACCTCCGGCGCACCCTGGACCGTGGTGAAAGCCTGGAGGCGCTGACCATCGGCCAGGTGATGACGCAAGGCGGACATGCGGCCCGTCCCCAGTGGCTGGCCGTCGAGGCGCTGGAGACAATGGAGAGCAAGCGGATCAATGCCCTTCCGGTGGTCGATGACGACCAGCGGCTGGTCGGGGTGCTGAACATGCACGACCTGCTGCGCGCGGGGGTGGTTTGATGGACCGTTACGACGAGCCCCTGCACAGCCGCCAGGCGGCAGTGCGTCTGCTGATCCTGGATGTCGATGGGGTGCTGACCGATGGCAGCCTGTTCATGGGGGATGCCGGTGAGCAATACAAGGCCTTTCATTCGCGCGACGGGCACGGCATCCGCCTGGCACTGGACGGGGGGCTGGAGGTCGCGATCCTGACCGGGCGCACCTCCGGCGTGGTCGAGCACCGCATGCGGGATCTGGGCGTGCAGCATCTGGTGCAGGGGCGGCGCGACAAGGGCGCCGCACTGCACGAGTTGCTGGAGCAGACCGGGCATGCGCCCGACGAGGCCGCCTTCGTGGGCGACGACATCGTCGATCTGCCGGCGATGCGCCGTGTGGGGCTGGGCATCGCCGTGGCGGATTCCCACCCGCTGGTATTGCAGCATGCCCACTGGGTCACGCAGGCCCCCGGCGGGCGCGGCGCGGTACGCGAGGTCTGCGAGGGCCTGCTGGCGGCCCAGGGGCGGCTGGAGGCCCTGTTCGCGGAGTACATCGACGGATGAAGTGGGTGGCCGGACTGGCGGCGCTGATCCTGGTGCCGATGGCGGCGCTGATCCTGGTGCCGATGGCGGCGCTGGTGGCCGGCGCTGGCGCCAGCGAGCATGAACCCGAGGGCGAGGTGACGCTGGAGATCGAGGGCTTCACACTGCACGCGACCGGCGAGGACGGCGAGCTGAGCCACCGCTTGCGCGGGACGCGGTTGCGCGAGTTTGGTCGCGACGGGCCGCAACTGATTGACAATCCCGATCTGGATATCTTTGACGCTGGCGGCATCGAATGGCACTGGACCGCGCCAGAGGCGCTGCACCGGCCTATGGACGAGATCCTGGACCTGATCGGCCCCACGCGGGGGGTGCAGCCCGAGCGTGACGAGCGCGTGCGCACGGTCATCGAGTCCTCCGATGTGACGGTGGCGACCGATACCATGATTGCCACCTCCGATTCGCTCTCGACGCTTGATCAACCCGGTCTTTTTCAGCGGGGTACGGGTCTGCGCGTGGACTCGCGAGGGGATACCATAGAGCTGTTCCATGACGTGTACACGCTCTACAGCGAGTCGGGCGAGGAGGAAGCCGCTAATGACTGAACGTGGTGGGTCGTCGCTCGCCCGGGCCGGGTGGCCCGTGCTGATGAGCAGTGTCTTGCTGTTGCTGGCCGTGCCGGTTATCGCCCAGCAACAGTCCCTGCCGGTGGAGATTACCGCGGATCACGCGGAGATGGACGAGCGCCGGGGCCTGGGTACCTATACCGGCGATGTGGTGGTGATCCGCGGGGACATGACGCTGGAGGCGGACAAGGTCTATGTGCGCAGTCGTGACCGGCGCCCCTACGAGATGGAGGCCCACGGCGAGCCCGCGCGGCTGGAATCCCCGGACCCGGAAACAGGCGAGATGCGCATCGCCACCGCGCTGCGCATCGATTACCTGCTGAACGAGGACCGGGTGATCCTGACCGACCAGGCGCATGTGGTCACGGCCGCCGAGGAGGCGCGCGGCAAGCGCATCGTCTACGACCTGGAGACGGACGTGATCGAGGCCGAGCGTGGCGAGACCGATGACGAGCGTGTACGCATCACGATTCAGCCCCGCGAAGACGACGAATGACCGAGCTCGACACCAGCGCGCCCGCAGTGGCCGGTGGCGACCCCCCGCCGATGGCCGGCTATCTGACCGGACGCGAGCTGACCAAGCGCTATGGCAAGCGTACGGTGCTGGATCGTGTCGACGTTGATCTGGCACCAGGGGAGGTCGTGGGCCTGCTGGGCCCGAACGGCGCAGGCAAGACCACCTGTTTCTACAGCCTGGTCGGCCTGATCCGGCCCAATCGCGGCCGTATCACGCTGGGTGACCGGGACATCACCCGGGCCCCGATCCATTCACGGGCCCGGGCCGGGCTGGGCTACCTGCCGCAGGAGGCCTCGATCTTCCGGCGGCTGAGCGTGTGGGACAATCTGCAGGCGGTGCTGGAGCTGCGGCCGGAGCTTGATCGCCACGAACGTCGCCGCATCGGCGATGCCCTGATCGAGGAATTTCAGCTGGAGACGGTGCGCCACAGCCCGGGGATTGCCCTGTCCGGGGGCGAGCGCCGCCGTGCCGAGATCGCGCGGGCACTGGCCGGTGACCCGCGCTTTATCTGCCTGGACGAGCCGTTCGCCGGCGTGGACCCGATTTCCGTGGGCGATATCCAGGCGGTGATTGGGCATCTGGCCCAGCGCGGGATCGGCGTGCTGATTTCCGACCACAACGTGCGCGAGACCCTCGGAATCTGCGACAGAGCCTATATTCTTAGTGAGGGCCGCATCCTGAGCGTGGGGACCCCGCAGGAACTGCTGGATGATCCCCAGGTGCGCCGGGTGTATCTCGGCGAAAACTTTCGGCTGTGAGTACTTCCTTTGGGCATGTCTCGACGAGTCCTTTTAAGATGATCTTAATGGTCACGATGGACCTCAAACCGCGATGCTGAAGCCCGGGCTCAATCTGCAGCTGGGGCAGACGCTAACGATGACCCCGCAGCTGCAGCAGGCGATCCGCCTGCTGCAGCTTTCCACGCTGGAGTTGCAGGCGGAGATCCAGCAGGCGCTGGAAAGCAACCCCATGCTCGAGCAGGTGGAGGACGAGGGCGAGGAGGCCCCGCCCGAGCGCCCGGAGGAAGGGGGTGAACGGGTCGACGGGGATCGCATGCAGTCCGACACGGCCGGCGATGACGTGATCCCCGAGGAGTTGAGTACCGACAGCCGCTGGGACGACATCTACGAGCCCGCCCCGAGCCCGCGCGGCCTGGATGATCGCGATCCGCTCGAGAATACCTCCGACGGCGAGGACGAGGGGCTGCAGGATCACCTGCTCTGGCAGCTGCATCTGAGCCACCTGACTCCACGCGACCAGCGCATCGGCGCGGCGCTGATCGACGCGATCAGCCCGGACGGCTATCTGGACGGCGACCTCGAGGCGCTGGCAGAGATGATCAGCCAGGGCGAGGACGAACCAGTGGGGGTCGACGAGGTCGAGGCGGTGCTGCACTGGATTCAGCAGTGCGACCCGCTGGGCGTCGGTGCGCGGGACCTGCGCGAGTGCCTGGAGATCCAGCTGCGCCATCTGGCGCCGGATGCCCCGGCACGCGATGCGGCCCGAGCCATCCTGGAAAACGGCATGGAGAGCCTGGCCAAGCGGGACTACCGGGCCCTGCAGCGCCAGTCCGGGGTACGCGACCCGGACGAGCTGGCGCGGGCGCTGGACTTGATCCGCACCCTGAACCCGCGGCCCGGTGCCCAGATCAGCGAGTCCACTTCGGAATACGTCGTGCCGGATGTCTATGTCCGCCATGACCGCGATGGCTGGCGTGTGGACCTGAATCCGGAGATTGCCCCGCGCATTCGCATCAACGATCTCTATGCGGGCATGGTGCGGCAGGTCTCCGATGCCCGCGACAGCGCGTTTATGCGCGATCAGCTGCAGGAGGCGCGCTGGTTCCTGAAGAGCCTGCACAGCCGCAACGACACCCTGCTGCGGGTGGCCCAAGCCATCGTCGAACGCCAGCAGGGGTTTCTGGAGCATGGTGAGGTCGCGATGCAGCCGTTGATCCTGCGCGATATCGCCGAGGCCCTGGAGATGCACGAGTCGACCATCTCGCGGGTGACCACACAGAAATACATGCACACCCCGCGTGGGGTATTCGAGTTCAAGTACTTCTTTTCCAGTCATGTCGGGACGGCCGACGGCGGCGAATGCTCGGCGACCGCGATCCGTGCCATGATTCGGGAATTGATTGGTGGCGAGACCCCGAACAAGCCACTGAGTGATGCAAAACTGGCCCAGATCCTGTCGGATCGGGGCATTAATGTGGCCCGACGCACCGTGGCCAAGTACCGCGAGGCCATGCACATACCGTCTTCCAGCGAACGCCGGCAGATGGCGAGCATGCCCAGCGGAACCAAGCAGAAAGGAGCCTGACCATGCAGATCAACCTGACCGGCCATCACGTCGATATCACCGACGCCCTGCGCGACTACGTGAACGAAAAGTTCGCCAAGCTGGAGCGCCACTTCGACAAAGTGATCGACGTGCATGTGGTGCTGACCCACGAGAAAAACCAGAACCTGAACAACAAGGCGGAGGCCAATCTCCAGGTCAGCGGCAATCACATCCACGCCGAAGCCAGTCACGAGGATATGTATGCGGCGATCGATGGGCTGATCGACAAGGTGGATCGCCAGCTGATCAAGCACAAGGAAAAGGTCAAGGACCATCACCGCGCCGAGGGCGCCCAGCGCAACCGCGAACAGGCCCTGTAACGCAATGACCATTGCCGAGCTGATCACCCGCGACCGTATCCGGCTGGAGCCCGAGTGTTCCAGCCAGAAACGGGCGCTCGAGACCCTGGCCGAGTTGCTGGCCGTCGGCGGCGAGGAGTCCGCCGGCCCGGCCAGCGGGGCCATCTTCGAGGCCCTGTCTGCCCGCGAGAAGCTTGGCTCCACTGGTCTGGGGCATGGCGTGGCCATCCCGCATGGGCGCCTGGCCGAGCTTGATGCCCCCCGTGTCGCGGTCCTGCGGCTGGACCAAGGGGTCGACTTCGACGCCATGGATCACGAGCCGGTGGATATCCTGATCGCGCTGCTGGTCCCCGAGGCGGCCACCAGTGCGCACCTGGATCTCCTGGCGCAACTGGCCCGTGGTCTCTCGCAGCCCGACAATATTGCGGCGCTCCGCCGCGCCGGCGATGCCGACGGCCTGGAGCGTGAACTGACCCGGGCCTTCGGCGACGCTTGAGCATGGCTCTCCCGGCAGCGCTTCCCCGATTACGACACCCCGCGCCAGCGATGCCGGAGACTCGTGCATGAACGAGGCACTGGGAGAGGGCGGCATCGCGCGCGACATCACCGTCGAATCCCTGATCCAGGCGATGGGCAACCGCCTCGACCTGCGCTACGTCCACGGCGAGCAGGTCGCCCCCGACCGCAACCTGGTGGGCGGTGATGGCGACGACCTGCCGTTGGCCGGGCACCTCAACCTGATTCGGCCGAACCGCATCCAGGTCATCGGTGATTTCGAGGCGCGCTATATCGCGCGGCTGAGCGACGAACAGCGCGAGCAGTTGATCCTGGAGATGGCCCGCACCGGCACGACCGCGGTGATCTTCGCCGAGGACACCTGTCCGTTCTCGGAGATGCCGGACGTCCCCGAGGAGCAGCTGCCGCTGATCCTGTGCTCCTCGACCAGCAGCCACGAGATTATCTCCCTGCTGCGCTACTTCCTGCAGCAGCGGCTGGCCCACTTCGAAGTCCGCCATGGCGTGTTCATGGAGATCCTCGGGATCGGCGTGCTGATTAGCGGGGCGTCCAGCGTCGGCAAGAGCGAGGTGGCGCTGGAGCTGATCTCGCGCGGGCACCGGCTGATTGCCGACGATGCGCCGGAGTTCGCCCGTATCGCCCCGGATATCGTGCGTGGGCACTGCCCGGCCCTGCTGCAGGACCTGCTCGAGGTCCGGGGGCTGGGCGTGCTGAACGTCCGCGCGATGTACGGGGACTCCGCGATCAAGGGCGGCAAATACCTGCGGCTGATCATCGACTTGCGTGATCACAACGAGCCCTCGCCGGTGCCGGACGACCGCCTGAACGGCCGCCGCGGGGAGATCGACATCCTCGGGCTGCGCATCCCGCTGATCAGCCTGCCGGTCGCGCCGGGGCGCAACATCGCCGTGATGATCGAGGCGGCGGTACGCAACCACATGCTGCACATGCAGGGCTACGTTGCCGGGGACGACCTGCGCGCGCGCCAGCGCCGGCAGATGAGCGGTGAGCCCGAGGAGCCGCCCTACCATCGTGCGATCCCCGCCACCACGGTCCCCAACCCGGACCCGGAGGGCTGAATGCGACTGTTGCTGGTCAGTGGTCTGTCGGGTTCCGGCAAGACGGTCGCCCTGCACACCCTGGAGGACGCCGGCTATTTCTGCGTCGACAATCTGCCCCTGCCGCTGCTGCCCGGACTGATCGAACAGGTCCGCAGTGGTGACTACGACGCGGACGAAGACCGGCATCTGGCAGTCGGGGTGGATGTCCGCAGCGGGCTGGCGGCGCTGGAGGGCTTTGCCGACCTGCTGCGCGAACTCAGGGGCAAGGGGCTGCAGGTCGAGGTGATGTTCCTGCAGGCCTCCAGCGAGGTTCTGCTGCGCCGTTACCACCTGACACGCCGGCGACACCCGTTGGCGCGCGACGGCGTCCCGCTGGTCGATGCGATCGAGCGCGAGCGCGACTGGCTCGGGCATGTCGCGGCCGAGGCCGATCTGACCGTTGATACCTCCCGGTTGTCCATGCACGACCTCGCGCGCACCCTGCGCGACCGTGTCGGGCTGCTGGGCGAGGAGCGCCTGTCGCTGCTGTTTCAGTCATTCGGGTTCAAGCACGGGGCACCGCTGGACTCCGACTTCGTGTTCGACGTGCGCTGCCTGCCCAACCCGCACTACGAGCGCGATCTCGCGCCCTTGACCGGACGCGACGCCGCGGTTTGCGAGTTTCTCGCGGGCCACGCCGAGGTCGAAGAGATGTACGACGGGATCCAGGGATTCCTCGAGCAATGGGTTCCGCGTATTCGTCAGGATCACCGCAGCTATGTGACCGTATCGATCGGATGTACCGGCGGTCGCCACCGTTCGGTTTATCTCGTGGAGCGGCTGGCGGCTGCCTGGCGCGGGCGCGAACATGTTACTGTTAGCACCCGTCACCGCGAGCTATCCCTGCCCCTCGAATCGGAGTGAGTCCATGGGCGTTGGTCTGATCCTGATCACGCATCAAAACCTCGGCGACACCCTGCTGCAAACGGCCCGCAGCATGCTGGGCGACCTGCCCGAGGATTGCGAGTCCATGGCGATGTCGCAGAATGACGACCCCGACGAGGTGCTGGCGCGGGCGCGGGCGCGCCTCGGAGAGCTGGATTCCGGCTCCGGTGTGCTCATTCTGACCGACATGTTCGGTTCTACCCCCTCTAATGTGGCCAGCCGCGTGGCGCGGGGGGCGAACGCTCGCGTCATCGCCGGGATCAACCTGCCGATGCTGATCCGTGTGCTGAACTACCGCCATCTGCCACTGACGGAACTGGTCAACAAGGCCCTGTCCGGCGGGCACGATGGCATCCTTCTTTGTGACCAGGAGTGTTCGGATGCCGCAGCGCGAAGTCCCCATCGTTAATCGTCTGGGGATGCATGCGCGTGCGGCGGCCAAGTTTGTGAGTCTGGCCAGTCAGTACGCGTCCGATGTGACCGTCTCCCGGAACGCCCAGGAAGTGAACGGCAAGAGCATCATGGGGGTGATGATGCTGGCGGCGGCGCAGGGCTCCGAGGTCACCATTACCACCGACGGCGAGGATGCCGAAGAGGCCCTCGACGCCCTCACCGAACTCGTCGCCAACCGCTTCGGCGAGGACGCCTAGCCCCCTCCATCCTCCACGCCTGTTCGAGGCCCAGCCTCGGGAATCAGGCTTCAGCCGGATAGGGCGTTGCGCAGGGCCGCAAGGAATGCGTCGTTTTCGTCGGGGCGGCCGACGGTGACGCGCAGGCAGTCGGCGAGCAGGGGATGGGCCCGCCCGACATCCTTGATCAGGATCCCGGCGTCGCGCAGGGCCGCGAAGCTCGCATGCCCCTGTCCCTCGCGCACTCGAAAGAGGATGAAATTCGCCTGGCTCGGGAACACGTGTTCGACGCCGTCGTTTGCCGCGAGTGCGTCGGACAAACGCCCGCGTTCCTCGATGATGCCGCGTGCCTGATCATCCAGTGCCTCGCGGTGGTCCAGGGCGAAGGCGACCGAGCGCTGGGTCAGTGTGTTGATGTTGTACGGCAGGCGCAGCCGGTCCAGCGCATCGATCCAGCCCGCGGAGGCGGCAAGATAGCCCAGCCGCGCGCCGGCCAGCCCCAGCTTCGATACCGTGCGCATCACCATCAGTCCGTCGTGCTGGCCGACCTCCGGCAGAAAGCTGTGGGCGGCGAACGGGGCATAGGCCTCGTCGACCACGGTGACGCCGGGGTTGGCCTCGACGATCGCCTGCACCGCGGCCGCGTCGTCCAGGGTCCCGGTCGGGTTGTTCGGGTAGGCCAGGAAGACGACCGCCGGGTTGTGCTCGGACAGGGCGGCATGCATCGCGTCGAGGTCCAGGGTGAAATCGCGGTTCAGCGGGACGCCGATGAACGGCACGCCCATTGCCCGGGCCAGCACGCCGTACATCACGAAGGTCGGCTCGGGCGCGAGGACCGGACGGCCGGAGGCGGCGACCGCCATAATCAGGATCTGGATCAGCTCGTCGGAGCCGTTGCCGAACAGCAGTCCGGCCGCTTCGGGCACGCCGTGGGCCGCGCGCACCTTTTTCTCCAGCTCGCGTGCCCCGGCATCCGGGTAGCGGTTCAGTTGCGGCTCGCGCAGGGCGTCCAGCCAGGCGTTTTCCAGCGCGCCAGGCCAGGGATGCGGGTTCTCCATCGCGTCCAGCTTGATCAGACCCGTGGCATCGGCCACCTGATAGGCCGGCTGCGCCAGCACTTCCGGGCGCATCAGGGCGTCCGGGCTGCGGCTTTCGTGCGGCAGGCTCATTGCCCGCCGCGCAGTTCGGCGGAGCGAGCGTGGGCGGTAAGCCCCTCGCCGTGCGCGAGGGCGGCGGCGGTCTGGCCGAGCTTCGCCGCGCCTTCGGCCGAACAGTGGATGATGCTCGAGCGCTTCTGGAAGTCGTACACCCCCAGCGGCGAGGAGAAGCGTGCGGTGCGCGAGGTTGGCAGCACATGGTTGGGCCCGGCGCAGTAATCGCCCAGGGCTTCGGAGGTGTAGCGCCCCATGAAGATCGCGCCGGCGTGGCGCAGGCCGGCGTCCAGCATGGCCTGCGGGTCGGCCACGGACAGCTCCAGGTGTTCCGGGGCGATGCGGTTGGCGACGGCGATGGCCTCGGAGGAGTCGCGTACCTTCACCAGTGCCCCGCGCTTGTCGAGGCTGGTGCGGATGATCTCGGCGCGTGGCATTTCGGCCAGCAGGCGGTCCATCGCCTCGGCCACGCGGTCGAGAAAGGCCTCGTCCCAGGACAGCAGGATGGACTGGGCCTGTTCGTCATGTTCGGCCTGCGAGAACAGGTCGGCCGCGATCCAGTCCGGGTCCGTTTCACCGTCACAGACCACCAGGATCTCCGAGGGGCCGGCGATCATGTCGATCCCGACCGTGCCGAACACCTCGCGCTTGGCCGCCGCGACGAAAATGTTGCCGGGGCCGACGATCTTGTCCACCGCCGGGATGGTCTGGGTGCCGTAGGCCAGCGCGGCCACCGCCTGGGCGCCGCCGATGGTGTAGACGCGATCGACGCCCGCCACCGCGGCGGCGGCCAGCACCAGATCGTTCAGCTCGCCGCCCGGGGCGGGCACAACCATTACCAGCAGTTCCACACCGGCGACCTTCGCCGGTATCGCGTTCATCAGCACGGAGGAGGGGTAGGCCGCTTTGCCGCCGGGCACATACAGGCCAACGGAATCCAGCGCGGTTACGCGCTGGCCGAGCACCGTTCCGTCTTCGTCGGTGAAGTCCCAGTCCTGCATCTTCTGGTGTTCGGCGTACTGGCGGATGCGCGTGGCGGCGGTCTCCAGCGCCTGGCGCTGCTCCGCCGGGATGGATTCCAGCGCGGCCTGCAGGCGCTCCCGCGGGATCTCCAGGTCGGCGACCGCGCTGCGATCGAGGCGATCGAACTTGGCGGTGTAGCGCAGAACGGCCGCGTCCCCCTCCGTGCGCACCGCGGCGAGGATCTCGTCCACCGCATCACGTACGCCGGTGTCGGCGACGGACTCCCAGGACAGCAGGTGCTCCAGGGCCTGATCGAAGTCGGGCTGCTGGGTATCGAGTCGGGCAATGGAGGGCATGGTCGGGGTCCTCTCTAGGCAGGCACGGCAGCTTTGCGGCGCGCGCGCACGGCGTCCGCCAGCAGTTTCAGGCTGGTCTCGGTCTCGTCCCAGCCCATGCAGGCATCGGTGATGCTCTGGCCGTAGGTCAGCGGCTTGCCGGGCAGGATGTCCTGGCGGCCACCGACCAGATGGCTCTCGAGCATCGCGCCCATGATGCGGCGATCCCCGCCAGCGATCTGTTCGGCCAGCGAGCGGGCCACGTCCACCTGACGCTTCGGATCCTTGCGACTGTTGGCATGACTGCAGTCGACCATCACCTGTTCCGGCAGCTCGGCCATGCGCAGCTCCTTGCAGGCCTGTTCGATGCTCTCGGCATCGTAGTTCGGCTGCTTGCCGCCGCGCAGGATGATGTGGCAGTCGTCGTTGCCGGTGGTCGAGAAGATCGCCGAGCGCCCGGCCTTGGTTACCGAGAGGAAGTGGTGCGGTCGCGACGCGGAGCGGATTGCGTCGATCGCCACCCGCAGGCTGCCATCGGTGGAGTTCTTGAAGCCCACCGGGCAGGACAGCCCGGAGGCCAGTTCGCGGTGCACCTGGCTCTCGGTGGTGCGCGCGCCGATCGCGCCCCAGGCGACCAGGTCCGCGATGTACTGCGGGCTGATCAGGTCGAGGTATTCGGTGGCGGCCGGCATGCCCTTGATCGCCAGATCACGCAGCAGCCCGCGCGCAACGCGCAGGCCCTTGTTGATGTGGAAGCTGCCGTCCAGGTCCGGGTCGTTGATCAGACCCTTCCAGCCGACCGTGGTACGCGGCTTCTCGAAGTACACCCGCATCACGATGTGCAGGGCGTCGGAGAGTTCGTCGCGCAGGCCCTTCAGGCGCTCGGCGTACTCCAGCGCGGCGTCCACGTCGTGAATCGAGCAGGGCCCGACGATCACCTGCATGCGGTCGTCCTCGCCGTGCAGGATGCGGTGGCAGGCCTGGCGTGCCGCGAACACGGTCTCGGAGGCCGCGTCGGTGATGGGCAGTTCTTCGCGCAGGGTGTCCGGGGCGGACACCTCCTGGATATCGCGGATTCTCAGGTCGTCGGTATCGGCGGTCATGATGCTCTCGTTACGTCGTCGCGGGCGTGACGGCCTCGCGCAGGCCCTCGATCAGATTTTGAATGGTTCTATGTCGCATCTTCATGGCTGCCTGGTTCACGATCAACCGGGAACTGATGGGGGTAATCAGTTCCAGCGGCTCCAGGCCATTGGCCTTGAGCGTGTTGCCGGTGTCGACCAGGTCCACGATGTAGTCGGCCAGATCGACCAGCGGCGCCAGTTCCATCGAGCCGTAGAGCTTGATGATCTCCACCTGGCGGCCCTGCTGGGCGAAGTAGTTCTGCGTGATGTTCACGAACTTTGTGGCGACGCGTAGCCGTTGCTGTGGGTCCGGTTGCTGTCCCGGGCGGCCGGCCAGCATCAGCCGGCACTCGGCGATGTGCAGGTCCAGCGGCTCGTAAAGCCCGGCGGCGCCGTGCTCCAACAGCACGTCCTTGCCGGCCACACCGATGGATGCGGCGCCGTGCTGCACATAGGTGGGGACGTCGGTCGCCCGCACCACTACGATTTTCACATCCTCGCGGTTGGTGTCGAGGATCAGCTTGCGCGTCTTGTCCGGGTCCTCCAGGAGTTCGATCCCGGCGCTGGCGAGCAGCGGCAGGGTGTCCTTGAGGATGCGGCCCTTGGACAGGGCGATGGTCAGGGCGTTGGGATCCATCATGTCGGGTGTCGGTCCGTCTCGCGATTGTGTCGGATCAGACGGGCTCGCGGCGGATGCCCGCGCCGATCTGGCTCAGTTTTTCCTCGATGCATTCGTAGCCGCGATCGATGTGGTAGATGCGGTCGACCGCGGTTTCGCCCTCGGCCACCAGGCCGGCGATGATCAGGCTGGCCGAGGCGCGCAGGTCAGTCGCCATCACCGGGGCACCCACCAGTTGCTCCACGCCCTTGACGATGGCCGTGTTGCCCTCGATGGTGATGTCCGCCCCCATGCGCTGCAGTTCCAGCGCATGCATGAAGCGGTTCTCGAATACCGTTTCCACCACCGACCCGGTGCCCTCGGCCACCGTGTTCAGGGTCATCATCTGGGCCTGCATGTCGGTGGGGAAGGCCGGGAAGGGCGCGGTGCGCAGGTTGACCGCCTTCGGACGGCGTCCTTCCATGTCCAGTTCGATCCAGTCCGGGCCGGTCTCGATGCGTGCGCCGGCCTCGACCAGCTTGGCGAGCACCGCATCCAGCAGCTCCGGGCGGGTATTGCGACAGCGCACGCGCCCGCGGGTCACCGCCGCCGCGACCAGGAAGGTGCCGGTCTCGATGCGGTCCGGCATTACGTCGTATTCGCAGGCCTGCAGGTTCTCGACACCCTGCACGCGGATGGTGTCGGTCCCGGCACCCTGGATCTTGGCCCCCATGGCCGCCAGGCAATCCGCCAGGTCGACGACCTCCGGCTCGCGTGCGGCGTTCTCGATCAGCGTCTCGCCTTCGGCCAGAGTGGCGGCCATCAGCAGGTTCTCGGTCCCGGTGACCGTGACCTGGTCGAACACGACGCGCGCACCCTTCAGACGCTTGGCGCGGGCGTGGATGTAGCCCCCCTCGACGTCGATCTCCGCACCCAGTGCCTCCAGTCCACGCAGGTGCAGGTTGACCGGGCGCGAACCGATCGCGCAGCCACCCGGAAGCGAGACCTCGGCCTCGCCGAAGCGGGCGAGCAGGGGGCCCAGCACCAGGATGGAGGCGCGCATGGTCTTGACCAGGTCATACGGGGCCACGCACTGGGTCAGGGTGGTCGGGTCGACCTCGATGCGCATGCGCTCGTTGACCGTGAGGCTTACGCCCATGCGGCCGAGGAGTTCCATGGTGGTGGTCACGTCCTGCAGGTGCGGGACGTTGCCAATGGTCATCGGTCCGTCCGCCAGCAAGGTGGCGGACAGGATCGGGAGCACCGCGTTCTTGGCCCCGGAGATCCAGACCTGCCCCTCCAGGCGGCGGCCTCCGGTTATGATCAGCTTGTCCATGGAAAGCCCGGGTCGGTCGCGGGGTCCAGCGTGGCCCAGCGAAACACGCCATGATAACGAATCTGCCCGCTGCGCGCGCGTTTCCGGTCGCGGGGCGGGCGTCAGGCCGCGTCGGTCTGCCCTGCGGGAACCGAATCGGCAATCACCGATTGCAGGTCGTAGAGTTCAACGAGGGGTACCAGGCCCTGCGGGATGGAGTGGAAACCCAGCTCTCCACCCTGTTCGTGCACACGGCGCCAGAGGGTGACCAGCAGCGCCACACCCGCCGAGTCGATGCGGGTCACCTCCCCGAGATCCACCCGCGTGCGAGCGGGCAGCCCCGCAAGCAGCGCGCGAATGCGGGACTCGAGGCCCGGAACCGTGGCAAACGTCAGCGTGCCGGAGAGAGCGAGCCCCTCCGGTGTTGCGTGCAGGCGGGCGTCAGCCATCGCCGTTGTCGACCTCGTCGGCGATGCCTTCCATCGCGTCATCGACGAGCTCGCGGTCGCCGTCCTCGAGGCGTTCGATCAGCGCGTCGAGGCCGTTGCGGTTGATCTCCTCGTTGAAGCGGTTGCGGAAGTTGCCGACAAAGCTGAGGCCTTCGGCCTCGACGTCGAAGACCTTCCACTCCCCGTTCACCGGCCGCAGGCGGTAGTTCACCTGCAGGTTCGATTGCCCCGAGCCCATGACGATCTCGGTCGCAACGACGGCCATGCGGTCATCCTGGCGCGAGCGACGCTCGATCACGCGGATGTCCTTGTCCAGATGGTCCGCCAATTGCACACCGTAGGCCTGCAGCAGCGTGTTCTTGAAGGCCTCGGTAAAGCGTTCGCGCTGCTCGCTGGAGGCGTCGCGCCAGTGCCGGGCCAGCACCAGCCGGGACATGCCTTCGACATCCACGCCGGGCAGGATCTTGTCTTCGATCACGCCGATCACGAAATCCGGGTCTTCCTGGGCACGGTCCTCGTTCGCCCGGAGCTTTTCGTAGACCTCGTCGATGGACTGCTTGATGATCTCGGTGGGGTTGTCCGCCTGCGCGGCACCCGGGAGGGCCAGCAGCAGGAGCAGCCAGAGCGGCGCCGGCAGCGCCCAGAATCGCAATGTCTTCATCGTGTCGTCCCCGGTTCGGGTTTAGTCGCTACCCATATTGGTCATGAAACGGCCAATCAGGTTCTCCAGGACCAGCGCCGATTGCGTGAACATCACCTCGTCGCCGTCCTGCAGGGTGTCGTAGTCGCCGCCAGGCTCCAGGGCGATGTACTGCTCGCCCAGGAGCCCCGCCGTATGGATCGCGGCCTGCGTGTCCATGGGCAGGTAGTCATGCTCGGAGCGGATCGCCAGCTTGACCTCGGCGCGGAACTGGTCCGGATCATAGCGGATCTCCGCGACGCGCCCGATGCGCACACCCGAGACCGTGACCGGCGCGCGCGTCTTGAGCCCGCCAATGTTGTCGAAGTAGGCCGTCACCGTGTAGGTGTCCCGGTCGTGGTAATCGGTCACGTTGCTCACCTGGATCGCCAGGTAGAACAGTGCCGCCACACCCAGCAGCACAAACACGCCGACCGCCAGTTCGAAGAAACGTACCTTCATTGTTGCCACCTGCCTAGGAAAACACTGGTTGGTCAGCCCGTGCCGAACATCAGCCCGGTCAGGATGAAATCGAGGCCCAGCACCGCCAGCGAGGAGACCACTACCGTCTGGGTCGTCGCGCGCGAGATGCCCTCGGAGGTCGGCATCGCGTTGAAGCCCTGGAATACCGCAATCCAGGTCACCACGAAGCCGAACACAATGCTCTTGATCACGCCGGAGAGTACGTCCTCGTTCCAGTCGGTCACCGACTGCATCTGCGAGAAGTACGCGCCGCTGTCCACGCCCAGCATGCCCACGCCCACGATGTAACCGCCCATTACGCCCACCGCACTGAAGATCGCGGCCAGCAGCGGCATGGAGAGGAATCCGGCCACGAAGCGCGGGGCGAAGATGCGGCGATAGGGGTTCACCGCCATCATCTCCATCGCCGAGAGCTGCTCGGTCGTCTTCATCAGGCCCAGCTCGGCCGTTAGAGCGGAGCCCGCGCGGCCGGCGAACAGCAGCGCGGTCACCACCGGACCCAGCTCGCGCACCAGCGACAGGGCGACCACGCCGCCCAGGGCCTCTGCGGCACCGAAGTTCACCAGGGTGATGTACCCCTGATAGCCCAGCACCATGCCGACGAACAGCCCGGAGACGATGATGATCAGCAGCGAGCGCACGCCCACCGAATAGATCTGCACCACCGTCAGGCCGAACCGCCGGATCACGATGTCGAGGCTGGCAAGCACCTGAAGCAGAAAGAGGAATGCTCGGCCGAAGACCACCAGGGCATTCAGGGAGCTGCGGCCCAGCGAGGCAATCGCGTCAATCATCGCGTCGCTCCCGCACCCCGAGCAGATCCTCGCGGTAGCTGTCGCCGGGATAATGAAACGGCACCGGGCCATCGGGGCGGCCCTCAAGGAACTGGGCGCTCCAGTCGGAGGCGCGGGCACGCAGGTCGTCCGGTGCCCCGGCATCCACCGCCCGGCCATCGGCAATCAGTACTACGTGATCGGAGATGGCCATGGCCTCGGTCACGTCGTGCGATACCAGTACGCTGGTCAGGCCCAGGCTCTGGTTGGTGCGCCGGATCAGGGTCACGATCTGGCCCATGGTGATCGGGTCCAGGCCGGTAAAGGGTTCGTCGTACATGATCAGGTCCGGATCCAGCGCGATCGCGCGCGCCAGCGCCACGCGCCGCGCCATGCCTCCGGACAGCGAGGCCGGGTCCAGGTCGCGCGCGGAACGCAGACCCACCGCCTCGAGCTTCAGCAGCACCAGGGTGCGCAGCACGTCCTCGGGGAGTTCGGTGTGCTCGCGCAGCGGGAAGGCGACATTCTCGAACACCGAGAGATCGGTCAGCAGGGCCCCGCTCTGGAACAGCATGCCCATGCGCTTGCGCAGGGCGTACAGGCGTCGGGTCGAGAGCCGTGCGACCTCCTGGCCGTCGACCCAGATACGGCCGCCGTCCGGGCGCAGCTGACCACCGATCAGGCGCAGCAGAGTCGTCTTGCCGCTGCCACTGGGGCCCATGACCGTGGTCACCTGCCCGCGCGGGATGCGCATGGACAGGTCCTCGAAGACCACCTTGCGCCCGCGCCGGAAGCGCAGGTTCTCGATGACGATATGCGGGCTGTCTTCGGCGACCGGCTCAGCCACGGGCACCTCTTGCCGTACGGCCAATGGGACTCGGGAGTCTGGCGCGGGAAGGGTGCCCGGTCAAACCGGTTTGGGTGGAGTTCATCCCACCCCCAGCAACTGGGCGATCGTGCGAAACTCGGAAAGTCGATCCGGTCGCGCCCTCAGGAACACGGGCGTCGGGCCTTGGCCGCCGGCCGCGATCAGGGTCTCCACCAGGGCGCGCCAACCCATCGGGTCCAGATCCGTCTCCGGTTCGATCTGCCACAGGCCGGTGCCGTCTTGGCCCGGATACCACAGGGCCTCGCGGGTGCCCGGCAGTTGGTGAACCTCGGCGGGTCCGGCCCGCAAGGCGGTTTTCACGTGGCCACCCTTGAGTGCCGCCTCCACGGCGGCGGCATCCTCGGCACCCATGACACCGAGGGCCACACCCTGCAGCGTGCCGCCCAGCTCGTTCTCGATTCGGGCCAGGGCAGCCACACCCGCCTCCGGCGGAAGACCCCCGGGCCAATCCAGTGTCAGCTGCAGCTTGGCGGGGACCGCCTCGGCCCAGGGCCCGAACGGGCCTTCAACCGATGCCGCCCAGGCAGTGGCGGGCAGCAACAGACGGCTGTGATAGTGGGTGTAGTACTCCAGCTGCCAGTCGGCCGGGAGGTCGTCCGGGAAAAAGGTCTCCCACCAGGGGTCACCGGGGCCCGCGACCCCGGCAGCCTGAAGCTCCAGCGCTTGTTGATCCTTCGACATCCGCGTTTCCCTCGTTCAACTGGAGTCTGACGGGTTTGCTTGTATCCCCAACGCGCGCGCGGCACAGTTGGCGCCATGCGCTTCGACCTCTTTCATGAACTCTCGGTCCCGGATTTTCTGCAGACCTCCGAAACCGAGGTGATCGACCGGACCCTGGCCCTGTGGGAGCGGGCCGATCGTCTCGGCTACGGCACCGCCTGGCTGGTGGAACACCATCTGATGCCGGAATTCTCCCACAGCACCGCCCCGGATCTGGTCCTGGCCGCGGCCAGCCAGCGTACTGAACGCCTGCGTCTGGGCCTCGGCGTGGTCCCGCTTCCGTACCACCACCCGCTACGCGTGGCGCAACGCGTCGGCATGCTCGACCAGCTCTCCGGCGGGCGCCTGGACCTGGGTATCGGGCGCGGCTTTTCGCCGCGCGAATATGCCACATTCGGCGCCGAGATGAGCGAATCGCGTGCGCGGGTCGATGCCGGGCTGGATGCGCTGCGCCAGGCCTTTGCCACCGGCCGCATCACCCAGGACGGCCCGTTCCATCACCTGGACGACGTGCCCGTGATGCCGCGCCCGGTACAGGACCCGCACCCGCCGATCTGGACCGCCGCGGTCAGCCCGGAGTCCTTCACCTGGGCGGCCGAGCAGGGCATCGGGGCGCTGGCCGGGCCCTTCAAACCCTGGCAGATGATCCGCGAGGACATCCGTTTGTACCACGAGTCCTGGGACGCCTCGCGCACCGATATCGCCCACCCGCCGCGCGTCGGGATGACCCTCGGGGTGCTGTGTCTTCCGGACGGCAAGCGTGCCCGGCGCGAGGCCAAGCCGGCGTTTGAGTGGTTCTACCGCCACATGTTCCAGCAGACCCTGCCGGTGCTGGAGCGCCTGATCGAGGGCTACGACTACTACCGCTCGCTCGGCCGCTTCCGCCACCTGGTCAAGGCCGGGATCAACCTCAAGATCCTCGACATGCTGGGCATGACGCTGGTCGGCACGCCCGCCGAGTGTCGCGAACGCATCGAGGGGCTGCGCGAGGCGGGGGTCGACCAGGTCCTGCTGGCCTTTGGCGCCGGGGCCGTGCCCCACGAACTCGCCCTGGAGTCCATGGACTGCTTTGCCGAGGAGGTCATGCCGGCCTTTGCCGAGCGCGCCCCGGGCGCCACCGGCACGGCTGGATAGCCGCCCATGCGGGTCGCCGTGACCGGCGCCGCCGGGCGCCTCGGGCAGGTGCTCATTCCGGCTCTGGCCGCCGCCGAGGGGATCCAGGCGGTCACCGCAATTGACCGCCGCCCGGTAGTTGCCGCCGCGCGCACGACCCCCTTGCAATCCGATCTCGCGGATCTCGGTGCGGAACACCTGGCCGGGCATGACAGCCTGATCCACCTCGCCTTTCAGTTGATGGGCGGGCAGGGCGGGCGCCGGCGCCGCGACCGCGACTGGGTGCGTGCGCAGAATGTCGAGCTGAGCCGCCACGTCTTTCAGGCAGCCGCCGCGGCCGGTGTGCGCCAGATCGTCTTTCTCTCCAGTGCCGCGGTCTATGGTCCGTGGCCGGATTCGCCGCGCCCGCTGACCGAGCGCAGCCCGGCGCGGCCGCGCTTTCCGTACGCCGAGGACAAGGTCGCCACCGAGCAGGCCCTGCTGGCGGTCGCCGCGCAGTATCCCGCTGTGACGACCTGCATCCTCCGGCCCCCGGCCGTCGTGGGGCCGCATGCCCATCCGCTGCTGCGACAGGTCGCCCGCAGCCGGGCTTATCCGGCCGGGGCCGAGGTGCCGGTGCAGATCCTGTGGGAGGAGGATGCGGCGGACGCCGTGGCGCGAGCAGTCGCGCGCCAGGCGGAGGGCATCTTCAACCTCGGGGCCGAGCCCGTCTGGTCCCTGCGCCGGATGGCGCTGCACGGACGCCGCTGGGGTATCCCGGTGCCTCAGGGCATGATCCGCGCGCTGCACCCGCTGGCCTGGCGGCTCACCCGCCATGCCGGCGATCCCGGATGGGTCCAGGGCCTCGACGGCGCCCTCCAGATGGACTGCTCGCGCGCCCGCGAGCACCTCGGCTGGAGACCCCGGGTCTCCACCTCCGAGTGCCTGGAGCGCCTGCGCCGGTAGCTCCGTCGTTCTCAGGCTAGGCCTGGTTTGTCGCCGGTGTTTACGTGCCTTCGGTCCGCATACTGCCGAGCGCTGTCTCGGCAGCGCACCCCGCCCGTTGTTGATCAAAAACGGGCTTCTTTGTTCGTGCAAAGAAGTAACCAAGAAACACGCCCGGGCGAAATCCGGGTGCCCTTCTTTGGGTGCTTTCTTGGGCAAGCAAGAAAGTACCTCGCGGCGCGCTGGCGAGTCAGCGCACGGCAGGCGGCCGGACGAAGCCACCGTAAACACCCAACGACGAACCGGGACCAGCCAGAACAAGGCAGGCGGCGGCCCGGAGTCACCGCAAAAGCCAGATGACGGCTCCGGCTAGGGCAAGTGCTAGCGGATGAGCATCAGGATGCCGGCGAGGATCAGCACGCCGGCGAAGCCGCGGCGGAGGACGCCCACCGGCAGGTGATGGGTCAGCCAGACGCCCGCGCGTACGCTGATGGCCGTTCCGATCACGACGCCGAGGATGGCCGGGAGGTAGAGATAGCCGAGGGCCCATTCCGGCGCCTGGTAGGCCGGATCGGTCCACTGTGGCAGGGCGAACACCAGGCTCGCGCCGATGGCGATCGGCACGCCAAGGGCCGCCGCCGAGCCGATCGCCCGGCGCAGCTCCAGGCCCTGGCTGACCAGGAACGGGGTGGTCAGCGTGCCGCCGCCGATGCCGATCAGCGAGGAGACCGCCCCGATCACGGTGCCGCCGCCCAGCCAGACGCTGCGCCTCGGCACGGGCGCTTTCGGCGGCTGAACGTTCAGCAGCATCCAGATCCCGATCGCGACCTCGAAGGCGCCGAAGATGCGCCCCAGGTGGTCGGAGTCGATACGCGTGGCCAGCCAGGCCCCGAGCAGGGCCCCGAAGATGATCCCCGGCAGCAGCCGGCGCACGGCCGTGCCGTCCACCCCGCCCCGGCGGTGATGGGCGCGGGCCGAGAGGATCGCGGTGGGGATGATCGCGCCCAGCGAGGAGCCGACCGCGAGCTGCACCAGGCTGGCCGCGTCGAAGGCCAGCAGGCTGAAGATCGCGACGAACACCGGCACCAGGATCAACCCGCCGCCGATGCCGAACATGCCGGCCGGGATGCCGGCGACCAGGCCCAGGAGCACGAACAGCAGCCCCAGGCCTAGGGGAGCACTGATCAATGTACACACTCGCGTTGGTACCCCAGGTTTTCCGAGACAAGGCGCGTCGCGCAGTGGGTAGTGGTTCTACCCGCAAGCGGCGCAACGCAGGATCGGGGAACCTGGGGTACCAACCCCAAGGGGCTCGGCCGCCCGTTGTTATCAAAAACGGGCGCGCGCACGGCGTTGCGGCTCCCTTGTGCAGAGTGACTGCACGGCAGTCGCCGTGCCTTGTTCGCACGGAAAAGCGACTCGAGCGCGAGTGTGTACATTGATCAGTGCTCCCCTAGCGGCGACTGGGTCAGGGTCTCGAGCATCCGTTGGTCGCGAGGGTCGGCGTGTCAGGGAAGGTCCGGGCCGGCGGGCATGGAACGGGCCGGCCCGGCGAATCGGGGCAGGCGCTCAGAGCGCCTTGAAGCACTTGCGGGCGGCTTCGATGGTGGCGTCGAGGTCCGCGTCGGAGTGGGCGTTGGACATGAAGCCGGCCTCGAAGGCGCTGGGGGCCAGATAGATGCCCTCGCCCAGCATCGCGTGGAAGAAGCGGCCGAAGGCGGCGGTGTCGCAGGCGGTGGCGCCGGCGAAGTCGGTGACCTTCTGGTCCGAGAAGAACAGGCCGAACATGCCCGGCACCTGGTTGGTGGTCAGGGCGACCCCGGCCTCGCGCGCGGCGTCCTCGAAGCCCGCGACGACCTTCTTGGTGCGCTGCTCCAGTTCGTCGTGGAAGCCCGGACGGGACAGGATCTCCAGGGTCTTGAGCCCGGCGGTCATCGCGATCGGGTTTCCGGACAGGGTGCCGGCCTGGTAGACCGGGCCCAGCGGCGATAGGTGTTCCATGATGGCGCGCTTGCCACCGAAGGCCCCCACCGGCATGCCGCCGCCGATGATCTTGCCCAGCGTGGTCAGGTCCGGGGTCACGCCGAGATAGCCCTGGGCGCAGTTCTTCGAGACGCGGAAGCCGGTCATTACTTCGTCGAAGATCAGTACCGCGCCGTGCTGGTCGCAAACCTCGCGCAGCGTCTCGAGGAAGCCCGGTTCCGGCGGGATGCAGTTCATGTTGCCGGCGATGGGCTCGACGATGATGCAGGCGACCTCGTCACCCTTCTCGGCGAAGAAGGCGCGCACGCCATCGGGGTCGTTGTAGGTCAGGGTGCTGGTCAGGGCGGCCAGTTCCTTGGGTACGCCCGGGGAGCTCGGCTGGCCGAGGGTCAGGGCGCCGGAGCCGGCCTTCACCAGCAGCGAGTCGCCATGGCCATGGTAGTTGCCCTCGAACTTCACGATGCGGTCGCGCCCGGTGTAGCCGCGCGCCAGCCGGATTGCGCTCATCGTGGCCTCGGAGCCCGAGTTGGTCATGCGCACCAGGCCCATCGACGGCACCAGTTCGCAGACCTTCGCGGCCATGTCGTTTTCCAGCCGCGTCGGGCAGCCGAAGGACAGGCCGTTGTTGCAGGCCTCGCGCACCGCGTCGATCACCTCGGGGTGGGCGTGGCCGGCCACCATCGGGCCCCAGGACCCGATGTAGTCGATATAGCGCTGGCCGTCGGCGTCCCACATGTAGGCCCCGTTGGCGCGGTCCATGAAGATCGGGGTGCCGCCCACGCCCTTGAACGCGCGGACCGGGGAGTTCACGCCCCCGGGGATGTGCTGCTTGGCGGCCTCGAACAGACGCTCGGTTTCCTGCATGACGGTGTCCCTGTAGTTCAATGGAATCGGTAGGCCCGGCAACCATAGCGGCGGCCGCCGGGCGGTGCAAAGGGAAACGCTGATTGATCGGCGTTTCCCTGCGGCACATGGAAGTGCCGCCGGAATCGACCTCGGCAGGTGGTTGATTCCGAGGCAAGCTGCAAACCGCGTTTGCAGCGCAGCGTGCGCTGAGAAAGCCAGGATGGCTTTATTCAGCGCCTGTTTAAATGCTGTTCAGTCGAACAGTGCGCTGATGCGCCGGGCGGCGGCCTCCGGGTCGGGCGCGGCGCTGATGCCCTGGATCACGGCGACCAGATCCGCCCCGGCCGCGACCACCTCGGCGGCGTTGTCCGGGGTGATGCCGCCGATGGCGCAGATCGGCAGGTCCAGGGCCGCGCGCGCCTGACGGATCAGCTCCGGTCCGGCAAAGGCGGCCTCCGGTTTGGTCGGGGAGGCGAACATGGTGCCGAAGGCGACATAGCTGGCGCCGGCCCGGGCGGCGGCTTCGGCGCGTGCCAGTTCGTTGTAGCAGGAGACCCCGATGACCGCGTCGGGTCCCAGGAGCGTGCGCGCCGCGGCCGGGTCCGGGTCGTCGCGGCCCAGATGCACGCCGTCGGCCTGGATGCGCGCGGCCAGCTCGGTGTCGTCGTTGATGATGCAGCGCGCACCGTGCGCGTGGGCGAGGGCGACCAGCTCGCGGACGATCGCCTCGCGCGCGTCTCCTTGCAACTCCTTGTCGCGGAACTGGATCAGGCTGGCGCCGCCGCGCAGCGCGGCCTCGGCATGGGCGAGGTGGGTGGCGCGCGGGTCCACGCTCTCCGGCACCGCGGGGGTGATGAAGTAGAGCCCGCGCAGGGGCGCTCGGCTGTCAGTCGTCATGCGGGCACAGGCGGTTGGGGATGTGCTGGCCGCGGCCGGGGGCATAGCCGCGGGCGATCGCATCGTTCATGAAGGCCTGGGCCTCGATTACGGCTGGCTCGATGTCACGGCCGCGGGCAAGGAAGGCGGCGATCGCCGCGGCCAGGGTGCAGCCGGAGCCGTGGAAGCCGGCCGGGTGGCGCGGCAGCTCGAACGGGCGCACGTGGTCGTCCTCGCGGTAGAGGCGATTGATGATCGGGTCCTGTTCGGTGCCCTCGTGCCCGCCGGTGACCAGGACGTTGCGCGCGCCCAGCTGGCGCAGCTGGTGGCCCCACTGCGCGGGGTCCTCGCTGCGGGCCAGGCGCGCGGCCTCGGGTCCGTTCGGGGTGATCAGCGTGGCCCGCGGCAGCAGGGCCTCGCGCGTGGCGTCGACGACCGCCTCGGTCGCCAGCGCGCCGCCGCCGCCGGCGACCATCACCGGGTCCAGTACCACCGGGATGTGCGGGTGCGCGCCCAGCAGCGCGGAGATAACGGTCACATTCTCCACCGAGCCGAGCATGCTGATCTTGATCGCCGCCACCTCGAGATCGGCCAGGGTGACCTCGATCTGGGCGCGCAGCTGCTCCGGCGGGAGTACGGTGAAGTCCACTACGTTGCGGGTGTCCTGCACGGTAATCGCGGTGACGGCCGTGGCCCCGTGCACGCCGAGGCGGGTGAAGGTGGTCAGGTCGGCCTGCAGACCGGCACCGCCGCCGGGGTCGGAGCCGGCAATGGTCAGCGCGATCGGGGGATGATTCATGAATGGGGGCTCCCGTGCTAAGGTTGCGCGCGCCCCGGCACCCCCGGGGCGTTCCTGTTCCGAATCCCGGGAGTGTACGCAGCATGAGCCACGAGTTCGAAGTCGAGTCCATCCGTCCCCTGGTCGCCGCCGCCAAGGCCGGCGGTACGCTGAATGCGGAGGTCGACCAGGCCCTGGCCGCGCTGGAGCAGGAGATCAACCATATCGCTGCCGAGCTGCAGGTGGAGCACGTGGGCCCCGGGGTGGGCATGGCGGACATGAATGCCGAGCATGTCTATCGCCTGGTGATCCGCCAGCACGAGATCGACGTGACGCGGCACGAGTGGAGTCTCTGGGTCTGCGACGCGCTGGACAATTGCGACTTCCGCGCGACCTGGCCGGTCACCGGCGCCGGGCGTCTGCGGCGCAAGCAGGTGACGGCCGTGGTGCCGGAGCTCGTGACGGGCTACCGCGATGCGGTCGTGGCCGCCGGCAAGGGGGATACCCCGGCCGGTCAGCGGCTGGAGCAGATGGCCGGTCTGTTCAGCTGACCGAGCCTTCGGGCTCGCGCAGCGAGATCACCGGCCAGCCACGCTCCCGGGCGTGCGCGGCCAGGGTCGGGTCGGGATCCACGGCCACCGGGCGGCCGACCTGCTCCAGCAGCGGGATGTCGTTGCGCGAGTCGCTGTAGAAGCTGGCCTGCGTGATGGTGCCCTCGGGGTCCGGGTGATCCGCGAGGTACTGGCGCAGGCGCTCGATCTTGCCTTCCTGGAAGCAGGGCACGCCCGTCAGTTCACCGGTGAACTCCCCGTCCTCGCGCTCTTCCGCGAGGGTGGCGATCAGGTGATCCACGTCGAGGATCTCCGCGATCGGCTGGGTTACGAACTGGTTGGTCGCGGTGATGATCACCAGCTCGTCACCGGCCTCCCGGTGCCGGGCCAGCAGATGCTGGGCGCCCGGAGCGATCATCGGCCGGATCAGCGTCTCGATGAACTGCTCCCGCCATTGTTCCAGTTGCGCGCGCGGGTGCTCGGCCAGCGGGCTGAACGCGAAGCGGCAGAACTCGTGGATGTCGAGGGTCCCTGCGACATACTCCTGATAGAAGCGGTCATTGGTCTCGGCGTGACAGGTCGGGTGCACGGCACCCACCTCGGCCAGGAACTGGTTCCAGGCGTGATCGCTGTCGCCGGCGAGCAGGGTATTGTCGAGGTCGAACAGGGCCAGGTTCATGGATCGCTCCGCGGATTAGGGGTCGCGCTGGGAAGACGGCGGGAGTTTACCGGGGCATGACTCCGCACGCAGCCATGCCTCGGAAAACCTGGGGTACCAACGCGAGTGTGTACATTCATCAGCGTTTCCCAAGATCTTTGCCGCGGGGGCTCGGGCTGTGGAACAATGCAATCAGTGAAGAAAGCGTCTGGTTGATGCAAGTGATTGATTGTGAGGGGTATAGAGCCAACGTAGGCATCATCCTGTGCAATCGGGAGCGCCAGCTGTTCTGGGGCAAACGCGTGGGCCAGGATGCCTGGCAGTTTCCCCAGGGCGGTATCCGCGCGGAAGAGACGCCGGAGCAGGCGATGTACCGTGAGCTGCGCGAGGAGACGGGCCTGCTGCCCGAGCATGTCGAGGTGCTCGGCAATACCCAGCACTGGCTGCGCTACCGCCTGCCGGAGCGCATGGTGCGGCGACACCGTCGCCCAGTCTGCATCGGCCAGAAACAGCGCTGGTTCCTGTTACGGATGATGGGCAACGAGACCGACGTGATCCTGGATGCGATGGGTACCCCCGAATTCGACGACTGGCGCTGGATCGACTACTGGCGTCCGGCACGCGAGGTCGTGCATTTCAAGCGTCAGGTCTATCGCCGTGCGCTGTGCGAGCTGGTGCCGCTGATGTTCCCGGAACTGGAAGCCCGGCGCCCGCGCAATGCCCACGGACGCGATGCCAGTGATCAGGCCCCGTCACAGGTCTCCCCGGTGTCTCCACGTTGACGAACCCGAATCCCCCCTCGATGCTGGAGGTCCTGCGCCGCGTGGTGCAGGAGGTGAATGGCGCTGCCGATTTCTTCGAAGCGCTGCACATCATCGTGACCCGCGTGAAGGCCGCGCTGGATATCGATGTCTGCTCGATCTACCTGAAGTCGCCGCAGTCGGGGCGCCTGGTGCTGATGGCATCGGAGGGTCTGCGTGAGGAATCCATCGGACATGTCGAGATGGACCCCTCTGAGGGTCTGGTGGGTCTGGTCGCCTCGCGCGCCGAGCCGGTCAACCTGGACAGTGCCCAGGATCACCCGCGCTTTCGTTACTTCCCGGAGACCGGCGAGGAGCACTTCCTGGCCTTTCTCGGGGTGCCGATCATCCACCAGCGCAACCTGCTGGGAGTGCTGGTCGTGCAGCAGCACCAGGCGCGCAAGTTCGATGACGAGCACGTCTCATTTCTGATTACCCTGGCCGCGCAGCTGGCCGGCGCGATCGCCTACGCGGAATTCAACGACGAGATCTCCTCCGAGACCCCGCTGATCGGTCACGTCAATGTCGAGGCGACCGGCATCGCCGGGTCGCCCGGGGTCGCGATCGGCCGGGCGGTGGTCGCCTATCGGCTGGCGGATCTCGACTCCATCCCGGATCGCGAGGGGGTTGGGGTTGACGAGGAACTCGAGCGTTTTGCCAAGGCGGTGGCCGAGACGCGCACCGAGATCGAGGATCTCAAGCAGCGCATGGGCGAGGCCCTCGGCGCGGACGAGCAGGTGCTGTTCGACGCCTATCTGATGCTGCTGGGTTCGGACTCGCTGGTCCACAAGACCGAGGCGCGGATTCGCAACGGCCAGTGGGCCCCGTCCGCCCTGCGCGACACCGTGCGCGAGAGCGTGCGCGTGTTCGACGACATGGAGGACCCGTACCTGCGCGAACGCGCGGCCGACGTGCGGGACCTGGGCCGGCGGGTGCTGTCGCACCTGCTCCCGGCCGAGCGCAGCCAGGAGGAATTCCCGGACGGTGGCATCCTGGTCGGTGATGATCTGACCGCATCGCACCTGGCCGAGGTGCCGATCGAACGCCTGGGGGCGATGGTCTCGGCCAAGGGTACGGGTTCCTCGCACATCGCGATCCTGGCGCGGGCGCTCAACATCCCGGCGGTGATGGGGGTCTCGGAGCTGCCGGTGGGCCGCCTGGAGAACCGCGAGATCCTGGTCGATGGTTATCGTGGCCGGTTGTTCGTGAACCCCAATGCGGAGTTGCGCACCGAGTTTGAGCGCCTGGTGCGCGAGGAGCGCGAGCTGGCCGAGGATCTGCGCGCCCTGGCCAAGGACCCGGCGGCTACCCGCGACGGTGTGGCGGTCCCGGTGCTGGCCAACTCCGGGCTGCTGGCCGATATCAAGCCGTCGCTGGAATCCGGGGCCGAGGGCGTGGGGCTTTATCGCACCGAGGTCCCGTTCATGATCCGCGACCGCTTCCCCGGGGAGGAGGAGCAGGTCCAGCTCTACGAGCAGGTGCTGGCGTCGTTCGACCCGATGCCGGTCACCCTGCGCACGCTGGATATCGGCGGCGACAAGGCGCTGCCGTATTTTCCGGTCAAGGAGGACAACCCGTTCCTGGGCTGGCGTGGCATCCGCATCTCGCTGGACCACCCGGAGATCTTCCTGACCCAGCTGCGCGCGATGCTCAAGGCCAGCTGTGCGCACGACAACCTGCAGATCCTGTTCCCGATGATCTCGGCGCTGGACGAGCTGAAGGGGGCGATGACACTGCTCAACCGCGCCCGCGAGGAGTTGCTGGACGAGGGGTTCATGATCCCGATGCCCAAGGTCGGGGTCATGATCGAGGTCCCGGCGGCGGTTTATCTGGCGGAGACGCTGGCACGGCGGGTGGACTTCCTGTCCGTGGGTACCAATGACCTGGTGCAGTACCTGTTGGCGGTGGATCGCAACAACGCGCGCGTCGCCAATCTTTACGACACCCTGCATCCGGCCTGCATCCGGGCGCTGGAGCTCATCACCGACGGGGCGCACCGGGCGGGCAAGCCGGTCAGTGTCTGCGGCGAGATGGCGGCCGACCCGGCCGCGGTGATCCTGCTGCTGGGCATGGGGATCGACAGCCTCAGCGTCAGCGTGTCCGCGATCCCGCGAGTGAAATGGGTGATCCGCAGCTTCTCCACGGATCGCGCCGAGGCGCTGCTGGCCCAGTGCCGCATGCTGGAGAACGCGGAGCAGATTCGCTCGCTGCTGAACAATGCCCTGGTGCAGGCCGGTCTCGGCGGACTGGTGCGCGCGGGCAAGAACTGATTCGATTGCGTCAGGCGGCCTCGCGCCGGCGCTTCCACCAGCCGATCAGTGCGGCCAGCACAAAGATGGCCAGCACGACCCCGATCGCGATCAGCGCATCCTCGATGGAACGGTTGATCACCAGTACCACCACCCCGACCAGGATCGGCACCGGAAACTCGTTGAACCAGCGAAACCAGGTGTGTTCGCGACGGTTCAGATCATCCCGGAAGTCGCGCACGATCCAGCCGCACCAGATGTGGTAAATCACCAGCAGCGCCACCAGCGTCAGCTTGAAGTGCATCCAGGGCTCGTCCAGATACCCCGGAATCAGGGCCAGCATGGCCCCGCCAAATGCGATGGTCAGCACCCCGCCGGGGGTCATGATCCCGTAGAACAGCTTGCGCTCCATGATCTTGAAGCGCTCGTGACCCAGGGCGTCGTCGGTCATCGCGTGATAGACGAACAGCCTTGGCAGATAGAACAGCCCGGCGAACCAGGTGACCATGAAGATCACGTGCAGGCTGACCAACCAGTTGTAGGCTTCCATGCGCGGGCTCTCCTTTCAGATGTCGGGTGGCGTGCCGCTCGCGTACGAGAGGCCGGGTTCGTTCAGGACAGCCAGCGCTGCAGGTGACGTTCGATCTGTTCGAAATCCGGGTCGCCCAGCTTCTGGTAGACGATGCGGCCGCCGGGCGAGATCACGAAGGTGGTCGGGGTCAGGCGAACCCCGCCGAAGGCCTGTGACATGCCGTCTTCGCTGTCGTGGATCACCTTGTACGGCATCTCGCGGTCCTCGCGCATCGACTCCACGCGGTTGATCGGGTCGTAGGAGACGGCGACCGCCAGCAGCTCGAAGCCTTTCTCGGCATAGGTCTCGTGCAGGTGGATCAGCTTCGGGATCTCGCGCACGCAGGACGGGCAGTTGGTGGCCCAGAAGGAGATCATCACCGGGCGCCCCTCGTAGTCCGACAACGAGACCTCCTCGCCATCGAGGGTTGTGGCGGTAAAGTCGGGCGCCGGGCGCATGCCGTCATCGGTCAGCCAGATCGCCAGGGCAACCCCGATCAGGGCCAGGATGAAGATGCCGCCAATGATGGCCTTGCGGTCGATACGAAAGCTGCTCATGGATACAGGGGTTCCCGTTGGGTTCGAATTATTCGCCGGTTTCGACTGGCCTGAGTGGGCCTTCGTTCCGTGCCATGTGGTAAGCCGGTATCATGCCGCAGCATGACAGCAACAACCAATAGCAAACCTATCCGCATCGGGGTTGTCGGTGCGACCGGGTACACCGGCGTGGAGTTGCTGCGCCTGCTGGCCCGGCACCCTTCGGCGGAACTGGCGGTGGTGACCTCGCGCGGCGAGGCGGGGACCGCGGTCGCCGATCTGTTCCCCAGTCTGCGCGGGGCCGTGGACGCGGTCTTTCGCGAGCCGGACCCGGACGTGCTGGGCGAGTGCGATGTGGTGTTCTTTGCCACCCCGCATGGCGTGGCGCACGCGATGGCCGGTGCGTTGCTGGAGCGCGGGGTCCGGGTGATCGACCTTTCCGCTGACTTTCGCATACGCGACCCGGAGCTGTGGGCGCGCTGGTATGGCCAGGCGCACGGGGCGCCGGAATATCTGGACGAGGCGGTGTACGGCCTGCCGGAGATCCATCGCGAGCGCATCCGGTCGGCGCGGCTGATCGCGGTCCCCGGCTGCTATCCGACGGCGGTGACCCTTGGCGTCCTGCCGCTGCTGGAACAGGGCCTGATCGACCCGGCCGATGTAATCGCCGACGCCAAAAGTGGTGTCAGCGGCGCCGGACGCAAGGCGCAGATCGGCGGCCTGTTTGCCGAGGTGCAGGAGAACTTCCGTGCCTACGCGGCCGGCGGGCACCGGCACTGGCCGGAGATTCACCAGACCCTGAGCGGCGTGGCCGGCGGCGAGGTCGGGCTGATCTTCCAGCCGCATCTGGTGCCGATGACACGCGGCATCCATGCAACTCTCTATCTGCGGCCGCGACGGGCCGAGACCGACTGGCAGGCCTGCTTCGAGCAACGCTACGCCGACGAGCCGTTCGTCGACGTCCTGCCGCCCGGCTCGCATCCCGAGACGGCCAGTGTGCGGGGCACCAACCGCTGCCGGATCGCGGTGGCGCAGCCCCCGCACTCCGATCGACTGGTGGTGCTGTCGGTGATCGACAACCTGGTCAAGGGGGCGGCCGGGCAGGCCGTGCAGAACATGAACCTCATGTTCGGCTGCCCGGAGGACGAGGGGTTGCGCGAGCTGGCGGTCTTCCCCTAACTCGGTTGCTTCATGTCCAGGCTCCCGACACCGGTGCCACGGCGCCGTCCCCGGATCCCGCCGCCACGGCCGGTGCGGCAGCGTCGGCGGCGCTGGGGGCTGGGCGTATTGTTGCTGGCGCCTTTTCTGCTGGTGGTCGGGATCGGTGGTTGGCTGTGGATGCATTGGCCGGACGAGGGCGTGATTGACCCCCAGGTACGCATTGATGCCCTGACGGACGAACTGCAGCGCGAGGTCGAAGCGCGCCAGCAGGCAGAGGCCGAGCAGCAGCGTGCGCTGCGGCGGCTGTCGCTGCTGGAGACCGAGGTCGATGCCTATCGCGACGATGTCGAGCGCCAGGAGACCGAACTCGCACGGTTGCGCGACGAAGTGGCGTTCTACGAGCGACTGGCGGAAAACAATGATGACTCGAATCTGGGTTTGCGTGACCTGGCGCTGCAGGCGACAGGCCAGTCCGGGGTCTGGGATGTCGTGTTTCAGATCTACCGGCCGGGCCTGAACCGGTCGCTGGATGTGCGCTGGTCGGTAGAGATTACCGGGCGTTTCGAGGGGGACGACGAGGATACAACCCTCGATCACGATGACCTGGGCGTGGAGCAGGAACGTACAATCGAGGGTTTCCGGTTGCTGCGCAACGTGCGCGTGCGGGTCGTATTGCCGGAGGGTTTCACCCCGGAAGCGGTAGCCGTTAGGGTGGAGCCCGATGAAGACGATGGCCCCGACGCAGTCATGAAGCGCGGAGAGTGGGGCCGCATGGCGGGAGAAGGGGCATGATCGGACGCAAGAAGGGGCGCGGCAGCAAACGGACGCGCCGGGTCGACACCATGATTGGGGAGAACGCCGTGGTGCGCGGCGAGCTGGAGTTCAGCGGGGGCTTGTATGTCGAGGGCCGCGTGGTCGGCAGTATCCGTGCGCCAAGCGATCCCTCCGCCGTGCTGATGGTTGCCCCCCAGGGCGTCGTCGAAGGGCAGGTGATGGTGCCGCACCTGGTCGTGAACGGCGAAGTGCGCGGTGATATGCATATGAGCGAGTACGTCGAACTCGGCGCGACCGCACGGCTGCACGGTCATCTGTACTACAAGAGTCTGCAGATCACCGAGGGCGCGAGTATCGACGGCCAGCTCGAGCGCATGGAAGAGCCGCTGCAGGGTGAACTCGAGGAGCCTCCCGTGGAGGAAAGCGAACCGCAGACCGCGGTTTCCTGAGGGCAGCGTCTTCCTGTTCTTCCCGGGGTGCCCAGCATCATTCGTGGGGTATTCTTGACGCTGACGGTCAGTATTCCGTAGCGTGAATGAAAATGATTCTTACAGGAGGCACCCAATGTCCGAAGCCATGACGTCCAATACCGAGGCAGAAATGGACATGGAGATCCCGAATCCGCTGATCTTCACCGATGCCGCTGCGAGCAAGGTGAAGGGGCTGATCGAGGAGGAGAACAACGAGAACCTCAAACTGAGGGTTTTCGTTAGTGGTGGTGGCTGCTCCGGCTTCCAGTACGGGTTCACCTTCGACGAGACGGTTGGCGACGGCGATACCGTGGTCGAGAACGGCGGGGTGACTCTCTTGATCGATCCGATGAGCTTCCAGTATCTCGTGGGTGCCGAGATTGACTACACCGAGGGCCTGGAAGGCGCGCAGTTCGTGATTCGCAATCCGAACGCGACGACTACCTGCGGTTGTGGGTCCAGCTTCTCGGTCTGACATCCAGGGCTGTTATCGCATTGTCAGGGCCCGGCCGTTTCGGTCGGGCTTTTTTGTGCGTGTCTTTATGTGGATTCAGGTGCGCGTCCGGGGATCCGGCAGCCGAGGATGCGTGGCCCACGGGCACCTGTGACCTCCGGCAGATTGCCGGCCTCTTGTTGCAGGTGGCGATACGCCAGCCAGGCAAAGGCGGCGCCCTCCACCTGCTGAGGGGGTATCCCGTGGCGTTCGGAGGTCTCGACGGTGCTGCCGGCCAGCTGGCTTTGCAGCCGTTCCATCAGGTAGCCGTTGTGGGCGCCTCCGCCACAGACGATGACCCGATCGGGTGCGGTTGTGCGCAGGGATTCGAGCGTCAGCCGCACGCCCTCCACCGTAAGTTCGACCAGGGTGGCCTGAACGTCCTCTGTGTTCAGGCGATCGATCCGTTCGCCACCAACCTGGCGCAGCCAGTGGGGCGAGAAATGCTCGGGCCCCGTGCTCTTGGGGGCGGGGCGCTGAAAGTACGGGTCCGCTAGGAGTTGTTCGAGCAGTGACCGGTCGACGTGTCCCGTGCGCGCCCAGGAGCCATCGGCATCATAGGGCTGGCCCAGGTGCCGCCGGGCCCAGCCGTCCAGCAGGGTGTTGGCAGGTCCGCTGTCGCATCCGCGTACCGGCTGGCCCGGCTCCAGCCAGGTCAGATTGGCGATCCCCCCGAGGTTCAGGATCGCGCGTGTCTCGGACGCGTGGCCCAGCCAGGCGGCATGGAACGCGCAGGCCAGCGGAGCCCCCTCGCCACCCGCCGCGAGGTCGCGTTGGCGAAAGTGCGCGATTACGTCGATGCCGGTGGCTTCGGCGATTCGAAATGGGTCGCCAATCTGCCAGGTGAACGCGGGGTCGGCGCCGGGCGCATGGTGGACCGTTTGCCCGTGTGAGCCGATGGCCAGGATGTCCTGGGCCTTCAGGCCG
>NZ_KB822966.1:90000-149474 GCF_000364985.1 Thioalkalivibrio sp. HL-Eb18
CATGGGAGACACACGGCGGGTGCTAACGTCCGTCGTGGAAAGGGAAACAACCCAGACCGCCAGCTAAGGTCCCAAAATCATGGCTCAGTGGGAAACGATGTGGGAAGGCAGAGACAGCCAGGAGGTTGGCTTAGAAGCAGCCATCCTTTAAAGAAAGCGTAATAGCTCACTGGTCGAGTCGGCCTGCGCGGAAGATTTAACGGGGCTTAAGCCATGTACCGAAGCTGCGGACTTGCTTTGCAAGTGGTAGAGGAGCGTTCTGTAAGCCTGTGAAGGTGTGTCGAGAGGCATGCTGGAGGTATCAGAAGTGCGAATGCTGACATGAGTAACGATAAGATGGGTGAAAAACCCATCCGCCGAAAGCCCAAGGTTTCCTGCGCAACGTTAATCGGCGCAGGGTTAGTCGGCCCCTAAGGCGAGGCAGAAATGCGTAGTCGATGGGAAACAGGTTAATATTCCTGTACCTCGCGTTAATGCGATGGGGGGACGGAGAAGGCTAGGTCATCCGGCTGTTGGTGTCCGGTTTAAGTATGTAGGGAGTGCCCTTAGGCAAATCCGGGGGCACAATCCTGAGGTACGATGACGAGCTCCTACGGGAGCGAAGTGACCAATGCCCTGCTTCCAGGAAAATCCTCTAAGCTTCAGTTAACGCGGGACCGTACCCCAAACCGACACAGGTGGGCAGGGTGAGAATCCCAAGGCGCTTGAGAGAACTCGGGTGAAGGAACTAGGCAAAATGGTACCGTAACTTCGGGAGAAGGTACGCCTTGGCTGGTGATGGGACTTGCTCCCTGAGCTGGTCGAGGTCGCAGAGACCAGGCCGCTGCGACTGTTTATTAAAAACACAGCACTCTGCAAACTCGAAAGAGGACGTATAGGGTGTGACGCCTGCCCGGTGCCGGAAGGTTAATTGATGGGGTTAGCTTCGGCGAAGCCCTTGATCGAAGCCCCGGTAAACGGCGGCCGTAACTATAACGGTCCTAAGGTAGCGAAATTCCTTGTCGGGTAAGTTCCGACCTGCACGAATGGCGTAACGATGGCGGCGCTGTCTCCACCCGAGACTCAGTGAAATTGAAATCGCAGTGAAGATGCTGTGTACCCGCGGCTAGACGGAAAGACCCCGTGAACCTTTACTACAGCTTCACACTGAACTTTGAACTTGTTTGTGTAGGATAGGTGGGAGGCTTTGAAGCTGGGACGCCAGTCTCAGTGGAGCCAACCTTGAAATACCACCCTGGCAATTTTGGAGTTCTAACCCAGGCCTGTTATCCAGGTCGGGGACCGTGTGTGGTGGGTAGTTTGACTGGGGCGGTCTCCTCCCAAAGAGTAACGGAGGAGTGCGAAGGTACCCTCAGCGCGGTCGGAAATCGCGCGACGAGTGCAAAGGCAAAAGGGTGCTTAACTGCGAGACAGACACGTCGAGCAGGTGCGAAAGCAGGTCTTAGTGATCCGGTGGTTCTGTATGGAAGGGCCATCGCTCAACGGATAAAAGGTACTCCGGGGATAACAGGCTGATACTGCCCAAGAGTCCATATCGACGGCAGTGTTTGGCACCTCGATGTCGGCTCATCACATCCTGGGGCTGAAGCAGGTCCCAAGGGTATGGCTGTTCGCCATTTAAAGTGGTACGCGAGCTGGGTTTAGAACGTCGTGAGACAGTTCGGTCCCTATCTGCCGTGGGCGTCGGAGATTTGACAGGATCTGTCCTTAGTACGAGAGGACCGGGATGGACGCACCTCTGGTGTTCCGGTTGTCACGCCAGTGGCATTGCCGGGTAGCTATGTGCGGAAGGGATAACCGCTGAAAGCATCTAAGCGGGAAACCCACCTGAAGATGAGATCTCCCTGGACCCTCGAGGTCCCTAAAGGGCCGTTGAAGACTACAACGTTGATAGGCTGGGTGTGGAAGCGCGGTAACGCGTGCAGCTAACCAGTACTAATTGCCCGTGCGGCTTGACCATATAACACCCAAGGTGTTGATGGTTGGTCTCGTCTGACACATCACTGTTGTACACATCACCTAGAATGCATTCCGAATTCAGATAGCGTAGCGCTTGCGCTGCATTATCTGGCCAGTTTGTCTGGCGGCAATAGCGAGTAGGAACCACCCGATCCCATCCCGAACTCGGAAGTGAAACTGCTCTGCGCCGATGGTAGTGTGGGGCCTCCCCATGTGAGAGTAGGTCACCGCCAGGCATTTATCCGAAGCCCGGTTCCCAATATGGGGGCCGGGCTTTTTTGATGGGTCTGGTCGGAGGGAGCATGGTGAGTGCGGGTGTGGCCGCCCTTGCGAACAGAAGAAGGATGTATGCGTCATGGCTCGAGGCAACAAACGAACAGATCGCGGATTGGTGGCGGTCGGGCTGGTGCTGATCGGGATTGGTGCCTACGCGGTCCTGGGAGGGGAGGTGGCGTTTACGCCAATCGCGCCACGAGAGGGAGCGGGATTCGGGGGGCCGATCGCGACCATTATCGGTCTGGCCTTTATTGCGGGCGGGATCTACTTTCTGCGCGAGTCGCGCCGGTAGAGTGCGGGTGCCGTCCGTAGGACGGTCCGGGGCAGGGTACCAGCTACTGAATACAGCGCCAGCCGAAGCCGGAGTCCTGGTCGGCGATGGTGATATCGTCGCGAGTGGTGCTCACCCCGTCGGACAGGGCCTGTGCAGCGAGTTCGGGACGGTTGTTGTCGTTCGAAAGGTGCATGCCGATCAGGTGTTCCAGCTTGCTGGTATCAGCCCGCTGTAGGAGATGGGTCGCGGCGTGGTTGGGTAGATGTCCGTAGCCGTCCCCAATGCGGCGCTTTAGTCTGGGTGGGTAACGCCCCGCTGCAAGCAGCTCCGGGCAGTGGTTGCATTCCAGGAGCAGACCCTGCGCCCCTGAGGCGATATCGATCATGTGCCGCGTGATATGGCCTGCATCGGTCATCAGGACGAGGCGCGACGCTCCATCCGAAAACACGAATTGGGTGGGTTCCCGTGCGTCGTGGGGAACTGTATAGGGAGTGACGCGGGCGTCATCGACCTCGACTGTGACGTCAGGCTGGATCTCTTCGAAATGGGCGAAGCCGTTGTCGCGGGCTGCCAGTCGGGTGCCGGCGGAGGCGTAGACCCGCAGGCCGTAGCGGCGCGAGAGGGCCGGAGCGGAGCCCAAGTGGTCGCCGTGCTCGTGCGTCACGAAGACGCCATCGAGATCGGACGCGGTCAGCCCCTGCAGGGCGAGGCGCCGTTCGAGTTCCTGGACCGAAAAGCCGCAGTCCACCAGCAGGCGGGTCGAGCCGATCTCGACCACGAGGGCGTTCCCGCCACTCCCGCTGCCAAGTGAACAGAATCGGATCACGGACTGCTCCGAAGGTGTGGTTGCCGCGCGGCCCGTCAGGGGTCGCCCGCGATGATGTCGGTCGCGCGCTTGGCGGGGTCCCCGGGCTGCGGTCCTAGCGCTGCATCTGAGTCTGAATGCGCTCCAGCACGAACTCGGCGTCGCGATCGCTCAGGCGGTCGCCCTCGAGGTCGCGTGCCTCGATCAAGAGGTCGCCATCGCCGCGTTCCTGCAGGCGAATCTGGTAGCGCTCGTTTTCGCGACGGTCTCCTCCGCGGCCGAAGATGCGGCCGAAGAAACCGGGCTCGTCGCGCTCGCCGGTCATGTCTGGCCGGTAGGTGACCTCGTAGATGCCGGCCTGGCGGTCCTGTTCGTCCACCAGCAATCCGGCACGGTCCAGGAAGGTCCCCAGCTGGCGCCAGACGCGTTCATATTCGCCACCCAGCAGCAGGGCGGGCGAGCCATCATGTTCCGTCATCTGCAGTTCGGTCGGACGGTCGACGAGGGTCTCGGCAACGCGTGCGCCCCCTTCACCTGGATCGCCGGTCGTGAGGAACACGAGCAAGCGGTTAAGCATCTCGGCTTCGAGTTCCGGGTCCGATGGGCGCATGGCCCAGCGCCAGGACTGGCCCTCGGCCTGTTCTTCGGCGCCGCGGTGGGTGATGTAGATTTCCGACTGCCCGTTGACGCGCTCGACGCGCATCCGGTACTGGTCCCGGGTATTGGCGTCGTATACGTTGCCCAGGGCACGCGCGAAGATGTTCTGCGTGCCGCGCAACGGGATGCCGGCCCGGTCCTCGGCCCACTCGGTCTGGATCACGCCGACCTGGGGTTCGTTACGTTCCAGCCGGAGGTTCTGGCTGTCCCAGAAGGCGACCAGTCGGTCCCAGATCTCGCCGGGGTCGCCGTCGACCTGGAGCCAGCGCGTGCCACCGTCGCGCATGAGCTGGACTTCGGCGGACTCCGGGAGTACCTGGACGGTGCTGGCTGGGGTGCCGGGCTGGGCCTGTGCGGGCTGCTGCTGGCGCTGGGCCGTGTCTTGCTGCATGTCGCGGGCGCTGATGCGGCCGCCCGGGTCATCGGGCAGGCGGTAGGCGCGTTCGGTGTCGGGGGCAATCAGATCCGGCGGGACTTCGAGGTCCTCCATCTGCCGGCTCATCTCGTATTCCGGGCCGGTTTGACGGTCACCGCCCCAGGTTCCGCACCCGGCGACGGCGAGCCCCGTGGCGATCGCGAGGGTGGCGCGCGTGGCGGCGTGATAGGGCTTGAAAGGCACTTTCATGATCGGAGTCAGACCTCAATGCCGGCTTGGCGCATCGCGTCCAGTACCGGTGCATGGAACGGTTCGGAAAGGGGTGTCAGAGGCAGGCGGATACCTTCCTCTATCATCCCCATGCGCTGCAAGGCCCATTTTACCGGGATGGGATTCGCTTCGAGAAAGAGGGCCGAATGCAGGCCGTCGAGCTGGCGATTGATCTCGCGCGCTTCGTCCGCGTGGCCCTCGCGCACGGCTCGGCACATGCGAGACATCAGTGCCGGCGCGACATTGGCCGTCACCGAGATGACGCCCTGCCCTCCGGCCAGCATGAACGCGAGACCATTGGCGTCTTCGCCACTGAACAGGTCCAATCGCCCCCCCACGCGCTGGACAAGCTCCGCGGTGCGCTCGTTATTGCCCGTTGCCTCCTTGAGCCCGACGATGTTGGGGATGTCGGCCAGGCGTTCGACCGTCTCGGGGAGCATGTCGACGGCCGTGCGTCCCGGGACGTTATAGAGGATCTGCGGGATATCCACGGCCTCGGCGATGGCCTTGTGGTGCAGATACAAGCCCTCCTGTGTGGGCTTGTTGTAGTACGGGGATACCAGCAGGCAGGCATCAGCGCCGGCCTCGCGGGCGCAGCGCGTGAGGGCGATCGCCTCGCGCGTGGAGTTCGCGCCGGTGCCGGCGATGACCGGCAGGCGACCGCCCACGGTCTTGACCGTATGGGCAATCGCTTCGCAGTGTTCGTCGAAATCGAGGGTGGCGGATTCGCCGGTAGTACCGACCGCTACGATGGCGTCGGTTCCGGCCTCGATGTGGAATTCGAGGAGCCGATCAAGCGCCGGCCAGTCAAGACTGCCGTCCGCGTGCATCGGGGTCGCCAGTGCGACCATGCTGCCTTGAAACATCGACTCCTCCAGCGACGGTAATGGTGCAGTCTAACGGGCGCGCGACAAGGCGTTCAAGAAGCCGCGCGAAGCCCCCGTCTGGATGACCCTTCCATGCCACCCCGACCGTTGGCGCCACCAGGGCGAGGTGGTATGTTCCCAGCCATCATGCCCGCAGATGCATCCAACCCGTCCAGCATTGCCTCAGGCCTTTGGCCGTTCGGCGGCGCTCTGCGCTCCAGGGGCCGGCATGGCTGAGGTCGTCGGGGCCGGCTCGCACACCCATCTGATCCTGAACCTGATCGGACCCGATCAGCCTGGCCTGGTGGCCGGCGTCACGCGGGTAATCGTCGATACAGGCTGCAACCTGGAGTCCAGCCGCATTACGACCCTGGACGGCTATTGCTGCATGGCGCTGAGCGCCAGCGGCAACTGGAAGACCCTCGCCACGCTGGAATCCCGCCTGGAACGGCTGGAGGCCGAGCTGGATCTCGCGATCACTGTGCGCCGTGGGCCGCTGGATGAGTCCAGCCAGCCCGCGATGGCCTATGCGGTGGACGTGGTCGCGCTGGACGCCCCGGGGCTGGTCAATGCCCTGGCCGATTTCTTCACCAGCCGTGGCGTGAACCTGCGCGATGTGCAGACGCGCGTCTATACCGCTCAGCACACGGGGGCGCGCATGTTCGCCGCCAACATGGTGGTGGACATCCCGGCGGGACAGCACCTGGCCAGCCTGCGCGGCGAATTCATGGATTTTTGCGACGAACTGAACCTGGACGGGGTGCTGGATCCGATCAAGGCCTGATCCGATCCGGGGCTGTCCGGCCCAACCTCGACACGGAGTGACAGCTGATGACGATCGCCATTGACCAGACCGTTCCCGAAGACCTGCGCGTGCCCGCCACCGGCGAGCAGACCCTGGGCCCGGGTGATTTTCGCGGCAAGGTCGTGGTGCTCTATTTCTACCCGAAGGACAGCACCCCGGGCTGCACCAACGAAAGCCGCGATTTTGCCGCCAACAAGGCCGCGTTCGACGCCGCCGGCGCCGTCATCCTCGGGGTTTCGCGCGACAGCGTGAAAAGCCACGAGAACTTCCGCACCAAACAGGAGTTGCCGTTCGACCTGCTGAGCGACGCCGACGAGCAGTTGTGCGAGGCGTTTGACGTAATCAAGATGAAGAACATGTACGGCAAGCAGGTGCGCGGTATCGAACGCTCCACTTTCCTGATCGACGAGCAGGGCGTGCTGCGCCGGGAATGGCGCAAGGTCAAGGTGCCGGGGCATGTGGACGAGGTCCTGGCCGCGGTGCGCGAGATGGCCGGCCAGTGAGGCGCCGCGCGAATTCTTCGAGAGCACTGGCAGTAGACGTTCGACCCATTTGTTTTCGACTCACCCCGGCCGCGGAGGCGCCATGAGCGAAACACCGGAGGACCCGAAACGCCTGTTTGTCCTGGACACCAATGTCCTGATGCACGATCCCACCGCGCTGTTCCGCTTCAAGGAACACGACATCTTCCTGCCCATGGTCGTGCTCGAGGAGCTCGACCGCGGCAAGAAGGGGGTCTCCGAGGTCGCGCGCAACGTGCGCCAGGTCTCGCGCTTTATCGACGAGTTGATGAGTGGCGCGACCCACGAGCAGATCGCCGCCGGGTTGCCGCTACAGGCCGAATCGCTCAGCGAGTCGACGCTTGCACCCTCCGGGCGGCTGTTTTTTCAGACCCGCAATCTGACCTCGCGCCTGCCGGACTCGCTGCCCGGCTCGACGCCGGACAACGACATCCTGGCCACCGCCCAGGCACTCAAGACGGAGTGGTCGGATCTCCCGGTCACGCTGGTCTCCAAGGACATCAACCTGCGCATCAAGGCGGCGGTGATCGGCCTGCACGCGGAGGACTACTACAACGACCAGGTCCTGGACGACGTCAGTCTGCTGTTCTCCGGCATGACCGAGCTGCCGGCGGACTTCTGGGAGACCCACGGGGCCAAGATGGACTCCTGGCAGGAGTCCGGCCGGACCTACTACCGGGTCACCGGACCCCTGGTCAGCGAGTGGCAGCCCAACCAGTTCGTGTACCGCGAGGGGGAGAACCCGCTGTCCGCGATCGTGCTGGAGATCGATCAGCCGAACGAGTCCGCGGTGATCGAGCTGGTGGACGACTACATGACCCCGCGCCACAGCGTCTGGGGTATCAATGCCCGCAACCGCGAGCAGAACTACGCCCTGAACCTGCTGATGGACCCGGAGGTGGATTTCGTCTCCCTGCTGGGGGCTGCCGGCACCGGCAAGACCCTGCTGGCGCTGGCCGCGGGGCTCGCGCAGACGCTGGAGGACAACACCTACAAGGAGATCATAATGACCCGGGTCACGGTCCCGGTGGGCGAGGATATCGGCTTCCTGCCCGGGACCGAGGAGGAAAAGATGACCCCCTGGATGGGCGCACTGATGGACAACCTCGAGGTGCTCGCCAAGTCCGAGGGTGCGGGCGACTGGGGGCGGGCGGCCACGAACGACGTGCTGACCAGCCGCATCAAGATCCGCTCGCTGAATTTCATGCGCGGGCGCACCTTCCTCAACCGATACATCATCCTCGACGAGGCGCAGAACCTGACCTCCAAGCAGATGAAGACCCTGGTCACCCGCGCCGGGCCGGGCACCAAGGTGGTGGCGCTGGGCAACATCGCGCAGATCGACACCCCGTACCTGACCGAGACCTCGTCCGGCCTGACCTACGTGGTGGACCGCTTCCGCAACTGGACCCACAGCGGCCACATCACGCTCACCCGCGGCGAGCGCTCGCGGCTGGCGGACTACGCCTCGAATCACCTGTAGGGGTTGTCGGATGCGCCCCGTCGTTGCGGGGCGCAAGAGGAGGGGCTAGCCGTCCTCGCTGTAGCGTACGCAGGCGCGGTCGGTCTCCCACAGGGTCAGCGCGTGCATGCGCAGGCCCGGGCGGTTCAGGCGTTCGGACATCTGACGGAAGAACCACTGCGCGATGTTCTCGGCGGTCGGGTTGACCGTGTCGAACGGCGGGACGTCGTTCAGATAGCGGTGGTCCAGTTGCCCGGCGATCTCGCGCGCGGCGGTCTTGACCACCTTGAAGTCCACCGCCATGCCGGCGTCGTCCAGGGTCTCGGCCTGGACTTCGGCCTCTACCTTCCAGTTGTGTCCGTGCATGTTCGCGCACTGCCCCGGGTAGTCGCGCAGGGTATGCGCGGAGGCAAAGTCGGTCAGGACACGAAGGGTGTAGCGGGCACTCATGATCTTTTCCGGGCGAGCGGCCGTCGCCGGCCGGGGTTGTGTCAGCCCGCGAAGCCTAGCCGGCCGTTGTCTTCCGCGCAATTCTCCTGCCCGGATGCGTGGCGAATCGCGGCCAGCACGCCCTCGGTGTCGAGGCCGCAGTCGGCCAGGATCTGTTCGCGCGAGCCGTGTTCGGTGAAGACGTCCGGGATGCCCAGTACCTGGCAGGGCAGGGTCAGGCCCTCGGCGGAGAGCCATTCCAGCACCGCGCTGCCGGCGCCACCGGCTCGGGCATGATCCTCGAGCGCCACGAAGCGTTCGTGGCTGGAGGCCAGCCGCGCCAGCAGTTCGGTGTCGAGTGGCTTGATAAAGCGCATGCTCACCACGGTCGCATCCAGCGCTTCGCCGGCGGCCAGGGCGGTCTCCAGCAGCGCGCCGAAGCTGAGGATCGCCAGACCCCGGCCCTCGCGTACGACCTCGGCGCGTCCGATCGGCAGGGTCTCCAAATCCTCGCTGCCCCCTTCCGGCAGGACGCCGGGGCCGCCCCCGCGCGGATAGCGCACCGCCGCCGGGCCCTCGTAGGCGTAGCCAGTGGACAGCATCTGGCGGCACTCGCGCTCGCTGGCCGGGGCCATCAGCAGCATATTGGGGACACTGCGCAGCAGCGCGGTATCGAAGGTGCCGGCATGGGTCGGGCCATCAGCGCCAACGATTCCCGCGCGGTCCACCGCGAACAGTACCGGGAGGTTCTGCAGGGCGACGTCGTGGATCACCTGGTCCATCGCCCGCTGCAGGAAGGTCGAGTAGATCGCGACCACGGGCTTCTGTCCCTCGCAGGCCATGCCGGCGGCCAGCGTGACCGCGTGCTGCTCGGCGATTCCGACATCGAAGTAGCGCTCGGGGAACTGCTCGGAGAAGGCGACCAGGCCGGAACCCTCGCGCATCGCCGGGGTAATGCCCAGCAGGCGCTCGTCGGCCGCGGCCTGATCGCAAAGCCACTGGCTGAAGATGTCGGTATAGGTCGGTGCCTTCGGGCCCGAGGGCTTCAGGCCGTTTTCCGGCTCGAACTTGGAGACCCCGTGGTAGCGGCAGGGATCTTCCTCGGCCGGGGCGTAGCCCTGTCCCTTGCGCGTAACCACATGCAGCAGCTGTGGGCCGTGGCCGCCGCGCAGGTTCTTCAGGATCGATACCAGGCCGTTTACGTCGTGCCCATCCACGGGGCCGAAATAGCGAAAACCCAGCTCCTCGAACAGCGTGCCAGGTACCAGCATGCCCTTCATGTGTTCCTCGGCGCGCTCGGCAAAGGCCTTCACCGGCGGGACGAACTCCAGCATGCGCTTGGAGCCCTCGCGCACCGAGCTGTAGATGCGTCCGGACAGCAGGCGAGTGAAGTACTGGTTCATCGCGCCGACGTTGGGCGAGATCGACATGTCGTTGTCGTTCAGGATGACCAGCAGATTGCAGTCAAGATCGCCGATATGGTTGAGCGCCTCGAAGGCCATGCCGGCGGTCATCGCCCCGTCGCCGATCACCGCGACATGGCGGCGGTCCAGTCCGGCGTGCTTGGCCGCCAGGGCCATCCCGGCGGCCGCGCTGATCGAGGTGCTGGAATGCCCGGCCCCGAAGGCGTCGTATTCGCTCTCCGCACGCTTGGGGAACCCGGCCAGTCCGCCGTACTGGCGCAGACTGGCCATGCCGGCCCGCCGCCCGGTCAGGATCTTGTGCGCGTAGGCCTGGTGGCCGACATCCCACACAATGCGATCATCCGGGGTGTTGAACGCGTAGTGCAGCGCGATCGCGAGCTCCACCGTGCCCAGGTTGGCGGCCAGGTGCCCGCCCGTGCGCGAGACGCTCTCGATCAGGAACTGGCGCAGCTCGCCGGCCAGGCCGGGCAGTTCCGAGGCCGGGTGTGCCCGCAGGTCGGCGGGCCATTCGATTGCATCCAGCAGGGGCGTGGGGGTCATGGGCAGGCCGTATCAGTTCATGCGGTCGACGATGTACCGCGCGAGGAAGCGAAGCAAGTCCGCCTCCTGGCCAAAGGGTTGCAGCTCGGCCAGCGCTTCGTCGACCAGGGCCACCGCGCGCTCGCGCGAAGCCTCCAGGCCCTGCAGCGAGGGAAAGGTGGCCTTGTCCAGTCGGGCATCCGCGCCGCAGGCCTTGCCGAGCACCTCCGGGTCACCCTCCACGTCGAGCACGTCATCGCGGATCTGGAAGGCCAGGCCAATGCATTCGGCGTAGCGGGTCAGGTGGCCAAGGGCGTCCCCCGGAACGCCGCCGGCGATGGCGCCCAGGCGCACCGAGACCCGGATCAGGGCACCGGTCTTGAGCCGGTGCATGCGCTCCAGTTCCGCCAGATCGATTGGCTTGCCGCAGGCGCCAAGGTCGATGGCCTGACCGCCGGCCATGCCGTGCAGGCCCGCTGCATGCGCGAGCTCGGCCAGGGCATCCAGAGCGGCTGTCCCGGGCAGGGCGCGCACGCCGGCGGTCATGATCTCGAAGGCGCAAGCCTGTAGTGCATCCCCGGCGAGGATGGCGGTGGCCTCGTCGAACGCACGGTGGCAGGTGGGCCGGCCACGGCGCAGGTCGTCGTTGTCCATCGCCGGAAGGTCGTCGTGGATCAGCGAATAGACATGGACCATCTCCACGGCCGCCGCCATCGCATCAAGCACGTCATCGGGGGCGCCGCAGGTGGCCCCGGCCGCGTATACCAGTACCGGTCGCAGGCGCTTGCCGCCGGAGAGGGTGGCATAGCGCATGGCCTCGATGAGCCGCGGGTCCGGGGCAGAGTCGGCCGCCAGGCGCTGGTCGAGTACGGTCTCGATACGACGCTGATAGGCTTTCAGCGCCTCGGATGGGTCAGGGGTGGCCAAGGCAGGATCCTAGAACGGGACGTCGTCGGGGTCGGTCGGGGTGCCGGCGGCGCTCCCGGACACCGTGCCCTGCTCCGCTGGCGCGCTGGCGAGTTTTTCAATGCGTGCCTGGGCGTCGTCCAGCGCCTTCTGGCAGAGGCCGACCAGCTCCATGCCGCGCTGGAATTCCTCCAGCGACTGTTCCAGGCCCAGTTCGCCGGACTCCATCCGCGCCACCAGGGCCTCCAGGGCCTCCAGGCTGGCTTCGAACTCGGCAGGGCTGTCGGTGGATGTGTCGGTCATGGTGTCGGATTACGTTTGGGTTCTTATTGGATCGCGGGGGCCAAAAGGTGAGAAAGTATCCGATCCGCCGCGGCGAGGAAAGAAGCCGGGATACCGGGGGCTTGAGTTTCGTGACCGTGCCCCCACGGTCACCGGGGCAATCGGTTGACATGCGACCGGGTGCTGACTAGAGTTTCGAAGTGGTTTAGACACAGTCTAAATGTCCGGTCTGCGCAGCGGTCGCATCGGTGTGCAGATCTTAACCAGCAAGAGGAGAGACCCATGGAACTGAAAGGTAGCAAGACCGAAGAAGCCCTCAAGGAGGCCTTTGCCGGCGAATCGATGGCCAACCGTCGTTACCTGTACTTCGCTTCCAAGGCGGACGTGGAAGGCTACAACGACGTCGCGACCGTGTTCCGTTCCACCGCCGAAGGCGAAACCGGCCACGCCCACGGTCACCTTGAGTACCTCGAGAGCTGCGGCGACCCGGCCACTGGTCTGGAGTTCGGCTCCACCGCCGCGAACCTGAAGACCGCCGTTGCCGGCGAGACCCATGAGTACACCGATATGTACCCGGGTATGGCCAAGACCGCCCGCGACGAAGGCTTCGACGAAGTCGCCGACTGGTTCGAGACCCTGGCCAAGGCGGAGCGTTCCCACGCCAACCGCTTCCAGAAGGCCCTGGACCAGCTGGACGACTGATCGTCCGGTAGTAACGGAAGCATGCGGGGCCGGTACTCCGGCCCCGTTTTCCGGGAGGTACGGAACAGCCTGTGAAGTCAGCCCTGCGGCTGCGTTCGCACGTTGTTCCGTGTTTCCCTCGAAGCATCGTCACTGATACGGATACCGGAGGGATGCATGTCTGCGCCGACGCACCAACGTGAAGGAAGTCTGGAAGCCCCGACCCGCCATCCGCTGGACTGGAAGAATCCCGAGTTCTACAACGAGGAATCGTTGTTCGCCGAGCTGGAGCGGGTCTACGACATCTGTCACGGCTGCCGGCGTTGCGTCAGCCTCTGCAATTCGTTCCCCACGCTGTTCGACCTGGTCGACGAATCCGAGACCATGGAGGTCGACGGGGTCGACAGGAAGGACTACTGGAAGGTGGTCGATCACTGCTACCTGTGTGATCTGTGCTACCTGACCAAGTGCCCCTACGTGCCCCCGCACGAATGGAACGTCGACTTCCCGCACCTGATGCTGCGGGCCAAAGCCGTGCGTTTCCAGAAAGAGGGAGCGAAGGCCGCGCACAAGTTCATGTCCAGCACCGATACCGTCGGCAAGCTGGCGGGCATCCCGGTGGTCGCCGGCGTAGTCAACGCCGCGAACAAGAACGGCGCAATGCGGAAGGTGCTGGACAAGACTATGGGCGTGCACCCGGATGCCCCGGTCCCCGAATACCACTCGAGCAAGGGTCGTTCGCGCATGGCGAAGGTTGCCAAGGGGGTTAGCAACCCCGAGCCGGCCGGTGCCACCCAGGGCAAGGTCGCCCTCTACGCTACCTGCTACGGCAACTACAACGAGCCGCACCTGGTCGAGGACCTAGTCAAGGTCTTCGAGCATAACGGCATCGAGGTCACCCTGGTCGAGAAAGAGCAGTGCTGCGGCATGCCCAAGCTCGAACTGGGCGACCTGAAGGCGGTCGAGTCCGCGAAGGATGCGAACATCCCGGCGATGAAGCGCATGATCGATCAGGGCTATGACATTGTCGCGCCGGTCCCCTCCTGCGTGCTGATGTACAAGCAGGAATTGCCGCTGATGTTCCCGGACGAGCCCGATGTCGCCGCCGTGCGCGATCGTATCTTCGACCCGTTCGAATACCTGATGGAGCGCCACAAGGAAGGCAAGCTGAAGACCGATTTCCCCGAGAAGCTCGGCAAGATCGCCTACCACGCGGCCTGTCACCTGCGGGTCCAGAACATGGGCCTGAAGACCCGTGACCTGCTGAAGCTCGTGCCGGATACCGAGATCGACGTGATCGAACGCTGCTCCGGGCACGATGGCACCTATGGTGTTAAGAGCGAGTTCTACGAGACCGCGGCCAAGATCTGCCGCCCGGTGGTGAACCGGGTGCAGAAGGCCGAGTCCGATCACTACTCGAGTGACTGCCCGATGGCCGGGCACATGATCGAGAACGGGCTGCAGGGCAAGGGCGAGGACAAGGCGCCCGAACACCCGCTGACCCTGCTGCGCCAGGCCTACGGCCTGTAGCGCCGGGCATCGGCTACTAGCAACACGATGCGCGCCCGCCGAGGCGCCACGGATGGAGACACGAAATGGCCAGTGACAGCTACCACGAACCCGTCGAGGAACTGAGCGACGAGTCGCGCGAGATGCATCGCGCCATCGTCTCGCTGATGGAAGAGCTCGAGGCGGTGGACTGGTACCAGCAGCGCATCGATGCCTGCAAGAACGAGGAACTCAAGGCGATCCTCGCGCACAACCGCGACGAGGAGATCGAACATGCGGCGATGGTGCTGGAGTGGATCCGTCGCCATAACCCGGTGTTCGACCATGAACTGAAAGACAACCTCTGGTCCGACAAGGACTACACGAAGATGGGACACCACGACCACTGAGGGGTCCTGCGGACCAGTCCGGCGTGACGGAGGTAGCGAGATGGAGGCAAGTGTGGACAAGCTGAGTCGAGAAGACCTGTATTCGCTGGAGAAGTACCACGAGCTGCGGCCCCAGTTCCGCAACGAGGTCATGCAGCACAAGCGCAATCGCGTGGTGCAGGTGGGCCCGGCCGTGACCCTGCACTTCGAGGATCGCAAGACCATGCAGTACCAGATCCAGGAGATGCTGCGGGTCGAGAAGATTTTTGACGCCGAGGGCATCCAGGACGAGCTGGACGCCTACAACCCGCTGATCCCGGACGGCTCCAACTGGAAGGCGACCATGATGGTCGAGTATCCGGACGTGGACGAGCGCAAGGTCCAGCTGTCCAAGCTGATCGGGATCGAGCGCAAGACCTACGTGCAGGTCGAGGGCCATGACAAGGTCTACCCGATCGCGAACGAGGATCTGGACCGCGAGACTGACGACAAGACCTCGTCGGTGCACTTCCTGCGCTTCGAGCTGACCCCGGAGATGGTCTCCGCCGTGAAATCCGGTGCAGCCATCGCCATGGGGGTGGAGCACGAGAACTACAGCCACCGGCTGGACGCCGTCTCAGAGGGCACGCGCGAATCCCTCGCGTCCGACCTCGACGCCGTCAACTGACGCGGCCTTTTGACCGCTTCACCAAAGGCGCCTCCGGGCGCCTTTTTCGTTTCCGGCTTTTGCCGCGGCTGTTCAGGCTGGGCCTGGTTCGTCGTCTGGTGTTTACGATGGCTTCGTCCGGCCGCCTGCCAAGCGCTCACTCGCGAGCGCGCCGCGAGGTACTTTCTTGCTTGCCCAAGAAAGTACCCAAAGAAGGGCACCCGGATTCCGCCCGGGAACCTTGCTCCAGGGTCCTCGGGCCGGCGGCGCTGAAACTCGCTGCGCCTTCGGCTCCGCTCAGACAGTCAGCGCCTCTCTTCCGCCCCGAGGACCCTTCCGCAAGGGGCTTCATACGGGGGATGAAGGTCAAGACAACGGCGGTCCTGACGTTTGTGCGAATGGCTGGAGGCAAGGTGTTCCAACATCCTGGGCACGCGCGGCCTTCGGCCCTGGCGTGCCGCGCCTGCCAGTGGGCGCCAGAACCCGTCGTAGATACCGTCTTGCCCTATGAGGTGCAAGGCGTGTCATTTCGGGGTTGATACGGGGTTTGCGACTTGAGGACGCCGAAGGCGATGTGCAGGAGCTTGCGCATGGCCGCCCCGATGGCGGCCATCTTGGCTTTGCCCCGCCTCAGGAGGCGGTGGTACTGGCGCCGCACGTCCGGGTTGTAGCGGGTGGCCACCACAGCGGCCATGTAGAGCGTTTTGCGCAGCCGCCCCGAGCCGGCCTTCGCCAGCCGCGGGGGTCGCTGGACCGAGGTCCCGGACTCCTGCAGGACCGGTACCAGCCCATGGAACGCCGCCGCTTGTCGAGCGCTCGTGAACGCGCGGCTGCGCAGCGCTGCGGTCATCGAGGCCGACAGCACGCGGCCGATGCCGGGGATGCTCTCCAGCAAGGCCCGATCCCGCTTGAGATGATCATGCGCGTCGAAGTGATCATCGATCTGCTGCTGTAGCCGACGGTGTTCCTCGCGCAGGGCTTGCAGCACGTTGTCGATCGACGCCTGGGCGAGGGTGTCCTCGCTGAACTGCGCCTTCTCCAGGCGATTCTCCTCGCGCCGGATGTCCTCCTCAAGGGCTTCCAGCCGGCTGAGCAGGCGCTTGAGCTCCCGCACCTCGGGCGGCTCGGGCTGCCAGCGCCGTGGCGCGCGCTCGATGCCGTAACGCGCCAGCATCATGCTGTCCTTGCGGTCGGTCTTGTTGCGCACCCCCATGCCCTGGGCGTGGAAGCGCACTTGGGCCGGGTTCAGCACATGGACCCGAACCCCCTGCTCATGCAGCCAGTAGGCCAGCGGTTCGTGATAGATGCCGGTGGCTTCCAGATACACCTGAAGCGTCTCGGGCGCTTCACCCGTGTTGCGCTGCAGCCAGCGCAGCAACTCCGGATACTGGTCCTGGCGGTTCGGGAATACCTTCGGCTTGACCTTGCCCGCCTCCAGATCCCGGACCCACATGCAGTCGAGCTTGTTCTTGCTGACATCAATGCCGATATGGGCCATCTCGTCCTCTCGCCTTGTCCGTACAGCCTCACCCGTCCCTTACGGGGGGCTTGGATACCGTTCAAACTTCGAGATGAAAAAGGACTCGGGGGCCCATCTACGGCACAGGTTCGTGACCTCAGGATGCGATCGGGTTACCCCGAGCCCGGTGCGGTCCATGGTAGCGATCCGTGAACCGCAAGACACAAGGATGCGGATGAGCGCAGCGAATCGCATCTGGGTTGCCCCGGCGTCGGAGTGGTGCGTTTCGCTGCGCTCAACGCACCCTACAGCTCGGGGCTTAGGACAGGTACGGGGACACCGTCGGTTTTGACCTACCCTCCCGATATGAGCCCTTTGTGGAGGGTGTGACAGGCCGGACGATTCAAAATAGTAACGGGGACGCTAACTGTCTGAGCGAAGCCGAAGGCGCAGCGAGTTTCAGCGCCGCCGGCCTGGCGCGGCCGGAGCAAGGTTCCCGGGCGAATCCCGGGCGTGTTTCTTGGGTACTTCTTTGCACGAGCAAAGAAGCCCGTTTTTGATTAAGAACTGGCGCGGCGCGCTGGCGAGACAGCGCAGGCAGGCGGCCGGACGAAGCCATCGTAAACACCAGATGACGAACCGAGCCTAGCCAGAAGAGGCGGCGGGGCCAGGCGCTACAGGGCGTCGAGGACTTCGGAGAGGCGGGAGACCGCGACCACTTCCATGCCCTTGATGGGCTTGCGTGGCGCGTTGGCCGCCGGCGCGATCGCCCGGGTATAGCCGTGCTTGGCCGCCTCGCGCAGGCGCTCCTCGCCGTTCGGCACAGGCCGGATCTCGCCGGCCAGCCCGACCTCGCCAAAGGCCAGCATCTCCTGCGGCAGCGGCCGGTCGCGAAAGCTCGACAGGGCGGCGGCCAGCATCGGCAGGTCGGCGGCCGTCTCGGTGACGCGCACGCCGCCGACCACGTTAATGAAAACGTCCTGGTCGAACAGGGCCACGCCCCCGTGGCGGTGCAGGACGGCCAGCAGCATGGTCAGGCGGTTCTGTTCCAGGCCGACGGTGATGCGCCGTGGCTGCGGGGCATGGCTCTCGGAGACCAGGGCCTGTACCTCCACCAGCAGTGGTCGGGTGCCCTCGCGGGTGACCATTACCACGCTGCCGGGCACCGGGCCCTGGTGGCGCGAGAGGAAGATCGCGGAGGGGTTGGAGACTGCCTTCAGGCCGTTCTCCAGCATGGCGAACACGCCCAGCTCGTTGACCGCGCCAAAGCGGTTCTTCACCGCGCGCAGCATGCGGTAGCGCCCGTCCGGGTCGCCCTCGAAATAGAGCACGGTATCGACCATGTGCTCCAGCACGCGCGGGCCGGCGAGCTGGCCGTCCTTGGTCACATGGCCGACCAGGATCACGGTGATGCCACGCTGTTTGGCCAGGCGTACGAGTGCCGCGGCGCTCTCGCGCACCTGGCCGACCGAGCCGGGCGCGGACTGCAGCGCGGCGGTATAGAGCGTCTGGATGGAGTCGATCACCAGCACGCGCGGGCGTTCGCGTTCGCAGGTGGCGATCACGTTTTCCACCTGCGTCTCGGTCAAAAGGCGCAGTCCGTCGACCTCGAGCCCGAGGCGGCGCGCGCGCATGCTGATCTGCTGGGCGGATTCCTCGCCGGTCACATAGAGCGTGTCGCCGACCGGCAGCATGGCCAGGGTCTGCAGCAGCAGGGTGGACTTGCCGATCCCCGGATCGCCGCCCAGCAGCACGACCGATCCGTGTACCAGCCCGCCGCCCAGGGCACGGTCCAGTTCCGACAAGCCGGTGCCGGTGCGCGGGACCTCGCCGGCCTCCACTTCGCCCAGCCGGGTGATGCCGGCGACCTCGCCGGCGTAGCCGCCACGTGGGCCGGCCTGGGTGGCCGGTACGGCCTCCTCCAGGGTGTTCCAGGCGCCGCAGTCGCCGCACTGGCCGGCCCACTTGGGGCTCACCGCGCCGCATTCCCGGCAGACGTACTGGGTCTTCGCCTTCGCCATCAGGCTTCCTTGTTGTCCGGGCTTGTCGGTAGATCAGGGGCGACCACGCGCACCGTGCGGATGGTGTTGTTCTTGATCTGCACGATGTCCATCACCACGTCATTGATGCGCACGCTTACTGGCGCCTCGGGAATGCTCTCAAGGTATTCCACGATCAGTCCGCTGAGGGTCTTGGGGCCATCCACCGGGAGCTCCAGGCCCAGCGAGCGGTTGAGCTCGCGCAGGTGGATGCCGCCATCGACCATCGCCGAGCCGTCCTCCTGGCGCAGCACGTCGTCGCTCATGGCCGGGGAGTCGGTGGTGAACTCTCCGACAATCTCCTCCAGCAAGTCTTCCAGCGTGATCAGTCCCTCGATGTCGCCGTACTCGTCCACCACCAGGCCGATCCGCTTTTTCTGCTGCTGGAAGTTGATCAGCTGGCGGTTCAGCGCCGTGCCCTCGGGGATGAAGTAGGGCGGGGTCAGGATCTGGCGCAGGTCGTCGGCATCGAAGTCATCGCGCTCGATCAGCGGGATCACGTCGCGTCGGTGCAGGAAGCCGACGATATGGTCCAGTTCGCCCTCGACCACCGGCAGGCGGGTGAAGCTGCCATGGACCAGCTGCTCGACGACCTCGTTCCAGGGCTCGTTCAGGTCCAGCACCACGATCTCGTTGCGCGGGATCATGATGTCCTCGACCGTGGTGCGTTCCAGGTCCAGCAGGTTCAGCAGCATGCGCTGGTGGTTCGCCGGGATCAGCGAGCCAGCCTCGGAGACCACGCTGCGCAGCTCGTCGGTGTTCAGGGCCGAGCGCTGGCCAGGCTTCATGTGCACCCCGAACAGGCGCAATACGCCATTGGCCATCACGTTGATCATCCAGACCACCGGCCACATCACCTTCAGCAGGCCGGTATAGACCCAGGCCGCCGGGTAGGCGACACGTTCGCTGTGCAGGGCCGCGAGGGTCTTGGGGGCTGTCTCGGCGAAGATCAGCAGGGTGAGCGTAAGAACGCCGGTAGCAATGGCCACGCCGGTATCGCCGAATAGTCGCCAGCCGATAAAGGTGGCGATTTGCGCGATCAGGATATTGACGAAATTGTTGCCCAGCAGGATCAGGCCAATCAGGCGGTCCGGCCGCTCCAGCAGCCGGGCGGCGAGTGCAGCGCCCCGGTGTCCAGTCTGCGCGCGGTGGCGCATGCGGTAGCGGTTCAGTGCCATCAGCGCGGTCTCCGAACCGGAGAAAAACGCCGACAGCAGGAACAGAACGATCAGGGCGCCGAAAAGAAAGGAGAGCGGGATCTCTTGCAAGGGGCGGCCTGCGGGTCAGGGATGGGGTGGTCGCCCCGTGAAGGGCGTCTGGGTCATTTCAGGCAAGCGCCGCCGGGGTGTCAAGCCGGCCGGCCGGGAGTGCCATCAGACACGCCCGAGGATGACTTCCAGCACCAGCTTGGAGCCAAAGTAGGCCAGCACCAGCACCACGAAGCCGCCAGTAGTCCATGCAAGGGCGCGCGTCCCGCGCCAGCCCAGGCGCCAGCGTCCGAGCAGCAGGATGGAGAAGATCACCCAGGCCAGCAGCGACAGGATGGTCTTGTGTACCAGATGCTGGGCGAACAGGTCGTCGACGAAGATCAGGCCGGAGAGCAGGCTGAGCCCAAGGAACAGCCAGCCGATGAAGATCATGCGGAACAACCAGACCTCCATCGAGAACAGCGGCGGCAGGTAGCGCACGATCCCCGAGGTGTGATGGTTGTGCAGTGCGCGGTGCTGGGCAGCCATGACTGCGGCTTGGGCCGTGGACAGCGCGAGGAAGGCCCATCCGAGCGCCGAGAACAGGATATGCACGTCGATCCCGGCCGAGGTTGCGTAGCGGGTACCGTCTTCGCACAGCAGTGCGCCAAGGGCGGCCAGCGCAGTCAGCGGCAGGATCATCACGCCCAGTACGGCCAGCGGGTGGCGCAGGGCGGTCAGCCACAACAGCGCAGCCACCAGCCACAGCGACGCGGACAGGGCATTGCCCAGGCACAGGTTCAGCCCGGCCTCGGTTACGACCAGCGGGATCAGTGCCGCCAGGTGCACGATCAGGGCCGCCAGCCAGAGCACCAGGGGCGCGCGGGGCTGCCCGGCGGCCAGGGGCTGGGTGCGGGTGGCGACGATCAGGTATCCCGTGGTGGCGAGATACAGCGCTACGGCAAGCAATCCGGCAACGGTGGTCATGGGCGGCGATTATCCCCGCTCCCGATCCTGAATGCACATTCGGGGCGGCAATCCCGGAACACGACTGGGGCCGTGCAGGCCGGGTGGCGAGGCCGCTATACTGTACGGTCTTTCCCGGCACGGGCCGGGCCAGAACGAGCGAGACGAGGACAGACGATGTTCGACGGCCTTTCCAGCCGCCTCCAGGAGACCATGAAGCGCCTGAAAGGCCAGGCGCGGCTCACCGAGGACAATATTCAGGACGCCCTGCGCGAGGTGCGCATGGCACTGCTGGAGGCCGATGTGGCCCTGCCGGTGGTGCGCGAGTTCGTCAAGGACGTCAAGGAAAAGGCGCTGGGCCAGGAGGTCATCGGGAGCCTGACCCCGGGGCAGGCCCTGATCAAGGTCGTCCATGACGAGCTGATTGCGACGATGGGCGGGGAGAACGCCGCGCTGAATCTGGCGGTCCAGCCGCCGGCCGTGGTGCTGGTGGCCGGTCTGCAGGGCGCGGGCAAGACCACCAGTATCGGCAAGCTCGCGCGCCTGTTGCGCGAGCGCGAGAAGAAGAAGGTCGCGGTGGTCAGCTGCGACGTCTATCGGCCGGCGGCGATCCAGCAGCTGGAGACCCTGGCCGGGCAGGTCGAGGTCACGTTCTATCCCAGCGATACCAGCCAGAAGCCCGAGGCGATCGCGAGCGAGGCCGTTGCCCGGGCGCGCCGCGATGGTACCGAGGTGCTGCTGGTGGATACCGCCGGGCGGCTGCATGTCGACGAAGACATGATGGCCGAGGTGAAGGCCCTGCATCAGGCGATCGACCCGATCGAGACCCTGTTTGTGGTCGACTCCATGACCGGCCAGGACGCGGCGAACACCGCGCGCGCTTTTGGCGAGGCCCTGCCGCTGACGGGGGTGGTGCTCACCAAGGCTGACGGTGACGCCCGCGGCGGCGCTGCGCTGTCGGTGCGCCAGATCACAGGGGTGCCGATCAAGTTCATCGGCATGGGCGAGCGCCCGGATGCGCTGGAGCCGTTCCACCCCGAGCGTATCGCCTCGCGCATCCTGGGCAAGGGCGATGTCCTGTCGCTGGTCGAGGAGGCCAGCCGCCAGGTCGACCAGGACAAGGCCGCCAAGCTCACGCGCAAGCTGAAGAAGGGGCGCGGCTTTGACCTGAACGACCTGCGCGAACAGCTCGGTCAGATGCAGAAGATGGGCGGGATCAGCTCGATGCTGGAAAAGCTGCCCGGCGGCGGCAAGCTGCCGGACGCGGTGAAGAACCAGGCCAACGACAAGGAGATCGGTCGCATGATGGCGGTGATTTCGTCGATGACCGAGCACGAGCGTCGCCACCCGGACATCATCAAGGGTTCGCGCAAGCGCCGGATTGCCGCCGGGTCCGGCACCCAGATCCAGGATGTGAACCGCCTGCTCAAGCAGCACGCGCAGATGAGCAAGGCGATGAAAAAATTCTCCAAGGGTGGCGCATCGAAGATGATGCGCGCCCTGGGTGGAAAATTGGGCGGCATGGGTGGAATGGGTGGCCCCGGTGGGGGCATGCCGTTCCGCTAGCCGGAGGACGCTACCGGCCTCGGCACCTTGTGCTGGCGGCGGGATTCGTTATAATCGCGCGTTTTCTCGAGAAAACGGACTCAAACGGGGTTCAACAGAACATATGGTTACGATTCGCCTGCTTCGCCGCGGCGCCAAAAAGCGCCCGTTCTACTCGATCGTCGTCACCGATTCGCGCAAGCGTCGGGACAGCGGCTACAAGGAACAGATCGGCTTCTTCAACCCGGTCGCCCGCGGTCAGGAAGAGCCGCTGCGCATTGACCTGGAACGCGTGGACTACTGGCTGGGCCACGGCGCCGGCATGTCCGAGCGCGTGAACCACCTGGTCAAGGGCTACCGCAAGCAGCAAGCCGCGGCCTGAGGCCGTCGGCTCGCTGATTACGCGTAGTAGACCGAACTCCGGTGATGAACGAGGCGGGTGAACGCATCCGCGTCGGACGCGTCTCCGGGGTGTACGGCGTGAAGGGCTGGGTCCGGATCTTTTCCGAGACCGAGCCACGCGCCGCGATTGCCGACTTCCCCCGTCTGTGGCTGCGTTCCGGCGCTGACTGGCGGCTGGCGGAGGTCGAAGCGGGCCGGGCCCACGGGCCCGGCGTCGTAATGAAGTTTGCCGAGACCGCCGATCGCGAGGCGGCCTACGGCCTGATGGGCGCCGAGCTGGCGATCGAGCGCGACTGGCTCCCGCCCGCCGAGGACGGCGAGTACTACTGGGCCGACCTGCTGGGTATGGAGGTCGAGCACCAGGACGGGACCGCGCTGGGGCGCATCTCCGGGTTCATGGAGACGGGCGCCAACGATGTGCTGGTCGTGCGCGGCGATCGCGAACGGCTGATTCCCTGGGTGCGGGGCCAGTACATCCTGGATGTGGACCTGGAGGCCCGGCGGTTGCGGGTCGACTGGGATCCGGAATTCTGAGGCGGACGATGCGCTTCGATATCGTCACGCTGTTTCCGGAACTGGTAACGGCGGTGGGCGAGTCCGGGGTGACCGGGCGGGCGGTGCAACAGGGACGGCTCGCACTGGAGACCTGGAACCCGCGTGACTGGGGGGCCGGTTTCCACCAGGCGGTGGATGACCGCCCCTATGGTGGCGGTCCCGGCATGGTCATGCAGTATGGGCCGCTGGCGTCCGCGCTGGAGGCGGCGCGAGCCGACGCGACGGCGCCCCTGCACGTGATCGCCCTGACCCCGCAGGGGCGGCCGATCCGGCAGGCGATGTTGCGGGAGCTGGTCAGAAAGCCGCGGGTGGCACTTGTGTGCGGCCGCTACGAGGGCATCGACGAGCGCTTTATCGAGGCGCAGGTCGACGAGGAATGGTCGCTGGGCGACTATGTCCTGTCCGGTGGCGAGCTGGGCGCGATGGTAGTTATCGATGCCTGTGCGCGCCTGCTCCCGGGTGTGCTCGGGCACGCGGATTCCGCCGGGCAGGACTCGTTCAGCGAGGGCCTGCTCGACTGCCCGCACTACACGCGGCCAGAGGTTGTGGCGGGGCGTGCGGTACCGCAGGTGCTGCTGGGTGGCGACCATGGAGCGATCCGGCGCTGGCGGCGGCGCGAGGCGCTGGGGCGCACGTGGGAACGGCGGCCGGACGTGCTGGCGCGCGAAGAATTCGGGGCCGAGGATCTGGCCCTGTTGGACGAATACCGTGTGGAACGACGGAAGGGCGGTCCGCACACCGAAAGCGATGATTGAGGTCGAACGATGAACAGCGTGATTCAGGAACTGGAAGCCGAACAGATGAAGTCCGACGTACCGGACTTTGGTCCGGGCGACACCCTGGTGGTGCAGGTGAAGGTGCGCGAAGGCGAGCGTGAGCGCCTGCAGGCCTTCGAGGGTGTGGTGATCGGCAAGCGCAGCCGTGGCCTCAACTCGGCGTTCACCCTGCGCAAGGTCTCCTACGGCAACGGCGTGGAGCGGACCTTTCAGACGCACAGCCCGCAGATTGCCGAGATCAAGGTGAAGCGCCGCGGCAAGGTCCGTCGCTCCAAGCTCTACTTCCTGCGCGATCGTACCGGCAAGGCCGCGCGCATCAAGGAAGACATCAAGGCGAACCGGAACGGCGCCTGATGGCCGGGGTGGCCGCGCAGCCCCGCTCGCGTCCGCCCGGTTTTCCGTTGTCGGCTGAATCGGCCATGCGAAGCCAGCGCTGTCTCCTGCCGGGAGTCGCGCTGGCTTTTGTGTGGCTGGAGTCCGGGCAGGGGGATCTGCTGGCCTGCGGCTGGCAGTGCCCCGACGATCCACTCGATTTGTCCCCGCTGCGGGATATCCCGACCGCTGACCGGTCCCCTCCTGCCTTCGACCCTGCAGACTACGCCCGCGATCCGACCAAATGGCGGGCGACGCCAGCGGTACCGCCGGGGACGGAGCACGCCCGCCGGGTCTGGGCCGCACTTTCGGCCATCCCCGTTGGCGAGGTGCGGACCTATGCGCAAATTGCCTCACAGATCGGCTCGGCCCCGCGTGCCGTGGGGCAGGCCTGCCGCACCAACCCCTGGCCGTTGTTCATCCCCTGTCATCGCGTGGTGTCCGCGCGTCACCGCGGTACGCGCGACATTGGTGGCTACGCGGGCGACCAGGATGGCCCGTTGGCCGACGTGAAGCGCGCCCTGCTTGTTCACGAAGGTGTGCTCCAGCTCGGCTAGCGCTTTCCACTCCAGTTGCTGGCAGCGTGCCCGTCGTGCGTGGCGCGGTTTCCTTCCTTGTTCAATGGCTTGCCAGACACCCCGTCTGGCCGGGCTCGTGCCGACGAGCCGACACCCTCGAAAATTCCATCACCCGGCGGAATAGAATTCGCGCATGCTGCGTCTGCCAGACGGTGCTGGGCTCCGAGAATCCTTGAAAAACAGACTGTTAGAAAAAGCTAATATAGCTTTTTGTGTTGACAGCACGGACCCCGGTTCAGCACTCTGCTACACAGGTCCGGGCCGCTCCGGTCACGGACCGTATCGAAAAAACCGTGTGATGGAGGTTTCCATGTTCAAGAAAGCATTGCTTGCGTTGCCCGTAGCAATGGCGGTCGGGGTTGCGGGTACCGCGGCCCAAGCGGATGAATGGCAGGATCCGAACGACGTCCTGCAGATGCTGCTCGAGGCGCAGCCCGACTCGAAGTACCTGCATCAGAGTGAAATGAACATCATGATGATGCCGGACAACCCCGCCCTGTGGCTGCTGGATGACGGCGAGCGCCTGTTCCACGAAGAGCGCGGCCCGAATAACGCATCGCTCGAAAGCTGCGACTTCGGCAAGGGCGAGGGCGTGCTGGAAGGTGCCTACGTCGAACTGCCGCGGTACTTCGACGACGTCGGCAAGGTCATGGACTTCGAGCAGCGCCTCGTGCACTGCATGAAGGAAATCCAGGGCTTTACCAGCGACGATTCCGCTGTCTCCCAGCGTCATGGTTCCGGCTCGGACATCATGCGTCTGACGACTTATATCGCGCACCAGTCGTCCGGCTATGCCTGGAATCCGCCGCTGGACCACCCGGAAGAGCAGGCGATGCGTGACGCGGGCGAGAAGCTCTTCTTCCGCCGTGGCGGCGCGATGGACTTCAACTGCGCGGCTTGCCATGGCGATTCGGGCAAGCAGATCCGTGCGTCCGTGCTGCCGGAAATGCGTAACTCGCAGGAGTGGACCAAGGCGGTTTCCTGGCCGGCCCACCGCGCGGGGCAAGACAACGTCCGCAGCCAGAACCACCGTATCCGTGGTTGCGTATGGCAGATGCGTCATGCCGGTATCCTGCCGGATACCCCGGTGAACACCGCGCTGATCTCCTTCTGGAATGACGCGGCGCGTGGCGAACCGGCCATCCTGCCCGACCTGAAGCGGTAACTACGGACGCAATAGGAGACATCAAGTATGTTTAATAAAAACACTGTTGCGGCCGGTGTGGCCGCATTTGCATCCGTCGCCCTGGCCGCCGGCTGTGCCGTCGCCGACGGCAACAAGGCGGATGACGTGGATATCACGGCCATGAGCGCCGAGGAGTTGGCTGAGCATCTCATCTTCGAGACCAACAGCTGGCGCGATCAGGAAATGCAGGAAGGCGGTGGCTGGCGCGACCGGATGACCCAGGACGACATTCAGAAGGCCTGCTCGTTCGACTCCACCCGTAATGATCTGGACGGCGAGACCGCCGGCCAGGTCGTGGCTCTGGCGCGTGAGCAATACGAAGCACCGGAAGGCGACATCGAGCTGGGTGACTGGCGCCAGGGTGCCGTTCTGGCGGATTCCGGCTACGGCTACCGTATCGGCCACAATACCGATGACCACGGTACCCGCGAGGCGGGCGGCAACTGCTACAACTGCCACGTGATGGATTCGAGCGTTTCGGTCCAGGGCACCATCGGCCCGAACCTCGAAAACTACGGTGCGCAGCGCGGCGACAGCCAGGAGATCCGTCAGTATGTGCATCAGGTGATCTCCAACCCGCACCAGTATTTCCCCTGCACGCAGATGCCGCGATTCCAGGGGCTGCTGACTGAAGAGCAGATCAGCCACATCATGGCCTACCTGCTCGATCCGGAGTCCCCGGTTAACAACCGGTAAGTCGTCTTGCACGACAGCTGCTCGGCCCCATCGGGGCCGGTGCAGCAAGGCAATAGAACGGGTTGTCGCGCCAGGCGCGGCAACCCGCTTCCTTACAAGTTTCTGCGGTTGGGTGTTTGCACGGCTCTTTTACGAGCGTGTCCGCCGGGCCGCACAGATGGGCTGAACAGGGGAACCGATGGGCCGCAGGACTGATGCGGCATGGGCTACGAAAGCCATCGGTCGTGACGGACGTGAGGGGAGGCTCAGGGATGTTCAATAAAAAAATTCTGACTGCCGCGGTGGTGATTTCGGCATCGGCGGCGCTGGCGGGTTGCGACCAGTTCTTTCAGGACGCCTCGGATCGCGAGGTCGATATCACCCAGATGAGCCCCGAGGAACTGGCCGAGCACCTGGTGCTCGAGACCAACAGCTACCGCATGGACCAGGAGGTTCAGGAAGGGGGTACGGGCCGGGAACGGATGCAGCAGGACGAGATCCAGGCGCTGTGCTCGCTCGAAGGATCCCCGGACAGCGAAACCGCAGGCCAGGTCGTCGCGGCCGCGCGCGCGGCGTACGAGCGCCCCGATGGCGGTGTGGAACTGGGCGACTGGCGTCGCGGCGCTGAGCTGGCCCGTTCCGGCTATGGCTATCGTGTCGGGCACAACAATGATGACCACGGTACCCGTGAGCCGGGTGGGAACTGCTACGCCTGTCACCAGATGGACCCGGCGGAAACCACCTACGGGACGATCGGGCCAAGTCTTGCGAACTACGGTCGCGAGCGCGGTACCGACGAGTCAGTACTGAACTATGTCCATGAGGTCGTGAGTAACCCGCACCAGTACTTCCCCTGCACCTACATGCCGCGATTCGGGCGCAATTTCCTGACCGAGGAGCAGATCAGCCACGTGATGGCCTACCTGCTGGATCCCGATTCGCCGGTGAATCAGTAAACCGTTCACACGGTCGCGGGCGGGCCTGAGAGGACCTGCCCCCTTGAGCCACCGCGGGCTGCTCGCGGTGGCTTTTTTGTTTTGGGGGTTGGGCGTTGCCCCCGGATGCAGGACGTCTTGCGGGACCTGTGGGCTTGAAAACGCGAACGGCGTCCCCAAGGTGCGTGCTGTAGAACCCATCCAAGCGCACGAGAGGAACGTACAGGATCATGACGGACACGCAGACCGCATCGGCCGCCGAGGGCCATACCGAGACCCGCCGCTTCGAGACCGAGGTCAGCCAGCTGCTTCAGCTGATGATCCATTCGCTGTATTCCAACCGCGAAATCTTTCTGCGCGAACTGATCTCCAACGGTGCCGACGCCTGCGACAAGCTGCGCTTCGAGGCGCTAGCCCAGCCCGACGTGATTCCGCAGCCGGCCGAACTGGCGATCGATGTCGAGGTGGACAAGGAGGCGCGGACTGTCACCGTGCGCGACAACGGCATCGGCATGTCGCGCGACGAGGTCATCGAGCACATCGGCACCATCGCGCGTTCCGGCACGAAGGCCTTCCTCGAGAAGTTGACCGGAGACCAGAAAAAGGACTCGCAGCTGATCGGCCAGTTCGGCGTCGGGTTCTATTCCTCGTTCATCGTGGCCGACCACGTCCGCCTCGAGACCCGTCGAGCGGGGACGCCCGAGGCCAGCGGCACCCGCTGGGAGTCGCGCGGCGACGGCGAGTACAGCCTGAGCGACTGCGAGTGCCCCGAGGCGGGTACCGAGATCACGCTGACGCTGAAAGAGGACGCCGACGAGTTCCTCGAGCTGTTCCGTCTGCGTCACATCATCAGCCGCTATTCCGACCACGTGGCGTTCCCGATCCGCATGCGCAAGATGGATGACGACGGCAAGCCCACCGACGAGTGGGAGACCGTCAACCGTGCCAGCGCGCTGTGGACCCGGCCGAAGAGCGAGATCAGCGACGACGAATACCGTGAGTTCTACAAGCACGTCGCGCACGACTTCGAGGATCCGGCCGCCTGGACCCACAACCATGTCGAGGGGCGCCAGGAGTACACCACGCTGTTCTACATCCCGAAGCGCGCCCCGTTCGACCTGTGGGACCGCGACGCGCGCCACGGCGTCAAGCTCTACGTGAAGCGCGTGTTCATCATGGACGACGCCGAGAAGCTGCTGCCCAACTACCTGCGTTTCGTGCGCGGGGTGGTGGACTCGGCCGATCTGCCGCTGAACGTCTCGCGCGAGATCCTGCAGGACAACCGTCTGGTGGATTCCATCCGTTCCGGCTCGGTGAAGAAGATCCTCGGCCTGCTGGAGAACATTGCGAAGAACGAGCCGGAGAAATACGCCGACATCTGGCAGAACTTCGGTCGCGTGCTGAAGGAGGGCCCGGGCGAGGACTACGCGAACCGCGAACAGATCGCGGGCCTGCTGCGCTTCGCCAGCACACATAACAGTGATGACACCCAGAACGTCTCGTTGGCCGACTACATCGGCCGGATGAAAGACGGGCAGGACGCGGTCTACGTGATTACCGCGGACAACGCCAGCGCGGCGCGCAACAGCCCGCACCTGGAGATCTTCCGCAAGCATGGTATCGAGGTGCTGCTGCTGTCCGACCGGGTCGACGAATGGCTGCTGTCGCACCTGCGCGAGTTCGACGGCAAGCCGATCAAGAATGTCGCCAAGGGCGACCTCGACCTGGACAAGATCATTGGCGAAGACGCGGCGAAAAAGGATGCCGCGGACGACAGCGCGAAGGCCGACGAGGACCTGGGCGATCTGCCGGAGCGCATCCAGGCTGCGCTGGGCGAGCGGGTCGACTCCGTGCGACCCTCGAAGCGTCTGGTGGATTCCCCGGCCTGTATCGTGCTCGGCGAGCACGAGATGGCGCTGTATCTGCAGGAGCTGCTCAAGCAGGCTGGTCAGGAGACTTTCTCCAGCAAGCCGGTGCTCGAGATCAATCCGAAGCACCCGCTGGTCGAGCGTCTGCGCACCGCCGAAGGGGACGACTTCGACGATCTGGCATCGCTGCTGTTTGACCAGTCACTGCTGGCCGAAGGGGGACAGCTTGAAGACCCCTCCGGCTTCGTCTCGCGCCTGAACCGCCTGCTGCTGCAAAAGGCCTGACGGCCAAGCCGGGAAGGGTCCGCCCCTCCCTGGAATCCGTCCCGGAAGCGGGTGGACCTGACGTCGCGGGGGTACGCGCGTTACCCTATGCGGCTCATATATCGAGAGGGCCAAGCCCATGCAAGTTGCACAAAACGCCGTGGTGTCCATCCACTACACCCTGACCAACGACGCTGGCGAGACCATCGACAGCTCCGAGGGCCGCGAGCCGCTGGCCTATCTGCACGGGAACGGTCAGCTGGTCCCGGGGCTCGAGCGCGAGCTCGAGGGCAAGGCCGCCGGTGACAAGGTTCAGGCCAAGGTCGCCCCCGCCGAGGGTTACGGCGAGAAAATCGACGCCATGGTGCAGGAGATCCCGCTGGAGGCCTTCCAGGGCGTGGATTCCGTGCAGCCGGGCATGCAGTTCCAGGCCGAGACTCAGAATGGTCCGCTGACCGTGACCGTGACCAAGGTCGAGGGCGACACCGCGACCGTGGACGGCAATCACCCGCTGGCCGGCGAAAACCTCAACTTCGACGTCGAAGTTGTCGAAGTGCGCGAGGCCTCCGCCGAGGAGCTGGAGCACGGCCACGCCCACGGCGTCGGCGGTCACCAGCACTGAGTTTGTTGCCAGGGCCTCGAAGGACGCGCATACATCGCGTTTCCTGGCCTGCCAAGCGCTTTATTGAGGCCCCGCGAATGCGGGGCTTTTTTCGTCTGGGTGCGCGGGGTGGCAGTGCGGTGCACTCCTCCAGCATGCGAAACCCTTCCAATCGCTAATGGTGTTGAAAACCATTCTCAGTCATCGTATCGTCTGCCTCGACAGTCAGGTAGGTCGAGGAAGGTGATGATCGTCTGTATCTGCAAATCGGTTCGCGAGCGCGATATCCGGGAATTGATCGACTCCAGCCAGGAAGGCCTGCGTATGCGGGATCTTCGTGATCGACTGGGTGTGAGTTCCGAATGTGGCAAGTGCGCTCGTCGAGCCAATTGCCTGCTGAAGGGGTGCTCCCGTGATACCGCCGTGAATGTGCTGCAGGTGTCGGGAGCGCGGACGCCCCCGGAGCCTGTCGGGCGACCCGACCCCGCCGTGGCCATGTAAGTCCATCATTCGCTTTATCGTATTGTAGTGGGGCGCGGTGGCGGGTCCGCCGCGCCCATTTTTTGCCCATACCGTCGCCTGCCATGGGCCATCGTGCTACGTCCGTTGCCAGGCGTTGCTTGCATGGGGCGGTGTGCATTTTCAGAACGCTCGGAGCTTAGCGATGAATTTCGATCAATGGATTCCATCGGAGCGCTTGGCCGGCTTTCTCGACGCGGGTGGGCCCGTCGTCCTGATCCTGCTGGGGGCCTCGGTGGTCGCACTGGCCTTTGTGCTGGTCAAGCTGTGGCAGTTGTGGCGCATGAGGGTCACCGATGTGCGTCCGGCGGATGAAGCGCTGAACCGCTTCCACCGCGGGGATATCCAGGGTGCGATCCAGTGTGCCGAGGCCACCCCCAATCCCGCCGCGCGGGCGGTGGCGCGGGGCATCCGGGGCCTGCAGGCCGGCGCGTCGGAGTCCATCGTGCGGGAGGAGGTCGTGCGCTACGGTAACGCGACCATCCAGTCCCTGCGTCAGGGGCTGCGGCCACTCGAAGTGATCGGCGCGCTGGCGCCTTTGCTGGGCCTGCTGGGTACCGTGATGGGGATGATCCGCGCCTTCCGAGCGATGGAAGAGGCCGGAAGTCAGGTGGACCCGGCGGTCCTGTCCGGTGGTATCTGGGAGGCCCTGCTGACGACCGCCGTCGGGCTGGCGGTCGCGATCCCGGTCGTGGCGGCACTCAACTGGCTGGAGACGCGGGTGGAGCGGGTCGCGCACCGCATGGATGATGCCGTGACCCGCCTGTTCACCGGGGGGCAGTACGCGGCCGTACCCCTGACCGCCGAGAGCCCGGTCCAACCGAGGCCTTGCGAGGCTGACGAGGCAAACTCGCCTGGGGGCGCTCTGCCCCGAACGGCCGATGCTGGACACTAGCCGCCCGCGCCGACGCAATCTGATCAGCCTCACTCCGCTGATCGATGTCGTCTTCATCCTGCTCGTGTTCTTCATGCTCGCCTCGAGCTTCCTTGAGTGGCGCGCGGTGCAACTCGAGGCGCCGGCCGAGGCCGGTGGGGCCGGCTCGATGGAAGGCGCCATGCTGGTCGAGATCCGGTCGGACGGGCTGCGGCTGGCGGGAGAGATGCTGTCGGAGGGCGACCTGCACGACCGTATCAGCGCGCGCGTGCGCGAAGAAGCGGACACGCGGGTCCTGGTGATGCCGGCCCCGGGGGTCAGCATGCAGGACACCGTCAACGTGCTGGAGGGACTCGCAGATGTTGGGGCGCGCAATCTTTCGGTAATCCGGCAGGCACAGCCATGATCGGACAGCGTCGCCACTTTCAGGTTGCCCATCGCCCGCGCAACGACGACGAGAGCATCCTGCCGCTGATCAACATTGTTTTCCTGTTGTTGATCTTCTTTATGGTGGCTGGCCAGTTGAGCGCGATCGATCCGTTCGAGGTCGAACCGGTGGAGTCGGCCGTGGATGGCCAGCCCGGGCCGGACGAGTTCATGGTGATCATCGGGACCGAGGGCCGGCTGGCGGTTAATCAGGATGAAGTCGATCTTGACGAAATGGCGGGCCTGGTACGCGAACACGTCGAGCGTCACGGAGATGCGGCCCGGGTCCGTGTGAAGTCGGATGGACGGGCGGAAGCCGTCGAGGTCGTCGGGGTGCTTGAACGCCTGCGCGAGGCGGGGATCGAGCGCATTGATCTGCTGACAGTACCGGAAGTCTGATGCAGCCGACGTTTCGACACTGGATGGTGGCCATCGTGCTGGCGGTCGCGTTGCACCTGCTGGTGGCGATGGCCTTCCTGCTGCGCGAGCCGCCGGCGGGCGCCGAGGATGCCGGAGTGGGCGGGCTGGAAATCTCCATGGCGGCCGCTGGTGGTGCTCCTCATGCCCAGCAGGCAGAGCCGGCCGAGACTACGGAGGCCGAGCCTGTAGACGACGAGCCCGTGGAGGCGGAGCCTGTCGAAGCGGTCGACGCGGAACCTGCGGAACCGGAACGTCAGCCCGTCGAAGAGGCCGAGGTTGTCGAACCCGAACCCGAACCCGAACCCGAACCCGAACCCGAACCCGAACCCGAACCCGAGCCCGAGCCCGAGCCAGAGCCCGAGCCAGAGCCAGAGCCAGAGCCAGAGCCAGAGCCAGAGCCAGAGCCAGAGCCAGAGCCAGAGCCAGACTCCGATGCGGACTCTGTGGAGGCCGCGGATGCCTCCCCGACGGATGAGGACGCCGAAGCGGTCGAGGACGACCCTGGCGACGAGGAAGCCGGTACTCCGGGTGCCGGTGCCACTCCTGCGGACGCTGATGCCGAAGGTGGTGGTGAGCCGGGTGTGGATCCCGATTATCTTGCGGAACTGCAGGCTTGGGTGGAGCAACACAAACGCTATCCGCGCCAGGCCCAGCGCCGCAGAGAAGAGGGCACGGCATCGGTCTGGTTGCGGCTCGATGGAGATGGCAACGTCGTCGACTATCGGATCGAGGAGGGATCCGGCAGCCGGATCCTGGATCGGGCGGTCGAGGAGATGGTCGAGCGCGCCGATCCGTTTCCGGCGCCGAGCGCGATCGATCGAGACGAGTTCGAGATCGTGGTTCCCGTAACGTTTTCCATTCGCTGACCAGGAGTGGAGCACCGTCACGGACACCGGCATGAGGACCGATGACCCGGACCTTGGCGGCAGACCCAGTTGAAAACGAGGACTTACCCATGCATTTACCAGGCAGGAGCATCCGGATACTGATCGCGGGCCTTTTCGTATTCGGCCTTTCGGGAAACGCGGCAGCCGAAGCGGACCCCGAGATCAGTGTCCAACTTAACAAGCTGGAAGCCGACGGTGATGACTGTCGTGCCCATCTGGTACTGGAAAATGCCCTGGGTGAAGCGCTGGAATCATTCCAGCTGGATATGGTGGTTTTCGACAAGGAGGGGGTTATTCAGCGCCGCACCGCAGTCGAACTGGCACCGCTGCGGGAGGGGAGCACTTCCGTGCGGGCCTTCCGGATGCCGGACACGGACTGCGACGGCATCGGGCGAATCCTGATCAACGAGATCGCCGCCTGCGAAGGCCCCGAGGGCGCGATAGAGGGCTGCGTCGATCGGCTGGAGATCGAAAGTCTGGCGGATGTGCCCCTGATTCGTTGAGGCAGGTGCCAGGAGATTACCGTGGCCTGTCCAGCCGGTTTCGCTGCAAATATAGATAATGGTGTTGCAAATCGTTCGCATTACCGATATTGTATCGACGCGTTGAGGGTGCCTTGCATCCGGGCGAAGCCGGGCGGGATAGTGGGGACGGACCCTGGCGGTCCCGGGGTCTCTTTAATCAATCCGGCGTTTGACCCGACCAACCCCAAAATATCTTCTCAGGAGAGTTCTGATGCAAGGCGATAAGGATGTAATTCGTTACCTCAACCAGGCCCTCAAGGGCGAGTTGACCGCGATAAACCAGTATTTCCTCCATTCCCGCATGTTCAAGGACTGGGGGCTGGAGAAACTGGCCGCGGCCGAATATGAAGAATCGATCGACGAGATGAAACACGCGGACGAGCTGATCAACCGCATCCTGTTTCTCGAAGGGCTGCCCAACCTGCAGGACCTAGGCACGCTGAGTATTGGCGAGAACACCCGCGAGATTCTGGAAGCGGATCTGGCCCTCGAGCACGCGGGTACCCCTGTCTACCGCGACGCGATTGCCCATTGCGAACAGGTGCGGGATTTTGTGACGCGAGATCTGCTGCAGAAGATCCTGGACAGTGAAGAAAGCCATATCGACTGGCTGGAGACCCAGTTGCAGCTCATCGATCGCATCGGTTTGCAGAACTACGAGCAGAGCCAGGCGAGCTCCGCGTCGTAACCGTTTCAACAAGTTCGACCGCGCTTCAGGGCGGTCGGGGAGGCAATCATGAGTTCCAGCGAAGGCAGGCGTATCCCGGAATCCACTGACGCATCTCCAGTGAGCCCGAGGACGCATGATCACTCTCTCGGTACGCCGAGAGAGGTTGCCTCGAGTGAATTGCTGCGTGATGCCGACCGCCTGTTTATCCGCCACGAAGGGCAGTGTTACACCCTTCGGGTGACTTCCAGCAAGAAGTTGATTCTGAACAAGTAAAACGAGCTTTACACCGCCGTCTCGACCGATACGGCCCCGCCAGCCAAGGGACCTTCTCCCTCAGCCAGCCTTAAATCACGACTGCTACGGACGTTTGTCGCCCGTGGCACGACGTCTGCTGTCCGAATAGAGGGAGAAAACTCATGGCTCGAAAGACGAAATGCCGTCAGGTGGGACTTCTGACCACCCCATACACCCGCAATCGTAGGGACTGGCGCCGCCACGCTGTCACGCTTGCGGTTCTGGGGGTTATGGGAGTCCCGGTGGCCCAGGCCCAGGATGCGGAGCCAACGCACTTGGCACCCGTGCAGATCATTGGTGACTCTGTGCATGCCCGGGATCTGGCTGGTTCGGGTGCCGTTGTGGAACCCGAACAGTTGGAACTGGATGGCACGACCGATATCCATCAGGCTCTTAAGACCGTCCCGGGCATGTATGTGCGTGAAGAAGAGGGTTATGGGCTAAGGCCGAACATTGGGGTCCGGGCCGCGCCCCCGGGCCGCAGCAGCAAGGTCACCATCATGGAGGACGGGGTGTTGATGGCGCCAGCGCCATACTCCAACCCGGCGGCGTACTATTTTCCGACCACCAAACGTATCCACTCCATTGAAATTCTCAAGGGTGCGCCGCTGCTACGGCATGGGCCGCAAACAACCGGCGGGGTGGTCAATCTGCTGTCGACTCCGATCCCGACCGAGCGTCAAGGCAGTATCGAGACCGTCGTCGGTGAGCGTGGAGGGCTGGACGTACACGGGACCTGGGGCGACCGCGTGGGGGATTGGAGCTACATGGTCGAAACGGTCCAGCGCCGTAACGATGGGTTCAAGGATATCGACCGCAGTAACCGGGACAGTGGTTTCCGAGTCGAGGATTATGTCGCGAAGCTTCGGTGGGACGGGGACCGTCAGAGCGTCGAGATCAAGGCACAGCATTCCGAGGAGGTTTCCAACGAGACCTACCTTGGCTTGACCGATGGCGACTTCTCCCGTGCGCCGAATCGCCGTTACGGGCTGTCCGAGATTGATCAGATGGATGTCGAGCATCAGGGTGCCAGCCTTACGCATGAATTCGACTGGTCGCCCCACGTGCGCCAGACTTCGACGGTCTACCGTAACGATACCGCTCGCAATTGGTTCAAGTTGAGCGGCGATCTGGTGGCGGATGCCAACGAGGGCGATGAACGTGCCTATCGGATCCTTCAGGGAACGGAAGATACCTCGGGTGGCGAGTTGACCTATCGCAACAACAATCGAGAGTACGTCTCCCAGGGAGTGCAAACCGAGTTTGACCTGGCTTTGGGTGATCACTGGATTCGTACGGGAGTGCGTTATCACGAAGACGAAATGGATCGGTTCCAGCCAGACGAACTCTATGACCAGGTTAATGGTTCGTTGGTACGCCAGAGTCGCGTCGAACCGACTGGTAGCAATAACCGTCTCGAGGATGCCAAGGCCTGGAGCCTCTGGATCACCGATGAATGGCGAGTGACGAACCGCCTGCGACTGAATCTCGCGATGCGCTACGAGGATGTGAGGACGTCCCGTGTCCAATATGCCGACCCGGGTCGGAACACCGTGGAAGACCGGCGCTCGAACGCCTACAGCGAATGGTTGCCCGGGGCTTCCATGACGTTCGATGTCAACGACAATTGGCAGCTACTGGCGGGGGTTCATCGCGGTTTCTCGCCTCTGGGTGGTGGATCGAGCGACGGTGAGCAACCCGAGACCAGCATCAACTGGGAGCTTGGAGGGCGTTATCGAACCAATAACCTTTTTGTCGAGGCGATTGGTTTCCATAGCGACTTTACCGACCAGAGAGAGGATTGTTCGGTAGGCTCGCCCTGCTCGGATGGCTCCACTTCCGGCACGTTCACCACCGGTGAAGCGGAGATCTCCGGGCTTGAACTCCAGGCCGGGACGCAATTTGCCATGGGACGTTTTCAAGTGCCGGTGTCGGCCGCCTATACCTATACCCGGGCGCGCATCAGTCGCGACAACCCGGCACAGGGTCTGGAGAAGGGCGATCACCTGCAGGATATCCCGCGCCATCAACTCAACCTGCGCGCGGGCCTGGAGCATCCCAGTGGCTGGGATCACTATGCGGTGCTGAACTACACCGATTCGTCCTGTAGCTCGGTTGGTTGCAATCGCAGTGGATCGTCCTTTGACGAGACGGATTCTTTGATGACGGTTGATCTGACAAGCCGTTATGCACTATCCAGCCAGACCGACATCTTCCTGCGGGCCAGCAACGTTTTCGATGAGCAACGCATCGTGGCACGTTCGCCCTACGGAGCCCGGCCGAACCAACCCCGTACGATTTCCGTCGGTTTGAAACACCGGTTCTGAGCTGCGGCCGCCGAGAACGGGGCGGCTCGGCTCGGATAGATCCCGGCGGGTTGGCCGGTCGGGCCTTGGATCCAGACGCAATAAGGACGAGGTCGTCTGCGCCCCTATTGCCGGCCTTGAGCCTGGAAGCATGGATTGAAGCTTCGGTCCGAGCGCCGCGACAGACTTCACAAAACCAGGGTCGATGCGTGGATTGCAGTGATCGTTCGGTGTTGTGGACGGTCCCAACGCCCGAGTCCAGCAAGCGGCGGTCCTCGACAGAGGTCGCCGATTGGACTATCTACGAGAAGGATCCATTTTCCGGTAAAGGAGCGAACCGATGCTCAACAAGTCTCGACTGACGATTTTCTTCCTGGCGCTGATGCTGGCGCTGGGCGGTGCCAGCCTCGCCGGCTGTGACAACCAGGGCCCGGCCGAAGAGGCGGGCGAAGACATTGATGACGCCATGGATGATGCCGGCGATACGATGGAAGATGCGGGCGAAGAGATGGAAGACACCTTCGACAACTGATTGCCAGTTGTCAGGTTTTCTGATCCAGGAGGGCAGCGGCCGTTGTCGCTGCCCTTTTTGATTTTGTGTCCGGGGCAGTCGGCCGGGCACAAAAAAGGAGGGGACAGGCCCCTCCCTTCGTACGCTTCAGGCGTGCAGCAGGACTAGAAGTCCTGTTCACCACCCCCGTCCGCGGGCGGTTCCATGCTGCCCTCTTCATCCGGCATCTGGCCGCCTTCCTGCGGGGGCTGCTGCTGTTGCATGCCCTCATCGGCCGGCGGTTGCATCGGTTCACCCCCGCCCTGTTCCTGCTGCTCCATCTGCTGCTGCTCGAATTCTTCCATGTCCATGTCGCCATTGCCGCAGCCGGCCAGGATCAGGGCAAACGGGGCGATCGCAAGCGTTGCCAGAATTCCAGTGGATCGTTTCATGATGGCTCTCCTTGTTGCTCGAAGGCTTGGATGAGTCGTGTGTGAAAACACTCTGCTTTCCGGTCAGGGGACAATCGCCGTTTTCATGAGTTCGACCGAATTTTTCGGAGCGTCCCCGGCTGTGCCGGCCGTCACGAAAGACTGTGTGCCAAATCGCCCTCCGCATGGGGGGGCGTTAAAGTGAACTCACTACTACCCGGAGGGTCCCGGACAATATCGGGTTCGCAAGACATAACGATGGCTGATACTCCAGAACTGGAAAACCTCGTGGAACAGGCCCGCAAGGCCTGGGGGCGCGGCGATATCGAGGCCGCGATCGATGGCTGGCGTGCCGGTGCCGCTGCTGGCGATGCCCGCTGCGCCTACAACCTGGGTGTACTGGCCGACGAGGGGCAATATCAGCCGCGCAATCCGGAAGCAGCCGCCCGCTGGTACCGCCGAGCCGCGGAGGCCGGCTTTCCGGATGCCGCCTTCAATCTCGCGGTCCTCTACGAACAGGGCGATGGCGTCGCCCCCGATGCCAACGAGGCCGCCCGCTGGTTTCACGTAGCCGCCGAGCGCGGCAATGCCCAGGCGATGTTCAATCTCGGACTCAAGTTCGATGAGGGCCGCGGGCTGCCCCAGGACGCCGAGCAGGCCGCGCAGTGGTACCTGCTGGCAGCCGAGGGTGGCGAGGGCCGGGGTGCCGCGAATCTGGGGCGGCTGTTCGCGATGGGTGAGGGTGTGGAGCGCTCGGACGTGTCGGCGTTCAAGTGGTACGCGATTGCCGCTGAAATGGGCGTGGCCAATGCCGCCCGCTATCGCGAGCGCGTGGCCCGGGAGCTGTCTCCCGACGAGCGCTTGCATGCGGGCGAGAAGGCCCGCGAGTGGCTGCAAAGTCAGGGACAGCCGGTGACGCGGTTGCAATAACCGGCGGGGTTGGTGCGTAAGGTGGCGTGACTAGACCACCACGTTAAGTTCGCGCCGTGGCTCCTCAGTGGGGCCTGCCAGGCGCACGGCCAGTTCCACCCGACGGCGCAAGGCCTCGACGCCGTCCTGCCCCAGCGAACTGCCATCACGAATCGCTGAATCGTCCGGCGTGTCGCCATCGCGGCGCATGCGGGCCGCCTCCTGCTCGGCGCTGATGCGCGCACGGCTCGACAGTTCCTGTTCGGAACGCGCGCCGAAATCCAGTGAGCGGTCACTCTGGTCGCCACCGCGGCGATCGCTATCCTGCTCCGCATCGTCCTCGATCGGACGGCGGGCCTCGCCGGCCTCGGGGTCGTTCAGCGGGCGGTCAAACTCCGCGGGTGCCGAGGTCTGGCCGAGTCCCAGGCGATCGGAACCCGTCGGCCGCGTGCCGAGCGGGACTGCCGCTGAAGGATTACTGACGGGGACTTCCATCCTGCGCCTCCCGGAATCCGCCTTCTCAGGCGCGCACGTCCAGCAGCGAGCCGATCATGCGATCTTCGGCCTGCAGGGTTTTCACCGAGGCCTCGACCTGATTCTGGCTCGCGATCATGCCGACCTGTGCGGTTGTGCTTTCGCGCCCGCCGGCCGGCTCGGTGGCCACCGTATGCGCCTGCTGGCGCAGGCGGGTGACCCCATTCTGGATGCCCGTCAGGGACGCGCTGCCATCGATCATCGGGTGAATCCGTTAAATGAACGTCTTGACAATTATAGATCAATTACTTGGAAGACGCTTCATGCGTTGGCGAGACTGCCGGTCAGGGCATCGCGAATGGTGGAGCGGGCATTGGCCTGGCGCTGCTGCCATTGCGCCAGGTCATCGCGTCGATCCTGTGCGGTCCGGCCCTCGGCCAGGCGTGCGAGGACCTCGTCGGCCACCTCTTCCGGTGTGCTGCCGCGCGACACCAGGCCGGTGTGCTCGGCGGCCAGCCGCAGGCGGGTAGCGGCGTCCGGCTGAGCCGGATTGTCCGCCGGGCCACAAACAACGGCACTGCCGTAGGCCAGGGGCAGCGCGAGATCCGGCGGCGTCTCGCTGGCGGCCAGTGTGCCGCCAGGGAGGGTCACGTGTGCGCAGCCATAGGCCGAATGCAGGGTGTCGGGGTCCTCGATGTAGTACACCCGATTCTTGCGGGGGACAAAGGACGTCATGAAGCGGTTGTGGCGGATGATGGGAAGCGAATACTTGATCGCGTCGCGGTACACCGGCTCGTGACGCTCGCGATCCGCGGGCGCCAGCAGCAGGATCGCGGCGGTTTGGCGCAGCACGGCGAACAGCGCGGCGAACGCAAAGGCCTCTTCGCCAGGCCCCGTGTTGGGGGCGAGCAGGATGGGGTGCCCCTTCTCGTGGTATTCGCGGAAGCGTTCGCAGAAGTCCGAGTCGGGAGGCGGGGCTGCGGGCAGTTCGACGGCGCCGGCGAGCGGATCGCCGATCACCTGTGCCCCGGGCGCTTTGCAGGCCTGAGCGCGCGCGGCGAAGATCCCGGTCCACTCGACGCCAGCCGGGGCGTCGCCCTCGGCGTTCACCCAGAGGCGGGGCACGGTGATTGCGGCGAGTGGCGGACCCAGTTCGCCCGCCGGGCCGATGACGACCACGGCCCGTGGCTGCAGGCGTGCCAGCCGTTCCCGGGCCAGATTCGGCAGCAGCGCCACGGTGGGCCGGTCACCACCCGGGTCGGGCAGTTCTCCGTCGCGCTCGGAATCGGTCACGCCGAGCGTCAGTGGGCCCGCGGTAGCGGCCAGGTCGTCCAGCCAGTCGCTGGCGGCCAGCAGGGTCTGTTTCGGGGCCAGCACGACGATGCGGCCGGCACTGCCGGCAGGCACGGAGCGGGCGGTGATCCAGGCGGACAAACGTGAGAACATGGCGGGCTGTCATCCGGTGGTCAGCGGGAGGGCCGGCATTATACGAGAGCCGGCGCGCCGGGGCCGCCCCGCGTCGGAGAGTGCAAGGCATGCAGATACGCTGGATCGTGGGACTGATCGCGATGGCCGTGATTATGGCGCTGGCGATGTGGGTCTATTCCAACCCGGGCGGTCAGCGTACCCAGCAGTTCACCGACCTGCCCTGGCAGGTGCAGGTGATCGACGAGCAGCGTACCCGCGTGCTGGGTATTACGCTGGGTGAATCCACCATGGCGGACCAGATGGGCCGTCTGCCGGTGCCGGATATCCGCCTGTTCGTGGACCCGGACGGGAGCCGTTCGGTCGAGGCCTATTACGTGAACGCGCGCATTCCCCCGTTCGAGACGAACCTGGTTCTGCGCCCGGATCTGGACGAGGCCGACCTTGATCGCATCGAGTCCCAGACGACCTCCGATCGGCCCATGCCCAGCGGGGCATGGCGCTACGGGTTGAGCGACGAGGCGCTCAGTTCGCTGGGCAATGTGCCGATCGTCGAGATGAGCTACATCCCCCGCGCGCGCTGGACCCACGACGTTCTGGTGGAGCGCTTTGGCGAACCGGCCGAACGTATGCAGGTCGATTCCGACCACAGCTACTGGCTTTATCCCGACCGCGGCCTGGCCATCATGGTGCCGCGCCGGGGCCGCGTGCTGATGCATTTTGTCACCCAGGAGCGCTGGGCCCAGACGGTGAGTCGTTTGCGTGATGAAGGACGGCGCATGCTCGGCGAGGACCATGAGTGACCCTGCAGACGAGCCCCCGGTCCCGTTCTGGGAGCGCCCGCTCGAGACGCTGAGCCACGCCGAGTGGGAGGCCCTTTGCGACGGCTGCGGCCGCTGCTGCCTGCACAAGCTGGAAGACGAGGATTCGGGTGACCTGGCCTTTACCTGGCTGGCCTGCGACCTGCTCGACTGCGAGACCGGCGCCTGTTCGGACTACGCAAATCGCCGCAACTTCGTGCCCGACTGCATCCAGCTCACCCTGGAAGACCTGGCCAGCTACCACTGGCTGCCGCCGACCTGCGCCTACCGACTGCGCTTCGAAGGCCAGCCGCTGCCCACCTGGCACCCGCTGCTGACGGGCGATCCGGAGACGGTCAAGCAAGCCCGCGTCTCGGTGGCCGGCCGGGTCATCCGCGAGTGTGATGCCCCGGACCTCCCCCTGATCGACTACGTGGTCGACTGGCCCGGCGAGGTGCCGGAGTCCGCGCGTCTGTGGCGCCCGGTGGTACGGCTCCCGCAGGAGTAGCGATGTCGGGCTACGTCGACCTGTTCGTGTACGGGACACTGAAGCAGGGCTTCGCCAACCACCGGACGTTCTGCAAGAAGGCCCTGAAGATCCGCGCCGCCACGATTGCCGGACAGCTCTATGACCTGCCCGTGGGTTATCCCGCCGTGCAGATTCCCGACAACAGCATTCTCCTGAAGGCCGGTCAGGACCCGGCCCGTGACGCGGGGCGTCAGCACCGCTTTCGGGGTCTGACGCAGCCAGCCCCGGAGGGGACGCAGGGGCTTGTGCACGGCGAGTGGATTCGCCTGCCCGACCCGCCACGGACCCTGCCGCACGTCGACGCCCTCGAGGGTGTACGCCCGGACGGCCGCGGGGAGTATCGCCGCGCCCTGGTGCCCGCCTGGACCGAGGATGGTCCGGCTGCCCTCTGGGTCTACTGGATGCCACGCCTGCCGCCCGGCGCGCTTCATCTGGCGGACGGCACCTGGCCGGCACGGCCCTGAACCGCCTGGCTCAGCTGTGGTGGTCCTGTAGCGTCCGCTCCACGATCCGCGCGGGGTGTAGGATGCTGATGGGCGCAGCGAATCGCATCACATTGGGGCTGAGATAGGTTCCACGCTTGAAGCGATGCGATGCGCTCATCGCATCCTGCGTTTTGCCTTGTGGTCTTCGTGCAGGACTAGCCAGCAGCGGCGAGGAGTTCGCGGGCGTGGGTGCGGGTGGTTTCGGTGAGCTGGGTGCCGCCGATCAGGCGGGCCAGGGCCTCTACGCGGCGCTCGTCGTCCAGCGGCTGGATGGCGGTGCGGGTGCCGTCCTTGCCGTGCGACTTCTGCACCTCCAGTTGCTGGTGGGCCTGGGCGGCGACCTGCGCCAGGTGGGTCACGCACAGGACCTGATGGCGCTCGCCCAGGGTGCGCAGCTTGCGCCCGACGACCTCGGCGACCGCGCCGCTGATGCCACTGTCGACCTCGTCGAAGATCAGCGTAGGCACGGTCTGCTGCTGGCTGGCCAGCACCTGTAGCGCGAGCCCGATACGCGAGAGCTCGCCGCCAGAGGCGACCTTTGCCATCGGCTGGGGGGCGGCGCCGGGGTTCGCGGCGACGCGGAATTCGATGTGATCCACACCGTGCGCCTGTGGCTTGTCGGTGGGCTTGATCGCGATCTCGAAGTGGCCGCCGGCCATGCCCAGCTCCTGCATGGTGTCGGTGACGGCCTGACCGATGCGTTCTGCTGCTTGCTGGCGGGCCTGAGTGAGCGCCTCGGCGGTGGTGTCGAACGCCGCGCGGGTTTCCTGCTCGCGCGCCTCCAGGGCCTCGAGGGTCTGGTCGCCGTTCTCCAGGGCGTCCCGCTCGGTTTGCAGTTCGTCGTGCAGGCCCGGGAGCGCCTCGGGGTCGACGCGGTGCTTGCGTGCCAGGCGCAGGTACTCGCCGACGCGCTGGTCCAGTTCGGCCAGGCGCTCCGGGTCCAGTTCGATGCCGTCGGCCAGTCGGCGCAGGGTGTCGCCGGCCTCGATGATCTGGATGCGCGCGGATTCCAGCAGCTCGAGCGCAGGGCTGACCCGGTCGTCGTGCTGCGCGGCGTCCTGCAGGGCGTGCAGGGCTTGGCCGAGCTGCGCGTCCAGCCCGCTGTCGTCCTCGATCTGCTGGCTGGCGGTCTGCAGCGCGGTGAGCACCTCGGTGCCGTGAGCGAGCTGGTTCTGCTCGACCAGCAGTTGCGGATATTCGTCCTGTACCGGGGCCAGTTCGGCCAGCTCGGTGGTCTGGAAGCGCAGCAGGTCGAGGCGGTCGGAGGTGTCGGCCTGGCTCTCGCGGGCCTTCTCCAGCGCGCGGGCGGCGTTGCGCCAGGCGCCATGGGCCTCGCGCACGCGGGACACCCGATCGCCCTCGAGAAAGCCGTCCAGCCAGTGGCGCTGGGTGTCGCGCTGCAGCAGTTGCTGGTGCGCGTGCTGACCGTGGATGTCCACCAGCCACTCGCCCAGCGTGCGCAACTGGCCGACCGCGACCGGGCGGCCGTTGATCCAGGCCCGGCTCTTGCCCTGCCGGGTGAGTACGCGTCGCAGCAGCACGTGATCGTCGTCGTCGCCGCCCAGTTCCTGTTCGGCCAGCCAGGCGGCGGCCGGGCCTTGTTCGGGCAGGGCGAACTCGGCGGACAGGTCGGCCTGTTCGGCGCCCTCGCGCACCATGCCGGCGTCGGCGCGATCCCCCAGCAGCTGGCCGATCACGTCGATCAGGATGGACTTGCCGGCGCCGGTCTCGCCGGTCAGGGCGCTCAGGCCCGCATCCAGCTCCAGTTCCAGCTGGTCGATGATCGCGAAGTCGCGGATGCTGATCAGTCGCAGCATGGCGGGCTCAGGGCTGCTCGCCCCAGCGCAGCTTGGTGCGCAGGACGCGCAGGAAGTAGTGCTCGCGCGGGTGGATCAGGGTCAGGTTGCGCTCGCGGCGGCGAATGCGCACCAGATCGCCGGGGGCGAAATCGATGTTCTCCTGGCCATCCAGTGCGATCTGAGCCGGCGACCGGCTGCCGCTGGACAGGCGAATCTCCACCGTGGAGCGGCCGCTGACGACCAGAGGGCGGTGGTTCAGGCTGTGCGGGCAGACCGGCACCATGACCATCGCATCCAGCTGCGGGGTCAGAATCGGGCCGCCGGCGGACAGGGCATAGGCGGTGGAGCCGGTGGGCGTAGCCACGACCAGCCCATCGGCGCGCAGGCGGCCGATGTCCATGCCGTCGATCGCGGTGTCGAACTCGATGATGCGCACGACGCTGAGCACATGCAGCACGACGTCGTTGAGCGCGATGCCCTCGTGGATGGTGACACCGTCACGGATCAACTCGGCCTCGAGCATCGCACGCGGTTCCAGCTCATAGGCCCCGTCGAGCACCTCGCCCAGTTCCTCGCAGGCGGTCTCCGGCGAGACATCCACCAGAAAACCGAGACGCCCCAGGTTGATCCCGAGTACCGGCGTCTCGGCATCCGCGATCCGGCGTGCGGTGGACAGCAGCGTACCGTCGCCGCCGATGACAACCAGCAGGTCGGCCGCTTCGGCGAGTTCAGCCAGGGGGAGCAGCGGGATATCGTCCGGGCGCTCGAAGCCGGGGATGTCCTCCTCCATTCGGACCTGGCGGCCGCGCGTGCGAAGCAGTTCGACCAGCCGGCCCACCAGTGGGCCCGTGCGCGAGTCGCTGGCCTTGCCCACCAGCCCGATCGTGTTGAATTCCGGCATCATGGCGGCATTATCCGGAAAAGGGCGGGGGACTGCATCCGCGGTTTCTTGACGTCTCCTGGTCTGGGGCAAACACTTGGGCCTGTCACTCGCCCCAATGGAGCGCTGATCAACGATGGAAAATGCGGCGATCAATCTGGATGCCAGGGCCCGTACCCTGCTGCGGACCCTGATCGAGAGCTATATCCGCGACGGTCAGCCGGTCGGCTCGCGTACCCTCGCGCGCACCTCCGGGCTCAAGGTCAGCGCGGCCACGGTGCGCAATGTGATGGCCGATCTCGAGGATCTGGGTCTGATTCAGGCACCGCATACCTCCGCCGGGCGGATCCCGACCGCGAGCGGCTACCGCCTGTTCGTCGACAGTCTGCTGCAGGTGCGCGAACCGACGGTCGAGGAGATTCGCGCGATCCAGTCGGGTTTCGACCCGAACGCGACCACCCAGGACCTGATGGGGGCGACCTCCAACCTGTTGTCGCAGGTGACGCGCATGGCCGGCATGGTGCGCCTGCCGCGCCACCGCAACGTGGCGCTCAGTCAGCTCGAGTTCCTGCGCCTGGGCGAACGCCGGGTCCTGGCGATCCTGGTGATCGATGGCAAGGAGGTGCAGAACCGCGTGCTGGAACTGGAGCGCGACTTCGACCAGGACCAGCTTCAGCGCATGGCCAACTATCTGAACGCGCACCTGGCCGGCAAGAGCCTGCACGCGGTGCGCGATGCCCTGCTGCGCGAGATGCGCGACGTGCGCGAGAACCTGGACGCGATGATGCTGGCGGCCATTGATCTCGGCGAGAAGGCCGTGGCCGGCGAAGACCCGGACGACGTCGTGGTGGCGGGGCAGACCCACCTGCTCAGCTACGAGGAACTAGCCGACATCGACCGCCTGCGTCAGTTGCTGGAGGCCTTCAACGAGAAGCGCGAGATCCTCGGGATTCTGGATCAGTGCATCCGCAGCGATCGGGTACAGATCTTCATCGGCCGCGAGTCCGGGCTCGACTGGTTCGAAAACTGTTCGGTGGTCACGGCCCCCTACAGTGTCGACGGGGAAGTGGTCGGCGTGCTCGGGGTGATCGGACCCGCGCGCATGTCCTACGATCGCGTGATCCCGATTGTGGACGTGACCGCGCGCTTGCTGGGCTCGGCGCTCGGTGACCCGGTCCATGACACGAAATAGCCGGACACCCTTGAAACCGCTCCGGGTGCCCCCAGAGTCCCGATAGTTAAACCGAATTGATTCGCGTATGCCGCCCGCAGGGTCCGGCATGCGTTTTACTTTTCACCGATTCTTACGAGGCAGACATGTCCGATCAGCGTGAACCCCAGGAACCGGCGGAAGCATCCGAGGCCGCGGATTCGGAGCACACCCAGCCCGAGGGCGACGAGGCCGTCGATAATACTGACGCGCGCCTGCAGGAGCTCGAGGCCCTGGCCGAGGAACGCCGCGACCAGGCCCTGCGTGCCCAGGCGGAGCTGGAAAACCAGCGCCGGCGCTTCGAGCGCGAGCTGGAGAATGCGCACAAGTACGCGATGGAAAAATTCGCCTCCGAGATGCTGGAGGTGGGCGATTCCCTGGAGATGGGCCTGCAGGCCGCCCGCGAGTCCAAGGATGTCGAGCGCATCATCGAGGGCGCCGAGCTGACCCTGAAGAACCTGAATCGGGTTTTCGAGAAGTTCGGTATCCAGGCCGAGGACCCCACCGGCGAGCGTTTCGATCCGGAGCGCCATCAGGCGATGTCCATGCAGGAAGACCCGGAGAATCCGCCGAATACCGTGGTGGCGACCATGCAGAAGGGCTACCTCCTGCAGGACCGCGTGCTGCGCCCGGCGATGGTCGTGGTCTCCAAGGCGCCCGCCTCGCCGAATATCGACGAGAGCGCCTGATTCGGTCGCTTCGGGCGGGTTTTCGGGGCGCGTGACACGGCGTCCCTTGAAAACACGGCCCGGGGCCCCAGATTCCCGTACAAGTTGGCAGAGACTCTTTCTCTGCCGAGCAACAATTTTCGCATCAGGAGAATTCAGCCATGGGCAAGATCATCGGTATCGACCTCGGGACCACCAACTCCTGCGTCGCCGTCATGGAAGGCGACCAGGCCAAGGTCATCGAAAACGCGGAAGGCACCCGCACCACCCCGTCCATCGTCGCGTTCAGTGACGATGGCGAGGTGCTGGTCGGCCAGTCCGCCAAGCGCCAGGCGGTCACCAACCCGCAGAACACCATCTTTGCGGCCAAGCGCCTGATCGGGCGCAAGTTCGAGGAAGACGAGGTGCAGAAGGACATCAAGCTCGTCTCCTACAAGATCGTGAAGGCCGACAATGGCGATGCCTGGGTCGAGGTGCAGGGCAAGAAAATGGCCCCGCCGGAGATCTCGGCGCGCGTGCTGCAGAAGATGAAGAAGACCGCCGAGGACTACCTGGGCGAGCCCGTGACCGAGGCGGTCATTACCGTCCCGGCCTACTTCAACGACTCCCAGCGCCAGGCGACCAAGGACGCCGGCAAGATCGCCGGGCTCGAGGTCAAGCGCATCATCAACGAGCCGACCGCAGCCGCGCTGGCCTACGGCATGGACAAGCAGCGCGGGGATCGCAAGATTGCCGTGTATGACCTGGGTGGCGGTACCTTCGACGTCTCGATCATCGAGATCGCCGAGGTGGACGGCGAGCACCAGTTCGAGGTGCTGGCCACCAACGGCGATACCTTCCTGGGTGGCGAGGACTTCGACAACCGCCTGATCGACTACCTGGTCGAGGAGTTCAAAAAGGATCAGGGCATCGACATCAAGGGCGACCCGCTGGCGATGCAGCGCGTGAAGGAGGCCGCCGAGAAGGCCAAGATCGAGCTGTCCTCCAGCCAGCAGACCGAGGTCAACCTGCCGTACATCACGGCCGACAACACCGGGCCGAAGCACCTGGCGCTGAAGATTACCCGCGCCAAGCTGGAGAGCCTGGTTGACGATCTGGTCAAGCGCTCCATCGAGCCGTGCAAGGTCGCGCTGAAGGATGCCGGCTTGTCCGCCTCCGAGGTGGACGACGTGATCCTGGTCGGTGGCCAGACCCGCATGCCCAAGGTGCAGGAAGCGGTGCAGGCGTTCTTCGGCAAGGAGCCGCGCAAGGACGTGAACCCGGATGAGGCCGTCGCGGTCGGTGCCGCGGTGCAGGCCGGTGTGCTGGGTGGCGACGTCAAGGACGTGCTGCTGCTGGACGTGACCCCGCTGTCGCTCGGGATCGAGACGATGGGCGGCGTGATGACCAAGCTGATCGAGAAGAACACCACCATCCCGACCCGGGCCAATCAGGTGTTCTCCACCGCCGAGGACAACCAGACCGCGGTGACCGTGCACGTGCTGCAGGGTGAGCGCGAGATGGCCAGCGCCAACAAGTCGCTGGGTCGCTTCGACCTTCAGGACATCCCGGCCGCGCCGCGCGGTGTGCCGCAGATCGAGGTCACCTTTGACATCGACTCCAACGGCATCCTGAATGTGTCGGCCAAGGACAAGGCGACCGGCAAGGAAAACAAGATCGTGATCAAGGCCTCCTCCGGCCTGTCCGACGAAGAAGTCGAACAGATGGTCAAGGACGCCGAGGCCCACGCCGAGGAAGACAAGAAGTTCCAGCAGCTGGTCGGCGCGCGCAACCAGGCCGATGCCCTGGTGCACTCGGCCGAGAAATCGCTGAAGGACCTGAGTGACCAGGTCTCCGACGACGAACGCTCCGCGATCGAATCGGCCGTCGCCGAGGTCAAGAAGGCCATGGAGGGTGATGACGCCGAAGCCATCGAGCAGGCCACGCAGAAACTGGCCGAGGCCTCCGGCAAGCTGGCCGAGAAGGCCTACGCCCAGGGTGCCGATGCCGCAGGCGAGGCCGGGGCCGAGCAGGCCAGTGGCGAGCAGCAGGCAGACGACGTCGTGGACGCCGAGTTCGAGGAAGTCGACGACGACCAGAAGAAGCAGGGCTGATGCCACATCCGGTGGGGCCTGGTGCCCCACCGCCAGGGAGACCTGCGTTTCCCTGTCGTTTTAACGCCGCGCCCGGGGTACTCTCCGGGCGTTTGCGTGAAGGCGCTCCGCGTTCACGCAAACATTCGGGCTAGCTGGGAATGACCTGACCATGTCACAACGCGACTACTACGAGGTGCTGGGTGTCTCCAAGGACGCCTCGGCCGCCGACATCAAGAAGGCCTTTCGCCGCCTGGCGATGAAGTACCACCCCGACCGCAATCCGGGGGATGAGGAGGCCGAGGCCAAGTTCAAGGAGGCGCGCGCCGCCTATGACGTCCTCAGTGACGACCAGAAGCGTGCGGCCTACGACCGCTACGGCCATGCCGGTGTCGATGGCGCGGCCGGGGGCTTTGGTGGTGGTGCCGGGGCCTCCAATTTCTCGGATATCTTCGAGGATATCTTTGGCGACATCTTCGGGGGTGGCGGTGGTCGCGCGCGCGGTTCGCGTGCGTTCCGTGGTTCCGACCTGCAGTACAACCTGGACCTGACCCTCGAGGAGGCCGTGTTCGGCACCGAGGTCAAGATCCGCATCCCGACCACCGTCTCCTGCCAGGCCTGTGACGGTTCGGGTGCCGAACCGGGGACCTCGCCAGAGACCTGCCCGACCTGCAACGGCGTGGGGCAGGTACGCATCCAGCAGGGCTTCTTCTCGGTGCAGCAGACCTGCCCGCGCTGCGAGGGCTCGGGCAAGATCGTCGCCAATCCCTGCAAGGCCTGTAACGGCAACGGCCGGGTGCAGGAGCAGAACACGCTGGATGTGAAGATCCCCGCCGGGGTCGACAGCGGTGACCGCATCCGCCTGGCCGGCCAGGGCGAGGCCGGGGTCAACGGCGGGCCCCCCGGAGATCTCTACGTGCAGGTGCGGGTCAAGCCGCACAAGCTGTTTCGCCGCGAGGGCTCGGACCTGCATATTGAGGTCCCGATCTCGTTTGCCACCGCCGCACTCGGCGGCGAGCTGGAGGTTCCCTGCCTGGATGGCCGAGTGAAGCTGAAGGTGCCGGCCGAGACCCAGACCGGCAAGCAGTTCCGCGTCGGTGGCAAGGGTGTGCAGTCCGTGCACGGGGGGGGTGTCGGCGATCTGATCTGCCGCGTGACCGTGGAGACCCCGATCAACCTGACCAAGGAGCAAAAGGCGCTGCTGCGCCAGTTCGAGGACTCGACCCAGGCAGGTGGCACCAAGCACAGCCCGCAGGCGCACTCCTGGCTGGATGGCGTGAAGGGCTTTTTCGAGGATCTGAACTTCTGGTCGAAATAGGCGGCGGTCAGGTCGCCTCGAAGTCGAACGTGGGTTTGGACAGGGGCGACTGGATGAAGTACCCCTGCACCAGGTTGACGTTCAGCCCGTAGAGCACGGCCAGCACGCTGGCATCCTCCACGTGCGGCACGATTACCTGCTTGCCCTTGGCGTGTGCCGCATCGACATATTCGCGGATCGCCTCCTGGTTTTCCTCGTTCTCCGCCAGCCCCTCGACGAACGACGGGTCGAGCTTGATGTGGTCGGCCTCCAGGTGCTGCAGCAGCTGGAACGGGTTCAGGCCATTGCCGAAGTCGTCGATGCACAGGTGGCTGTGCATCTCGACCAGGCCGCGCGATACATTCATCGCCGGCTTCAGGTTGGTGACCACGGTCGGCTCCTTGAGCTCGACCACGACGTTGTCGGCCGGGATGCGCAGGGCGTGCAGGTCATCGTTGAGCCAGCTGACCACGGTCGGATCGCCCATTGAGCCGGTGCCCAGCTTCAGGAAAAACTGGGTCTTGGGCTGGGTCTTCAGGCACCCGGCGAGTTCGGTCAGCGCGGTCTTGACGATCCAGCGATCCACGGCCGGGGCCATGCCGGTGCGTTCGGCCGCAGGCAGGAAGGCGGGTGGTTCGTGCAGGTGGCCGTCGGCGTCGCGCAGGCGCACGAACACCGAATAGCGCGGCCGGTCGTTGCCGTGCAGATGCACGATCGGCTGGAAGCGAAGCTCCAGGCGGTCATGGTCCAGGGCGTCCTGGATACGCAGCTTCCACTGCTGGTCGGCCTGACCCTGGGTCAATTCGCCCTCGGCCGGGTGGTAGAACCGATGGACGCCGCCGCCCGCCTCGACGGCCTCCTCCAGCGCCCGGTGGGCCTGGTCGAGCAGATCCTCCGTGCTGGGGGCGCTCTCGTCGGCGATCACCGCGCCGGCCGACAGGGTGCAGTTGGTTGAGGACTGGTTGAGCTCGAAGACGTGCCCGGTGACGGCCTGCATCAGGCCGTGGATGCGCTCCTCGACCTCCTGACGACGGGTCTCTGGCGCCAGCACGCCGAAGTGCTCGCCCTCCAGGCGCGCGGCAATCGCGGGTTCGGGGAAGTGATCCTCGATCAGCTTGCCCATGTCGGCCAGGAGCAGGTCGGCGGCCGACATCCCCACCTTCGCGCGGATCTCCGCGAAGCGGTCCACCGCCAGGGTCAGCAGGGCGAAGGGTTTCTCCGTCTCCTCGGCCCGCGTCTGAGCGCTCTCGATCGTGGACAGAAAGTGCTGGCGGTTGTACAGGCCGGTGACCAGGTCGCGCTGCGAGAGGAAGTCGATCCGCTCTGCCAGCTCGGGGTCTTCCTGGCTGGCTTCCAGCTGGAGCTGGGTGCAGGCCTCGCCCTCCACGCTTGCGGCGGACAGGCGCAGGTCGGCCTCGAATGGCAGGCCATCGATGCTCTGCAGGTGGAAGTGGGCGCGAGCCGTATCGCCTTCCTCGCCATTCTGGAAGCGGCGCAGCAGCGCCTTCATCTCGCCGCGGTTATCGGCCGTGACCAAGTCCATCAGTGGCAGCCCGTCGACCTCGTCCGGATCCTCGATACCGAAGCGTTCGCGCCAGGAGGCGTTGGCGTACAGGTGCATGCCCTCGTGAACATAGGCGATCGCGTCGCGCGAGTTGTCGAGCAACAGCTGGCAGCGGCTCTCGGACTCGTGCAGTGCGGTCTCGAGACGTTGGACGCGTTGGCGCAGGCGCCGTTGTTCGGCCGCGCGGATGGCCATCAAACTCGCCAGGTCCACTTGCTCGTGGTCCACGACGGCGAAGCTCCCGGCCTCGTAGTCCAGGACACGCTCGGGTTCCGGACGCTCGGTCAGCAGGACCAGCGGGATGCGGCGCCCACTGTCGCGCAGGGCGGTATCGACCACCTCGCGCGAGAGCGCGAGACCCGGCTCGATCAATACCACCACATCGTGTCGAGTGTTCTCCAGCGCGTTGATCAGGTCATCCTGGGTCTCGACCTGTTCCGGCCGTACCGCGCTACCCCGCGTACGAATGCTGCTGATGACTTGCTCGGCGAGATTCGGGTTCGCCGTGACGAAGAGGATTCGGATGGTTTCGCTCATGCGGGTCCATTATTTGCGTTCGCGCGGTGTGAGCGACAGCCCGGATCGGACCTGCTCGGTCACTGCTTCGTTGGCTTCCATGTCATCGGGAGGCGGTTCTCCCAGCGTCAGATCGGTTATCCGGCAGCCGGTTTCGGTAAACAGTGTCGTACCGGTGCGTTCGCTGTCCAGTGCCAGGACACGCGGGCGGCCGGCCAGCCAGCATACGAGGCGGCTCTCGTGGTCGAATACCTGGGCCGGCATGAACAGTGCCGCACCGCCGCGATCCCTGCGCAGTGAGGCAAACAGCCCCGGGTACATCGACCCGGCCGCGCGACCATTGCGGAAGGCCTGCAACTGCACCGGAAGGCCGCGCTCGGCTAGAAATTCGACCCCGATGCTGATCTCGAACTCGCTTTCATAACGGATCCAGCGCAGGACCCCGATTGTCCAGTAGTGGTCGTCGAGGTGGCGCAGGGCGGCCAGGTCGCCAATCAGTAGTGACTGGCGGGGCTGAGCCAGCCGCAGGCGTAGCCCGCCCGCGCCGATGTCGTCCACGGTCCATTGCTCGGGGGGGTGCCGCTTGGTGATCGGGGTGCGGGGTTCACCCGGAGGACGGGCACTCTCCAGCCCGCGGCCGACGTTCTCCCAGGCGACTGCGGCCGTATCGGGCGGCCCCTCTGCGAGCTTGCGCAGCTCGGACGGTGGCTGGTGTGGACTCGCGGCATCCACCAGGGCGAAGTCCGAACCTCGCTCGGCGGCGGTCGACATGTGGTAAACGCCCACCCGATCCGTGTCCCGGGTGACCCCGCTGGGGAGGGGCGTATGCGATGTGTCGCGCTTGCGCTCCTCCAGTTCCTCGGACAGGAAGTGCTGGATGCGTTTGATCCCCAGCAGGCACAGGCGGTGCTGGCCCTCAGTGGTTTCGCGCGAATGCTGGCGGGTGGGCAGCTGTGACCAGAGCCGCAGCAGGCGTTCGGTCAGACTGCGTTCGTCGGGGCGCCGGTGCGGCTCCAGGCGGCGGGGTGCCTCGCGCAGCTGTTCGAGCACCGGGCCGAGTTCGACACAGCAGTCGCTGTGCAGCCGCGCGTGCTCGCGCAGCGTCAGTCCCGGAGGGTGGGCGCTGTCGAGGGCCGCACAGAGGACCGGGAGGTCGGGGTGTGGGGTCGCGGACAGCCCTTCGGCGCAGGACAGCGGCAGACGGTCCAGCCAGCGAGCCAGCAGGTCCACCTCGCCCACCTCCAGGGCATTGGGGTCGCTGCCGCCCAGCAGCATCAGACGTGCCGCCAGGGTCTCGACCGGGGCCATGGACAGGGGCCCGTAGCGGGGCTCGTCGCGCGGCTGTGCCTGCGCGAGGTTCTGTGCGCGGGCCCATGACAGGATGGCGTAGGTACGCTGCCAGAAGTTATCCGGGAGCGGTTGATACAGGCGCCAGTGGTGCACGGCCTGGGCGGCGCTCAAGGCCAGGGCAGCCTGCAACGCGCGCGCACCGCGTTCGCTCTGCCCGTGGTGCTCGCGGGCAACCAGGAGCCAGGCGGTGAGCAGGCTGTCCAGTGCCTCGGCCTGCTCCCGCGCGCGCCTCAGACTGCGCGCCCCCAGGGGGAGTGTGCGCTGGGAAAGGGACCTTCCGTTCCGCTGCAGCAAGGGCAGCAGGGGCTCCTCCAGCAGGGTGATCAGCGAGTAACGAACCCCGGTGTCCAGAGCCAGGCTGTTCAGTTCTCTCAGGGCCTGACGCAAATGGGAAAAGGACGATTCCGGGTCGGCTGACGGGAGCGCTCGACACCACTGGCGCAGGCTGCGCGGCTGGCGATGCGGGAAGCTCTCGGGGCCGGCGGTGCGGGTGGGCAGTTTGGGCAGGGTGTCGGTCATGAGCGGGTCTGGAGGTTGCACCGTTGGTGGCCGGGCATCCGTTCACTGTAGCACCTCCCGAGAGGGGGGCTAATCAAGACCTCTGTGTGTGCCTTCACAGGCCGGCCCAACGGGGTGTCTTGCCGGGCTCGCCCGGGATCTCGCGGACCAGTCGGGGCACCAGGTAACCGGGCAGCCGGGCATGCAGGGCCTGGTGCAGCTCCAGCGCGCGGTGTTCCGTGACCTCGAAATGGGCGGTGCCGCGCGTGCGGTCGAGCAGGTGGAGGTAGTAGGGCAGGACCCCGAGGCGAAAACCGGCCTCCTGGAGTTCGCACAGGATGTCCGGGTCATCGTTGATGCCGGCCAGCAGTACCGCCTGGTTCAGCAGTGTGATGCCGTGCGCGTGCAAACGCGCAAGGGCGGGGGCGGCCGGGTCGGCAAACTCCCTGGGGTGGTTGGCGTGCAGGACCAGTGTGTGGTGCAGGCGCCCTTTGCCCAGCCAGCTCAGGAGTTGTTCGTCCACGCGCTCCGGCAGGACGACCGGCAGCCGCGTGTGGATGCGCAGGCGCTCGAGGTGGGGGATGGCCTCCAGGCGCCGGACCAGGTCGGCGAGGCGGCGGTCCGACAATGACAGGGGATCACCGCCACTCAGGATGACTTCGCGGATGGAGGTGTCGGCGTGGATGTAGGCAAGTGCTGGCGCCCAGTCGCCCTGGGATGCGTTGTGCTCGGCGTACGGGAACTCGCGGCGGAAGCAGTAGCGACAGTGCACCGCACAGGCCCCGGTCGTCAGCAGCAGCACGCGACCGTGGTATTTGTGCACGAGACCCGGGGCGGCCAGGGCGTCGTGGTCGCCCACCGGATCCGCCACGAATCCCGGGTGTTCCTCGCTCTCCTGCTGCTGCGGGAGGACCTGCAGCAGCAGTGGGTCTTGCGGGTCCGCCTTGCGCATGCGTGCGAGGTAGCTCCTCGGGACGCGCACCCGAAACAGGGTATGGCCCGCATGCAGGCCGGGCAGGTGAGCCGGGTCCAGCTCCAGTTCGCGGGCCAGAGTTACGGGGTCTCGGATCGCGCGGGCGAGCGCCTGCTGCCAGAGCGGGGTGGTGTCCCCCGCGTGGGTTCGGTCGCTCGGCTGGGTTCCCCGCGGCGTGCGCGTTATCATGATGGGCTTTGTGGGCATGGCGGGCTCGTTTAGTGGGCGGTCATGTCCGCGCCACGCAATCGCTTGAGGACTGACGCGCAATGGCAACCTACAGTACCAACGAATTCAAGGCCGGTCTCAAACTCCTGCTGGATGGCGACCCGCAGGCCATCGTCGAGAACGAATTCGTCAAGCCGGGCAAGGGCCAGGCTTTCAACCGCGTCAAGCTGCGCAATCTGCGCACGGGGCGGGTGCTGGAGAAGACCTTCAAGTCCGGTGAGTCGGTCGAGGCGGCCGATGTCATGGATACCGAGATGCAGTATCTCTACAACGATGGCGAGTTCTGGCACTTCATGGTGCCGGATACCTTCGAACAGTATGCCGTCGGTGAGGCCGCGCTGGGCGGCTGCGGCCAGTGGCTGAAGGAACAGGACGTCTGCACCGTAACCCTGTGGAACGGCGAACCGCTGTCGGTGGTGCCCCCGGCCTTTGTCGAGATGAAGATCACCCAGTGCGATCCGGGTGTGCGCGGTGATACCGCCCAGGGGGGCACCAAGCCCGCGACGCTCGAGAGCGGTGCCGTGGTCAAGGTCCCGCTGTTCGTCGAGGAGGGCGAGACGGTCAAGGTCGACACCCGCTCCGGCGAGTACGTCTCGCGCGTCTGATCATCGCGGGATTTTCGGCATGACCGACTGGCGACCGGGCGCCGCGGCGGCCCGGGAGGCCCGTGCACGGCTGCTGACTGGCCTGCGTGGCTTCTTTGCCGCCCGCAATGTGCTCGAGGTAGAGACCCCGATCCTGAGCCACGGGGCGCCGCTGGATCCTATGGTCGAGAGCTGGACCGCGACGAGCCCGGACGGCGCCAGCGGCTATTTGCAGACCTCGCCGGAATACCCGATGAAGCGCCTGCTGGCGGATGGCGCGCCGGACATCTACCAGATCGCGCGCGTCTTTCGGGGTGGCGAAGCGGGGCCCCGTCACAACCCCGAATTCACGCTGCTGGAGTGGTACCGCCACGGGATGGATCATCATCGTCTGGCGCGCGAGGTGGTGGCCCTGATCATGAACCAGGCGGCACTGGATGCGAGCTGGAGGCGTCCGGCCCGCCTGCGCGAGATCTCGTATCAGGCGTTGTTTCAGGCACATCTGGGCATCGACCCGCTGGTGGCGGATGCCGACGAACTGCAGGCCGTCGCGGCACGTCAGGGGCTGGACATCCAGGGGGCACTGGATCGAGATGCCTGGCTGGATCTCCTGATCAGCCTGGCGATTGCCCCGGCGTTTCCGGACGACCGGCTCACCGTGGTGCATGACTATCCGGAGAGCCAGGCGGTGCTGGCACGCCCCTGTGAACAGGATGCCCGGCTCGCGGCCCGCTTCGAGGTGTACTGGGGCGCACTGGAGCTGGCCAATGGCTACCACGAGCTGAGCAACCTCGCCCAGTTTCGCGAACGTCGCGATCGCGACCAGGCGCTGCGCAGGCAGCGCGGCCAGGTCCTGCCCCGGCCCGATGCCCATCTGGACGCCGCGCTGGCGTCGGGGCTGCCCGAGTGTGCCGGAGTGGCACTGGGGGTCGATCGCCTGCTGATGCGGCTGTTGGGGGTGGAGCGTATCGAGCAGGTGATCGACTTCCCGTTCGAGTCCGCCTGAGGCGTTTCACCGGTTTGTCCGGGATGGCCGGCGTTGCACCGATCCGGGGCTTGTCAGCCCCCCCGTTGCGGGTGACTATTGTGGCGTCGATCCGGTGTCTGCTTCGGGATGGTAGCTTCGATGCACAAGTGTTTTTTCTGGTTCGCCCGACGGTCGTTCCGCCGGGCCTTGTCCCCCTGGACGCTGTGTGCCGCACTGTTGCTGGTCCTGCCGCCGGCGCAGGCGCAGTTCGAGCACCTGCCCGCGCCACTGCAGCGCGCGATCCAGGCTCAGGGGTTGCCCCCCGACTCGGTGGGCCTCTGGGTGCAACGCGTCCCGGACGGGGCCGTGTTGGCCCGGCTGAATGCCGATACCCCGTATAACCCGGCCTCCACGGTCAAGCTGGCCACCTCGCTGGCGGCCCTGCACGAACTCGGCCCCAATTACACCTGGACGACCGAGATCTGGGCCACCCGCCCGATCCAGGACGGTGTGCTGCGTGGGGACCTGGTGATCCGCGGGACTGGCGACCCGGGCATGGTGACCGAGGAGTACTGGCGCATGATCGGCGAACTGCGCCGAACCGGGCTCAAGCGCATCGAGGGGGATGTGATTCTGGATGCCAGCCACTTCCAGCTCCCGAATGGGGACCCTGGAGACTTCAACCGCCAGCCATTGCGGGCGTACAACCAGTTGCCGTATGCCCTGCACGTGAATTCCAACTCCCAGCGCTTCCATGTGCGTCCCGAGCGCCGCGGCAACGGCATCGATGTAGTGGTCGATCCGCCGTTGCCCGGGCTCGAGGTCGTCAACCGTCTGCAGCCGACCCGAGGGGGGTGTGGCGAGTGGCAGCGGGGTATCCAGTTCAATGTCGATCAGAACGCCCAGCGGGTGACCTTTTCCGGTCAGTACCCGGTGAATTGTGGCAACTACGAGATGCTGCGCTCGGTGCTCACGCCGGAGGCCAACCATGCCGAGATGTTTCGCATGGCCTGGGATCAATGGGGCGGCGAACTGACGGGCAGGGTGCGTACCGGCGTGTTGCCCGTGCTGCATGACGAGCCGATTGTGCGCCATCGCTCGCGCCCCCTGTCCGATCTGATCCGGGTGTCCAACAAGTGGAGCTCGAATGTCATGAGCGATCACTTGCTGCTGACCCTGGGGGCGCGCAAGAACGGCCCGCCCGCGACGATGGACAAGGGGCGCGAGGCCCTGGTCCACTCACTGCGCGATCTGGACGTGGATGTCGGCGGTATGGTGGTCGACAACGGTTCGGGCCTCAGCCGCGATGCCCGCATGACCGCGCGCCAGCTCGGCGAGATCCTCGAGGCGGGCTGGAAGCACCCGCATCGGCCCGAGTTCCAGTCGTCGCTGGCCCTGTCGGGGCTGGACGGGACCCTGCGCAACCGTTTCCGCAACGGCGACCTGCGCGGGCAGATGCACCTGAAGACCGGGCACATCAACGAGGTCTCGGCGGTGGCGGGCTATGTCCGCACCTCCAGCGGCGATGACGTGATCGTCACGGTGCTGGTGAATGGGCCGCGTGCGCACATCGGGCATGGGCGCAATCTCCAGGACGCGGTCCTGGAGTGGGCGCACGGGCTCTAGTGTCGTTTAACAAAAGTTCATCGACTCCGTGACTGTCCCCCTGTATCCTGACAACAGGCACTCGGGAGGCGACCGGAATGGGACGACCGATCAAGACGTTGACGATCAGTGAAGCCGAACGCGACGAGCTCGAGAGCTGGCTGCGGCGGCGCCAGATGCCCGCGGCGGAACAACAGCGCGCGCGCATGATTCTGCTGAGCACGCGAGGCCTGAAGGCTTCGGAGATTGGCGCGCGGGTTGGCGTCTCGGCGGAGACGGTGAGCAAGTGGCGCAAGCGCTTCGAGCAGGCACGCATCGGGGGGCTCACGGATGCCCCGAGAAGCGGACGTCCCCGTA